>NZ_UETT01000005.1:0-440722 GCF_900115935.1 Pseudomonas sp. 43mfcvi1.1 | reverse complement strand
ACTTGTCGTCGTTCTTGAAGAACGACAGCCAGTTGGTGGTCTTGAGTTCGAACAGGTCGATCAGGTCTTCATCCGGGAAAACCGTGTTGCCCACCACATTGATGTGCTGGATGGCCGCCACGGTGCCTTCGTTGATGTTGACCTTCAGGCCGACGCGGTTGCGCGGCTGCGGCACCACTTCGGTGTCGACAGTGGCCGAGTAGCGGCCCTGGGCAACGTACTGGCGTTGCAGCTCGTTACGCACACCTTCGAGGGTGGCGCGCTGGAAGATCTCGCCTTCGGCCAGGCCGGACTGCTTGAGGCCCTTCATCAGGTCTTCAGTGGAGATCGCCTTGTTGCCTTCGATCTCGATACTGGCGACCGACGGACGCTCGACAACAGTGATGACCAGGACATTGCCGTCACGGCCCAGTTGGATATCTTGAAAGAAGCCGGTCTTGAACAGCGCACGAGTGGATTCCACCAGGCGCCGATCATCCGCCTGCTCGCCGACGTTCAACGGCAAGGCACCAAAGACGCTACCCGCGGAGACCCGCTGGAGGCCATTGACGCGAATATCAGAGATAGTGAAGGACTCGGCGTGAACTTCGGCGATCATCAATACGGTGAGAACCGCAGTTAGCAGCAGACGTTTCATGAAGTCCTTTCTTATTCCAACTGGCAATAAACAAACTGCCGCAAAATGCGGCAGATTCGCAATTCAGCGAAGCGTTACAGACGACCCAGATCGTTGACGAGGGCAAGCAACATGACCCCGACCACCAAGCTGATGCCGATCTGTATCCCCCAACCTTGCACCCGATCCGACAAGGGACGACCACGCGCCCACTCGATCAGATAAAACAGCAGATGCCCCCCATCCAGTACCGGGATAGGCAGCAAATTCAGAACCCCCAGGCTAATGCTCAGATAAGCAAGGAAATTCAGGAAATCAGCGACGCCCGACTGGGCAGAAGCGCCCGCCACTTTAGCAATGGTTATCGGTCCACTCAAGTTTTTTACCGAGAGCTCGCCGAACAACATTTTCTTGAGCGAGTCCAGCGTCAGGACGCTCATGGTCCAGGTACGACGCGCACCCTCGCCAATCGCCGCCACAGGGCCGAAACTGACCTCGCGGATCATTTCCGGCGGCCAGTCGACCGCCTTGACACCCGCCCCCAGGTAACCGGTCGGCGCCTTGCTTTCGCCACGGGCGGCCAGGGTCACCGGGACGTCGATTGGAGCACCGTCGCGCTCGATGCGCAGCACAATTTTGGTATCAGGACGTACGCGAACCGAATCGACCACCTGTTGCCAATCGCTGACCGGCTGGCCATCGAGTGCCAGCAACCGATCGCCGGTTTTCAGGCCAGCAGCCTGGGCCGGGCCTTTCGGGTCGAGTTCTGCGAGTATCGGTGGCAACGCTGGCCGCCATGGCCGAATCCCCAGGGATCGGATCGGATCGGGCTCGTCGGCACCTTTGAGCCAGTTATCCAATGCCAGTTCGCGAGGTGAATCCACCGTGGAGCCCTGCTCGCGCACCATCAATTGCAACGAACCGCTCTCACCCAGGCGCCGCACCAGTTGCAGATTGACAGCAGCCCAGCCCGACGTCGGCTCGCCGTCGATAGCGACGATTTCCTGCCCGGCACCCAACCCGGCGCGGGCGGCAACGCTGCCAGCCTCCACCGCACCGATAACCGGACGTACTTGTTCGCTGCCCAGCATGGCCAGGGCCCAGAAAAACACCATGGCCAGCAGGAAGTTGGCAATCGGCCCCGCCGCGACGATGGCAATGCGCTGACGGACGGTCTTGCGATTGAAGGATTGGTCGAGCTGATCAGCAGGCACTTCGCCTTCACGCTCGTCGAGCATTTTCACGTAGCCGCCCAGCGGGATGGCCGCCACGACGAACTCGGTGCCTTTCTTGTCGTGCCAGCGCAGCAAGGGCATGCCGAAGCCCACGGAAAAACGCAGGACCTTGACGCCACAGCGACGCGCGACCCAGAAATGACCGAATTCGTGAAATGTGACCAACACCCCCAAGGCAACCAGGGTGCCGACAATCATATAGAGCGCGCTCATCTGTTTTCTCCGCAATCCTGTCCAGGGTAGCCCTGGCTAACGTATCGCAGCTTCAACGCCCGTGGCGCTGCAGCCATTGGCCCGCCAACTCACGAGCCCTGGCATCCGCCGTAAACACTGTATCGAGGTCATCGACCGAAACCACGGCCTCGAGATTCAAGACTTCCTCGATGATACTCGCGATCTCGAGGTAACGGACACGTCCATCGAGAAACGCTGCAACCGCCACTTCATTGGCGGCGTTAAGCATGGCCGGGGCACTGTCGCCCGCCTCGGCCGCCTGGCGCGCCAGACGCAGGCAAGGGAAACGCTGCTCATCGGGGGCCTGGAAATCCAGGCGGGCGATGGCGAACAGGTCCAGCGGCGCAACGCCCGAATCGATGCGCTCTGGCCAGGCCAGGGCATTGGCGATCGGGGTGCGCATATCCGGGTTGCCCAACTGGGCCAGTACCGAACCGTCGACGTAGTCCACCAGGGAGTGAATCACGCTCTGGGGATGAATCACCACCTCGACCTGGGACGGCTTGGCATCGAATAGCCAGCAGGCCTCGATCAGCTCCAGGCCTTTGTTCATCATGCTGGCCGAATCCACGGAAATCTTGCGCCCCATGGACCAGTTCGGGTGCGCACAGGCCTGCTCGGGTGAAACATGCATCAATTCTTCCAGCGGCGTCTGCCGGAACGGACCACCGGAGGCTGTCAGCAAAATCCGCCGGACCCCCACCGCACCGAGGCCACGGGAAAAGTCCTGCGGCATGCACTGGAAAATCGCATTGTGCTCGCTGTCGATGGGCAGCAACACCGAACCGCTTTTGCGCACGGCCTGCATGAACAGTGCGCCGGACATCACCAGCGCCTCTTTGTTGGCCAGCAGGATCTTCTTGCCGGCCTCCACCGCCGCCAGCGTCGGACGCAAGCCCGCCGCACCGACGATTGCCGCCATCACGGCGTCGACTTCAGGGTCTGAGGCCACTTGGCAGAGCCCTTCCTCCCCCACCAGCACGCGAGTGTGCAAACCGGCTGCGCGCAGATCGTCCTGCAACGCCCGCGCCACGCCGACCTCAGGCACTACGGCAAACCGTGGCGTGTGGCGTATGCACAATGCCAGCAATTCACTCAAGCGCGTGAAGCCGCTGAGGGCGAACACCTGGTAACGCTCCGGATGCCGGCCGATGACGTCAAGCGTACTCAGGCCGATCGAACCGGTCGCACCAAGGACGGTGATCTGTTGGGGGCGACTCACGATGCCGCCATCCACAACAGCACGGCAAAGATCGGGATCGCGGCGGTAAGACTGTCTATACGGTCCAGCACGCCACCGTGACCGGGCAACAGGTTACTGCTGTCCTTGATCCCGGATTGGCGCTTGAACATGCTTTCGGTCAGGTCGCCGACCACGGACACAAATACGATCAGGGCTGCACCAATGAGCCCCATCAGCAGTTGCGCCACCGTCCAGTCCCGCACGAAGCCGACCACGGTGGTGATCACCAGACTCAAGGCTAGGCCACCATAGACGCCCTCCCAACTCTTGCCGGGACTGACTTTCGGCGCCAGCTTGCGCTTGCCGAAGGCCTTGCCGGAGAAATAGGCGCCAACATCGGCCCCCCAGACCAGCACCATCACGGCCATGATCTGCCAGTTACCCAGTGGGCCTTGCTTGATCCAGATAAGCCCTTGCCAGGCCGGCAGCAGGATCAACAGGCCGATCACCAGCTTGGTCGCTGCGTTGGCCCAATGATGGGTCGTGCGCGGATAAGTCAGGACCAGGAAGGTCGCTGTCGCCCACCACAGCACCGCAGCGCCCAGCACCCAAGGCGCGAGGCCGGGCACCACGTACATGATGAACAGCATGGCCGCCACGGCCACGGCGTAAGCCACGCGGGCCGACTGCGCAGGAAAACCCGCCAACCACGCCCACTCCCACGCCCCCAAGGTCACGACCAGGCCGATGAACAGCGCAAAACTGGCGCCTTCGAGCAGGAAAAAACCACCCAGGGCAATGGGCAACAGGATCAGGGCAGTGATGATTCGTTGTTTGAGCATTAAACCCGGGCTCCAGCTTCGATCTGCTCGCTCGTTTTACCGAAGCGACGCTGACGGGAAGCGAAATCGGCCAGCGCGGTGCGCATGGCTTCGTGTTTGAAGTCCGGCCAGAACAGGTCGGAGAAGTACAGCTCGGCATAAGCCAGCTGCCAGAGCAGGAAGTTGCTGATGCGATGCTCGCCACCGGTACGGATGCACAGGTCCGGCAACGGCAGGTCGCCGGTCGCCAGGCAGGTCTGCAACAGTTGCGGCGTGATGTCTTCCGGACGCAGGTGCCCAGCCTGGACTTCCCGCGCCAACCGCTGGGCAGCCTGGGCAATGTCCCACTGACCGCCATAGTTGGCGGCGATCTGCAGGACAAAGCGATCGGCACCCGCTGTCGCGGCCTCGGCTTCGCGCATCGCAGCCTGCAACTCGGGATGGAAACGCGAACGATCGCCGATGATGCGCAAGCTGATCTTGTTGTCGTTGAGGCGTTTGGCCTCACGACGCAGGGCCTTGAGGAACAGATCCATCAAGGCGCTGACTTCATCGGCCGGCCGCTGCCAGTTCTCGCTGGAGAAGGCGAACAGGGTCAGCACCTCGACCCCTGCCTCGGCGCACACCTCGATGACCGCACGAACCGCATCGACCCCCGCCTTGTGCCCGGCAACGCCAGGCATAAAGCGCTTCTTGGCCCAGCGGTTGTTGCCGTCCATGATGATCGCCACGTGGCGCGGCACCGCGAACGGCACGGCCTGCTTGGTCTTTTCCATGAAAACGAGACCCTTATACGGCCATCAGGTCTTTTTCTTTCTGCGCCAAATCCGCGTCGATCTTAGCCACGTATTTCTTGGTCAGGTCGTCAATCTCACCTGTGGCGCGGCGCTCTTCGTCTTCGCTGATTTCCTTTTCCTTGACCAGGTCCTTGAGCTGGCTGTTGGCATCGCGACGGATGTTGCGTACGGCAACACGGGCATCTTCAGCCACATCACGTGCCTGCTTGGTGAAGCCCCTGCGGGTTTCCTCGGTCAGGGCCGGCATGGAGATCAGCAGCAGTTCACCCAGGTTGGTCGGGTTCAGGTTCAGGCCGGCACTGCCAATGGCCTTGTCGACCGCGCCCAGCATATTGCGTTCAAAGGCTACGACCTGCAGGGTACGAGCGTCCTTGACGGTGATGTTGGCCACCTGCTTGATCGGGGTGTCAGCGCCGTAGTACGGCACCATCACGCCCTCAAGGATGCTCGGGTGTGCCTGGCCGGTGCGGATGCGACCGAAGTTGTGCGCCAGGGACTCCAGGGATTTCTGCATGCGCTGTTCAGCGTCTTTCTTGATTTCGTTGATCATTGTTGAACTTCCTCGATCAGTGTTCCTTCGGCGCCACCATGGACGATATTCAGCAGGGCACCGGGCTTGTTCATGTTAAAGACGCGCAACGGCATCTTGTGGTCGCGGCACAGGCAGATAGCCGTCAGATCCATTACACCCAGCTTGCGATCCAGCACTTCATCGTAGGTCAGATGATCGAACTTCTCGGCATGCGGGTCCTTGAACGGGTCAGCGGTATAGACGCCATCGACCTTGGTTGCCTTGAGCACGACATCGGCATCGATCTCGATCGCTCGCAGGCAGGCGGCCGAATCCGTGGTGAAGAACGGATTACCGGTACCGGCGGCAAAAATCACCACTTCCTTGGAGTTGAGGTGGCGCATGGCTTTGCGGCGGTCGTAGTGATCGGTCACGCCAACCATGGAAATGGCCGACATCACGATGGCCGAGATATTGGCACGCTCCAGCGCGTCACGCATAGCCAGGGCGTTCATCACAGTGGCCAGCATGCCCATGTGGTCGCCTGTGACCCGATCCATGCCGGCCGCGCTCAGCGCTGCGCCGCGGAACAGGTTGCCGCCGCCGATGACCAGGCCGACCTGCACGCCGATCCCGACTAACTGGCCAACTTCCAGGGCCATGCGATCCAGCACTTTCGGATCGATCCCGAACTCTTCCGAGCCCATCAGGGCCTCGCCGCTAAGCTTGAGTAGAATGCGTTTATAGCGAGCCTGATAACCACTGCCCTGCTGAGCCATTGCGAATCTCTCCTGCGGCGTATTTTCGAAAATTTTTGCAGGCTGTTTGCAGCCTGCATCTACTCTAGGCTTTGAACGAAAAGTGCCTGCGCGCCTTTTCGTTCAAAGCCTGGTTTGACGCTGACACAGCGCCATCGGAACACGGCTTTGTAAGCCAGTTCCGACAGGAAACCAATAAAAATCGGCATCCCCATCCAAAAAGAGGCTGCGCGCGTTAAGCGGGCAGCCTCTTCAGGGCGACAGTTGTAAGAACCGTCTTATTGCTTGGCAGCAGCCAATTGGGCAGCAACTTCTTCAGCGAAGTTGTCGACCGGCTTCTCGATGCCTTCGCCTACCTTGAAGTAGGTGAAAGAAACGATTTCAGCACCGGCTTTCTTCGCCAGGTCGCCGACCTTGATTTCCGGGTTCTTGACGAAAGCCTGCTCAACCAGGCTGGCTTCGGCCAGGAACTTGGAGATACGACCGCTGACCATTTTTTCTGCGATTTCAGCAGGCTTGCCTTTGAGCTTCTCTTCGTTCAGCTGCAGGAAGACGCTCTTCTCGCGCTCGATCGCTTCAGCCGAAACGTCCGAAGGCAGCAGGAACTCAGGGTTGGTCGCTGCAACGTGCATGGCGATGTCTTTTGCCAGCTCGGTATCGCCGCCCTTGAGGACAACCGCAACACCGATCTTGTTGCCGTGCAGGTAGGTACCGACCACGTCACCTTCAACGCGAACCAGACGACGGATGTTGACGTTCTCGCCGGTCTTGCCAACCAGGACCAGGCGCGCTTCTTCCTGAGACTCGATCAGCGGAGCTGCGTCGGTCAGTTTGTCAGCGAAGGCTTTTTCGACGCTGGCAGCGACGAATGCCTTGAAGTCATCCTGCAAAGCCAGGAAGTCGGTCTGGGAGTTGACTTCCAGCAGCACGGCTGCCTTGCCGTCGTCCTTGATGGCGATGGCGCCTTCAGCGGCAACGTTGCCCGCTTTCTTGGCAGCCTTGATGGCGCCCGAAGCACGCATGTCATCAATGGCTTTCTCGATGTCGCCGCCAGCCTTGGTCAAGGCCTTCTTGCAGTCCATCATGCCTTCGCCGGTACGCTCGCGCAGTTCTTTGACCAACGCTGCAGTAATCTCTGCCATTTCAAAATCCTCTTGGATAGGTTTTCAACCATTCCACCCGATCGAACGGGCGATCAATTCTTCCTGGAAAACCACTGCTTATAGGCCGCGGCAGGTTACAAACAGGTCACTGCGCTGGCGGCAAATGGTTTTCGAGGTGGCAAAAAGGGGGCCAAGCCCCCTTTTTGCTTACTGAGTCAACGCCAGGGGCGTCGATTACTCAGCGGCTGCTGCCGGAGCTTCTTCAGCGAAGACTTCGGTGCCGCCGTTCACGTTGTTGCGACCACGGATAACAGCGTCGGCCATCGAACCCATGTACAGCTGGATGGCGCGGATGGCGTCATCGTTGCCTGGGATGATGTAGTCAACGCCTTCCGGGCTGCTGTTGGTATCGACAACGCCGATGACCGGGATACCCAGCTTGTTGGCTTCGGTGATCGCGATGCGCTCGTGGTCAACGTCGATCACGAACAGTGCGTCAGGCAGACCGCCCATGTCCTTGATACCGCCCAGGGAGCGGTCCAGCTTCTCAAGATCGCGAGTGCGCATCAGCGCTTCTTTCTTGGTCAGCTTGGCGAAAGTACCGTCTTCGGACTGGACTTCAAGGTCACGCAGACGCTTGATGGAAGCGCGAATGGTCTTGAAGTTGGTCAGCATGCCGCCCAACCAGCGGTGATCGACGTACGGCGAACCGCAACGTGCTGCTTCTTCAGCAACGATCTTGCCAGCGGAACGCTTGGTGCCGACGAACAGAATCTTGTTTTTGCCCTGGGCCAGGCGCTCTACGAAGGTCAGTGCTTCGTTGAACATCGGCAGGGTTTTTTCAAGGTTGATGATGTGGATCTTGTTACGCGCGCCGAAAATGTATTTACCCATTTTCGGGTTCCAGTAACGGGTCTGGTGACCGAAGTGCACACCGGCCTTCAGCATATCGCGCATGTTGACTTGGGACATGATAGTTCCTTGATAAGTCGGGTTTGGCCTCCACGTATCCCAATGACCAACCAGCGGCTTATATAAGCCGAGGCACCCAGGTCATCGTGTCGACACGTGTGTGGATTTAAGCTTACGGGGTCATCCCCGGAAAGCGGCGCATTTTATACCACAGCAAGGGCGAAAACGGAACACGGATTCTGAAATCCTGGTGAAGCCCCCCTCCCACAGCCCTTTCATGGGCAATGAATGCACACCCTTATAGAGAGAAGCGATGCATGTGGACGCGGATTTGCGCTGATCGTCTGTTAGAATCGCCTCTTTCAGGGCCACGTGAATCATCATCCGCCGCCCATTTCGCTTTGAACAGCGCCGTCGGGCGCAGAGAGAGCCTGTATGACCGTTACCCTCAAGACCCCCGAGGACATCGCCAAAATGCGTGTCGCCGGCAAACTTGCCGCCGAAGTGCTGGAGATGATCGCCGACTACGTCAAGCCTGGCGTGACCACCGAAGAGCTGGACCGCATCTGCCACGACTATATCGTCAACGAGCAGAAGGCCATCCCTGCCCCGCTCAACTACAAAGGTTTCCCGAAGTCGATCTGCACCTCGATCAACCACGTGGTCTGCCACGGCATCCCCAACGAAAAACCGTTGAAGGATGGCGATACCCTGAACATCGACGTCACCGTCATCAAGGACGGTTACCACGGCGACACCAGCCGCATGTTCCATGTCGGCAACGTGCCGGAGTGGGCCGAGCGCCTGTCGAAAGTCACCCAGGAATGCATGTACATGGCCATCGAACTGGTGAAACCGGGCTGCCGCCTGGGTGACATCGGCGAAGTGATCCAGAAGCACGCACAGAAGAACGGCTTTTCGGTGGTGCGTGAGTTCTGCGGCCACGGTATCGGCAAGGTGTTCCACGAAGAGCCACAAATCCTGCACTACGGCCGTGCCGGCACCGGCATGGAGCTGCAAGCGGGCATGACCTTCACCATCGAGCCGATGATCAACCAGGGCCGCGCCGACACCAAGGTGCTGGGCGACGGCTGGACCGCCATCACCAAGGACCGCAAGCTGTCGGCCCAGTGGGAGCACACCTTGCTGGTCACCGAGACCGGCTACGAGATCTTCACCCTGCGCAGCGATGACACCATCCCGCGCGTTTCCGCCTGATCCGAACCCAGCCTATAGCTATAGATAGAAAGGAAAGCCATTCAATGCCGCAGGTGGACCCCGAACTCTTCGACCGCGGCCAGTTCCAGGCTGAACTGGCCCTGAAGGCAAGCCCCATCTCGGCGTTCAAGAAGGCGATCCGCCAGGCCCACGAAGTGCTCGACCAGCGCTTTCGCAATGGCCGGGACATTCGTCGGCTGATCGAGGACCGCGCCTGGTTCGTCGATAACATCCTGCAAAAGGCCTGGGAGCAGTTCGACTGGAGCGAAGACGCCGACATCGCCCTGGTGGCGGTCGGCGGCTATGGGCGCGGTGAGCTGCACCCCTACTCCGACATCGATCTGCTGATCCTGCTGGACAGCGCCGATCATGAGGTTTTCCGCGACTCCATCGAGCGGTTCCTGACGCTGCTGTGGGACATCGGCCTGGAAGTCGGCCAGAGCGTGCGCTCGGTGCAGGAATGTGCCGACGAAGCCCGCGCCGACCTGACGGTGATCACCAACCTGATGGAAAGCCGCACCATCGCCGGCCCCGAACGCCTGCGCCAGCGCATGCTCGATGTCACCAGCACGGAGCACATGTGGCCGAGCAAGGACTTCTTCCTGGCCAAGCACGCCGAGCAGAAGGCCCGTCACCACAAGTACAACGACACCGAGTACAACCTGGAGCCCAACGTCAAGGGCTCGCCCGGTGGGCTGCGGGACATCCAGACGATCCTCTGGGTTGCCCGCCGCCAGTACGGCACGCTGAACCTGCGGGCCCTGGCTGGCGAAGGGTTCCTGGTGGAAAGCGAAAACGCCTTGCTGGCCTCGTCCCAGGAGTTCCTGTGGAAGGTTCGCTACGCCCTGCACATGCTGGCCGGGCGTGCCGAAGACCGCCTGCTGTTCGATCACCAGCGCTCCATCGCCGGCCTGCTGGGCTTCGAGGGCCAAGACGCCAAGCAGTCCATCGAAAACTTCATGCAGCAGTATTACCGGGTGGTGATGAGTATCGCCCAGCTCAGCGAACTGATCATCCAGCACTTCGAGGAGGTCATCCTCGCCCCAGAAGACGAAGAGCCGCCGCAGCCGATCAACTCTCGCTTCCAGCTCCACGACGGCTACATCGAAGCTCGCAACGCCAATGTGTTCCGCCGCACGCCGTTCGCCATGCTGGAAATCTTCGTGCTCATGGCCCAGCAGCCGGAAATCAAGGGCGTGCGCGCCGATACCATTCGCCTGCTGCGGGAAAACCGTCATCTGATCGACGAGGATTTCCGCCACGACATCCGCAACACCAGCCTGTTCATCGAGCTGTTCAAGTGCAAGATCGGCGTGCACCGCAACCTGCGGCGCATGAACCGCTACGGGATCCTCGGGCGCTATCTGCCGGAGTTCGGCTTCATCGTCGGACAGATGCAGCACGACCTGTTCCATATCTACACGGTCGATGCCCACACCCTGAACCTGATCAAGCACCTGCGTAAACTCCAGTACACCCAGGTCTCGGAGAAATTCCCGCTGGCCAGCAAGCTCATGGGCAAACTGCCCAAGCCCGAGCTGATCTACATGGCGGGGCTGTACCACGACATCGGCAAGGGCCGCCAGGGCGATCACTCCGAGATCGGCGCGGTGGATGCCGAAGCGTTCTGCCAGCGCCATCAACTGCCGGTATGGGACAGCCGGCTGATCGTCTGGCTGGTGCAGAACCACCTGGTGATGTCGACCACCGCCCAGCGCAAGGATTTGTCCGACCCGCAGGTGATCCACGACTTCGCCCAGATCGTTGGCGATGAAACGCGCCTGGATTACCTCTACGTGCTGACCGTGGCCGACATCAACGCCACCAACCCGACCCTGTGGAACTCCTGGCGCGCCAGCCTGTTGCGCCAGTTGTACACCGAGACCAAACGGGCCTTGCGCCGTGGCCTGGAAAACCCGGTGGACCGCGAAGAACAGATCCGCCGGACCCAGAGCGCAGCCCTGGACATCCTGGTGCGTGGCGGTACCGACCCGGACGATGTCGAGCAACTCTGGTCACAACTGGGCGACGACTATTTCCTGCGCCATACCGCCGGCGACGTGGCCTGGCACAGCGACGCGATCCTCCAGCAACCGGCCGACGGCGGGCCGCTGGTGCTGATCAAGGAAACCACCCAACGCGAGTTCGAAGGCGGCACGCAGATCTTCATCTACGCCCCGGACCAGCACGACTTCTTCGCCGTGACCGTGGCGGCGATGGACCAGCTCAACCTCAACATCCATGATGCGCGGATTATCACCTCCAGCAGCCAGTTCACCCTCGACACCTATATCGTGCTCGACACCGACGGCGATTCGATTGGCGATAACCCGGCACGGGTCAAGCAGATCCGCGACGGCCTCACCGAGGCCCTGCGCAACCCGGCGGACTACCCGACCATCATCCAGCGCCGGGTGCCACGCCAGCTCAAGCATTTCGCCTTTGCGCCCCAGGTGACGATCCACAACGATGCCCAGCGTCAGATCACAGTGCTGGAACTCAGCGCCCCGGATCGTCCCGGCCTGCTGGCGCGGATCGGGCATATCTTCCTGGAGTTCGACCTGTCGCTGCAGAACGCCAAGATCGCCACCCTCGGCGAACGGGTGGAAGACGTGTTCTTCATCACCGACGCCCATGGCCAACCGCTCTCCGACCCACAGTTGTGCAGCCGCCTGCAGGAAGCGATCGTGCGGCATTTGAGCGTCAACCAGGAACCCGATGCCCACCTGACACGCATCAGCATCTGAACGAACAAATTTCCCCCTGTGGGAGCGAGCCTGCTCGCGATGACGGCGGAACATCCAGCACAGATGTTCCTGCCATACCGCTATCGCGAGCAGGCTCGCTCCCACATTGAACGAGGCCCCCGATGAACAACGCCCTGTCCCAGCTCCAGCCCTACCCGTTCGAAAAGCTCCGCGCCTTGCTCGGCAGCGTCACGCCCAACCCCGACAAGCGCCCGATCGCGTTGTCCATCGGCGAGCCCAAGCACCGTTCGCCGAGCTTCGTGGCCGAGGCCCTGGCCAGCAATCTGGAAAAGATGGCCGTGTACCCGACCACCCTCGGTATCCCGGAGTTGCGTGAAGCCATCACCGGCTGGTGCGAGCGCCGTTTCAACGTGCCGAACGGCTGGCTGGACCCGGCGCGCCATGTGCTGCCGGTCAACGGCACCCGTGAGGCCTTGTTCGCCTTCACCCAGACCGTGGTCAACCGTGGCGACGATGCCCTGGTGGTCAGCCCCAACCCGTTCTATCAGATCTACGAAGGCGCGGCGTTCCTGGCCGGGGCCAAGCCGCACTACCTGCCGTGCCTGGACGCGAATGGCTTCAACCCGGATTTCGACGCGGTTTCGCCGGACATCTGGAAACGCTGCCAGATCCTGTTCCTGTGCTCACCTGGCAACCCGACCGGCGCGCTGATCCCGGTGGATGTGCTGAAGAAACTCATCGCCCTGGCTGACGAATATGACTTCGTCATCGCCGCGGACGAGTGCTACAGCGAACTGTACTTCGACGAGCAGACCCCGCCGCCGGGGCTGCTCAGCGCCTGCGTCGAACTGGGCCGCAAGGATTTCAAACGCTGCGTGGTGTTCCACAGCCTGTCCAAACGCTCCAACCTGCCCGGCCTGCGCTCCGGTTTCGTCGCTGGCGACGCGGACATCCTCAAGGGTTTCCTGCTGTACCGCACCTACCACGGCTGTGCGATGCCGGTTCAGACCCAACTGGCAAGCATCGCGGCGTGGAACGACGAAGTGCACGTGCGCGCCAACCGCGCGCTGTACCGGGAAAAGTTCGACGCGGTGCTGGAAATCCTCAGCCCGGTACTGGATGTACAGCGTCCCGATGGCAGCTTCTACTTGTGGCCGAATGTGGCGGGCGATGATGCAGCCTTCTGCCGTGACCTGTTCGAACAGGAACACGTGACCGTGGTGCCGGGCTCGTACCTGTCTCGCGATGTGGATGGCGTCAACCCAGGCGCCGGGCGTGTGCGCATGGCCCTGGTCGCGCCGCTGGCCGAATGTGTGGAAGCGGCGGAGCGGATTCGCGCGTTCATTCAGCGTCGGGGTTAATGACTGTATCGGGGCTGTTGTGGCGAGGGGATTTATCCCCGCTGGGCTGCGAAGCGGCCCCCAAGCCAGCCAACTCGGTGCGCCAGGAAGATTGAGTTCACTGCTTTAGGGCTGCTGCGCAGCCCAGCGGGGATAAATCCCCTCGCCACAGGTCCAGTGCTTCACAGGTATTTTTGTGTTTGCCTTTCGATTTATCGCGAGCAAGCTTTGCTCCCACAGTGGACTTGTGTGGCTCTCACAACCTGTGATCGATACCGGATCCTGTGGGAGCAAAGCTTGCTCGCGATGAGGCCGGCATTTATTGCATCAAGTCCGAAGCTCTACCCGATCCAAAGCCTTGGGCAGCGACACCCAGAGGCTAGAGCCCTCGCTTCCGACGGACAACCTTAAAAACTTGTCGGAAACTTCGGCGCGTCTGACAGACCACGGTCTGTCTGCTCAGACAAGAAAAGACATAAAACGTACCGCGAACGCCAAGCCGTTGATTTCGCTTACTTTGTACACCGAAATATCTCATTCAACCCTGTTGCGAGGGTTCAAGCTGGCTTGAATTCGCTATCCCCTGTAGCCATAATCCTCCCCGTCACCAGCGAAAGCTGGCAGGAGTCTGGGTCCCTCTCGAGGTTGACCCAGCGGCGCAGAAAGGGCGAAGCAAGCTCAACTGCGTGTCGATTGAAGCCGCCTTCGGGCGGCTTTGCTTTTTATGAGGATAAGGAATGCCTCTCTATTACCATTCCAAGCAAGGCGATGTTCTTCTTTGCGACTTCACGCGGGGCTTTGTTGCACCTGAAATGCTGAAGATCCGCAAGGTGGTAGTGATCTCCCCTACCGCCACACACAGTCGCAAGCTCTGTACCGTAGTGCCGATTTCCTCCACAACTCCACAAACTCAGCAGGACTGGCACCACCTGCTCCGCACCAACCCCCTCCAGTCCGATGGCTACAAAGAGCTTTGGGTGAAGTGCGACATGATTTATACCGTGAGTTTTGAACGTCTGGACAAGCTGCACAGAAAGACTCGATCCAAGGGCCGAGAGTACTTCGTTCCTCGCCTGGGCTCTGAAGACATGCAAGGCGTGATCGCCGGTGTGAAGGCCTACCTTCCGCTCTAACCCCAACCGTTATTTACCCAACCCCAAATTCGCCTCCGCCAGATCCAACTCCCCCAGCACCTCACGCAACACGTCATCCCCAATCTGGTGATGACGGCTGAGGCGATACAGCTCCAGCCGCTGCGCCCGAAAAGCCTTCAAGCGCAGCCGGCGTTCCAGCAGGTCCATCTCGAACGCCAACGCCTGGGCTTCGGCGGAGTCGTTGAACACCTCCAACTGATGGCGATATTCAGACATCAACCGCGCCTTGACCTCGGTCGCCAACGCCGCCTGGGCCGCATCCGGCGTACTGGTCGCTTCGGTCGGCTCCTCCACTTCCAGCGCATGGATCGCCGCTTCAGCGGTTTTGCGCCAAGCCTCGCGAACTTCGTTGCGACGCTTGTCGTCGGGGCTCTTCTCGATACCCCGCAGCAGCAGTGGCAGGGCGATGCAGGCCGCAATCAGCGACAGCAGAATCACCCCGGCGGCAATGAAGATCAGCAAGTCCCGCTCGGGAAATGCCTCCCCCGCCCCCAGCAACAATGGCACCGACAACACACCTGCCAACGTCACCGCCCCGCGCACACCGCCGAAGGTCAGCAACCAGCAGGAACGCGCCGTCGGCACCAGGGTCAACTCGCCCTTGCCGCGCCAGCGGCGCAACAGCCCGGACACGCGCCAGATGCTTTGCACCCAGACAAACCGCAGCACCAACAACACCAGGAAAATCGCCACCACGTCCAGGCAGCGATAGAACAACGTAGGCCACAACGTCGGCTCATGGCTGGTCACGGCCTTGATGATGTCCGGCAATTGCAAGCCCAGCAGCAGGAAGATCAAGCCGTTGAAGGCGAATTCCAACAGCGACCAGACACTGCGATTGAGCAATCGCGTGCCGGTCTGGCGCGGCAGCAGGTCGAGCCAGCTCTGCATCATGCCTGCCGCCACCGCCGAGAGAATCCCCGAGGCGCCCAAGCGTTCAGCCAGCACATAGGCTGCGAATGGCAGTAGCAACATGAACACCACGTGGGTGGCCGGATCGTCCCAGCCCCGGGCAATCATCCAGGCCCGCAAGCGGCCCACCAGCCAACTCAACACCACGCCCACCAACAGGCCACCGACCGCCACCAGGACAAAGGCCAGGCTCGCCCCCGCCAGGGAAAACACGCCAGTGATCGCCGCCGCCAGGGCGAACTTGAAGGTCACCAGGCCCGACGCATCGTTCATCAACGCTTCGCCCTGGAGCATGTGCATCAATGGCGCGGGCAAGCGGTCCCGGGCAATCGCCGAGACCGCCACGGCGTCGGTCGGTGACAGGACAGCCGCCAGGGCGAAGGTCACCGGCAACGGGATACCGGGCAGCAGCCAATGAATGAAATACCCCGCCCCAACTACCGTAAACAGCACCAACCCTACCGCCAGCGTCAGGATCGGCCCGCGCAGGCGCCAGAATTCGCGCTTGGGCATGCGCCAACCATCGGAGAACAGCAGTGGCGGCAGGAACAGAAACAGAAACAACTCGGGATCAAGCGCCACATGCAGCCCCAGTGAGGGCCAGGCCAGCACGGCGCCGGCGCCGATCTGCACCAGGGGCAACGGCAGCGGAATCAACCGTCCGATCAGGCGCGACACGCCCACCAGCATCAACAGGATCAGGACGGTATAGGCGCTTTGCATAACGGACTTCCAATGACAGCCATACACATCTGCGGCAACAGCTGGCCGGTGAAGTGCCATATTAACTGCCAAGGTGAACCGCCGCCGTTGCACATTGGTCGCACCTGAGCGGCGTCAATGCGCAGTCGCCCCTTGGTCGCTCCCAACCTCCACGCGGCAGGAGCGACCGGCGACTATCCGAAGCTAAACAGCTCGCTCAGCGGCATTGAGGGTCGGGCGGCCCGAGACAACATCGACGCCGTCACCCTCATTGTCGCTGTCTTCCCCGATCTGTTCGGCCGCCGACATTTCGACCAAGGGCAACATTCCCTGCAGCTCATCCGGATGAGCGGGACCGGCAGATAGCCTGTCCAACGCGGCGGAGGCCTCGTCCGCCAACGGCTGGGTCATCACTCCCGTCGTCACCCAGGCGGCGAGCACCGGGGCCATCGTGGCCGTAACCGTCGCCTTGCCAGCCGCCGCAACACCCGCAGGCGAAATCCCGGCGTTCCTGGCTGCATTGACAGCGGCGGTCTGGGCCATGCCGATCGCGGTAATCCCGCCGGCCAACGCTCCAAGACCACTGGTCAAGCCGGTCGGCGTAACCAGGGCTTGCAGCGATTTGCTGCCATCGCGCATCGCGTCCAGCGGCAGGCTGCCGACCCGCTTCGCAATGCCCATCGCAGCACTTCCTACGCCATAATTCTTGAGATCCTTGTAACGCTGGTGCCAGTCTTGACGCCCCAACAGGTATTGCGGGCCAATCCGGTGTTTCGATTTATCGATGGAATGTTGCAGGTCATAGGCGGCCATGCCTGAAAGCGGAGAACCGACGGCAGCTATCACAGAGTCCACCCTGCTGCCCGTTTGCGCATCGACGAGATGCGTCACGACGGGTTGGACGACCGTGCGCAACGCGTTTCGCGCGCTGAAGGTCTGGAAAGTCAGGCTGCCTTCGATAGCCCGGGTCGTCAGGCTCGGCTTCGCCGCCTGGGCGGATTCCCGCATGACCGGTTCCAGATCGGCATCTTCGGCCACCAGCCACTGGGTGTCGCTGGTGGCGCGCTGGATCAGGCCATTGCCGACCGTGTCGGCGGCGCTGCTGACCAGGCCGGCAATCGCCGACAGCGCCAACGGCGAGGTAATCGAGCCATTGCCGGTCACCGCCGGGACGAAGTCCAGCGCAATGGACGCCACGCCGAAGGGAACCGAACGAACGAATCCAACAGTGTCATGGGCCGCGCGATCCAGCCGCGAGCCTTTGGTCAGTACGGCATCGACGCTTTCCGCGGTTTCCCCGTCATTGGCCAAGGTGCGCGAACGATCGTCGATCAGTGCTTCGAAGGCCTCGCGATTGGCACCGTTTATATGCGGCTCGAATACCCGGGTGAGCTGGGCCTTGATTGCACCAGTGCGATTTGCCAGGTCCTGTTCAGCCGTGACAGGACCGATCGGGACGGCTGCGGCGGTCCCGGTGGTCGATGTCGTTGAATGGAGCGGGGGGGTCAGGGAAATAGGATCCATGGGCTGCTCTCTCGTGCGCAAAAGTGTTGGGTTTACCTGTGCTGTGTGGTCGCCTCTTTTCTATCGGTTCCGCCTTGTCCGATCCGTCGCGACAGTCAAGGCACTGAAAGGAACGACGTGGCATAATCGTCCGCTGATTTTCAGGACGATACCGGGAACGTTTTGGAGGAGCATTCATGCCCAGGGAAAACAAGCACTTACAGCTTTTCGGCATCAAAGCCTGCGATACGATGAAAAAAGCGCGTACCTGGCTCGATGAGCACGCGGTGCGCTATGACTTTCACGATTACAAAACTGCCGGCATCGACCGTGAGCACCTGACCCAATGGTGCAACGAACATGGCTGGCAAGTGGTGTTGAACCGTGCCGGTACGACCTTTCGCAAACTCGACGACGAACGCAAAGCCGATCTCGACCAGACGAAAGCCATCGAACTGATGCTCGCCCAACCCTCGATGATCAAGCGCCCGGTGCTCGATCTCGGTGACCGAACCCTGATTGGCTTCAAGCCAGATATTTATACGGCAGAGATCAAGTAAACCTGCCCAGTCCATTCTGTAGAGGTAATTTCATGTCCACTACCCTGTTCAGCCTGGCCTTCGGTGTCGGCACTCAAAACCGTCAAGGCGCCTGGCTGGAAGTGTTCTACGCACAGCCGCTGCTCAACCCGTCGGCTGACATCGTCAAAGCCATCGCGCCGATCCTTGGCTACAGCGACGGCAACCAGGCCATCACCTTCACCACCGCCCAGGCCTCGCAACTGGCTGAAGCGCTCAAGGGTGTCGATGCCGCGCAAGCCGCGCTGCTGACCCGCCTGGCCGAAAGCCACAAACCGCTGGTCGCCACGCTGCTGGCCGAAGATGCCCAACTGAGCTCCACGCCTGAGGCTTACCTCAAGCTGCACCTGCTGTCCCATCGCCTGGTCAAGCCCCATGGCCTGAACCTGGCTGGCATCTTCCCGCTGCTGCCGAACGTGGCCTGGACCAGCCAGGGCGCGATCGACCTGAGCGAACTGGCCGAGCACCAGCTCGAAGCCCGCCTGCGTGGCGAGTTGCTGGAAGTGTTCTCGGTGGACAAGTTCCCGAAAATGACTGACTACGTGGTGCCGGCTGGCGTACGGATCGCCGATGCCGCACGGATCCGTCTGGGCGCCTACGTGGGCGAAGGCACCACCGTGATGCACGAAGGTTTCGTCAACTTCAACGCTGGCACCGAAGGCCCGGGCATGATCGAAGGCCGCGTGTCGGCTGGCGTGTTCGTCGGCAAGGGTTCGGACCTGGGCGGCGGTTGCTCGACCATGGGCACCCTGTCGGGCGGCGGCAACATCGTGATCAAGGTTGGCGAAGGCTGCCTGATCGGCGCCAACGCCGGCATCGGTATCCCGCTGGGCGACCGCAACACCGTGGAGTCGGGCCTGTACGTGACCGCCGGCACCAAGGTCGCGCTGCTGGACGAGAACAACCAACTGGTCAAAGTGGTCAAGGCCCGTGACCTGGCTGGCCAACCCGACCTGTTGTTCCGCCGCAACTCCGAGACTGGCGCGGTGGAATGCAAGACCCACAAATCGGCCATCGAGCTGAACGAAGCGCTGCACGCCCACAACTAAGTCGCTTCACTCCCTCACCTGTGGGAGCAAGTTTGCTCCCACAGGGTCCGGCGTAACTCCAGCAGGGCCCGAAAGCATGTTGATCCCATCCCCTTGGCGCGCCGACTTCCCGGCCATCGCCGCCCTGCAACGGCAAGGCCAGACCTACCTGGACAGCGCCGCCACCACGCAAAAACCCCAAGCCCTGCTCGATGCCCTGACGCATTACTACGCCAATGGCGCCGCCAATGTGCACCGTGCACAACACCTACCGGGCGCCCACGCCACCCAGGCGTTCGAAGACAGCCGCCTCAAGGTGGCGCAATGGCTCAACGCCGGGGATTGCGGGCAGATCGTCTTCACCCATGGCGCCACTTCGGCGCTGAACCTGCTGGCCTACGGGCTGGAACATCTGTTCAACCCGGGCGATGAAATCGTCATCAGCGCCCTGGAACACCACGCCAACCTGTTGCCGTGGCAGCAACTGGCCGAGCGCCGCTCGTTGACGCTGGTGGTGTTGCCGCTAGACGCTGACGGGGTGATCGATCCTGGCGCCGCCGCCGAACTGATCGGCCCGCGTACCCGCTTGCTGGCGGTGAGCCAGTTGTCCAATGTGCTGGGAGCCTGGCAGCCAGTGCCTACGCTGCTGGCGCTGGCCAAGGCCCAGGGCGCACTGACAGTGATCGACGGCGCCCAAGGCGTGGTCCATGGTCGCCACGACGTTCAGGCACTGGGCTGCGACTTTTATGTGTTTTCCAGCCACAAACTCTACGGCCCCGACGGGCTGGGCGTGCTGTTTGGTCGTACCGAGGCCCTTGGCAACCTGCGCCATTGGCAGTTCGGTGGCGAAATGGTGCAACAGGCCGATTACCACAACGCCACGTTCCGCCCGGCGCCGCTGGGCTTCGAGGCCGGCACGCCGCCGATTGCCAGCGTGATCGGGTTGGGCGCGACCCTGGACTACCTGTCCACTCTTGATCCGCAAGCGGTCATTGACCATGAGGCGGCGCTGCATGACTACCTGCTCCATGGTTTGTTGGCTCGCAACGGCGTGCGCCTGGTAGGCAACCCACGGCTGGCCCTGGCCAGCTTCGTGGTTGAAGGCGTGCACAACGCCGACCTGGCCCATCTGCTGACCGAACAAGGCATCGCCGTGCGCGCCGGGCATCACTGCGCCATGCCGCTGTTCAAGCATTTGAAGCTGTCCGGGGCGATTCGGGTGTCACTGGCGCTGTACAACGACTCCGCCGATATCGAACGCTTCTTCGAAGCGCTGGATCAGGCCTTGGAGATGCTTCGATGAATCTACCCGCCGATGCCGCCGCAGCGTTGCAGATTTTCCAGGACGCCTCGGGCTGGGAACAACGCGCCCGGCTGCTGATGCAATGGGGCGAGCGCCTGCCGCCCCTGAGCGACGCAGACAAATGCGACGCCAACCTCGTTCATGGCTGTGAGAGCCAGGTGTGGTTGGTGGGCCAGTTGCACGACGGACATTGGCAGTTTGCCGCCAGCAGCGATGCGCGGTTGATTCGTGGGCTGGTGGCGTTGCTGCTGGCGCGGGTCAATGGATTGTCCGCTGACGAGTTGCAGCAGGTGGATTTGCCGGATTGGTTCAATCAGCTGGGATTGTCGCGACAGTTGTCGCCGTCGCGTAGCAATGGCTTGAATGCGGTGTTAAAGCGGATGCGCGAATTGACACAATAACCGTGGCGAGGGAGCTTGCTCCCGCTGGACTGCGCAGCAGTCCCAAAAGCAGTCAACTCAATCTGTCTGACATACCGCGTTGCCCGGTTTCAGGGCCGCTTCGCGACCCAGCGGGAGCAAGCTCCCTCGCCACAAAGGCCGTTACTGCCCGCCCTTGAGCCGATCCGCCGGCCGCCGCACACCCGCCACGATCTTATCCACAGCCTTGGTCGCCGCGACCATGCCGAACGTCGCCGTGACCATCATCACCGCGCCAAACCCACCGGCGCAGTCGAGCTTGACGCCGTCGCCGACAAAACTCTTCTGCAGGCAAATGCTGCCATCCGGTTTGGGGTAGCGCAGTTGTTCGGTAGAGAACACGCAGGGCACGCTGTAGTGGCGGGTCACGGTGCGGGAAAAACCATAGTCGCGGCGCAAGGTGGAGCGCACTTTCGAGGCCAGGGGATCGTTGAACGTGCGGTTCAAGTCGCAGACCTGGATCAGCGTCGGATCGATCTGCCCACCCGCCCCGCCCGTGGTGATGATCTGGATCTTGCGGCGCTTGCACCAGGCGATCAGCGCAGCCTTGGCGTTGACGCTGTCGATGCAGTCGATAACACAGTCGATGTTCGGCGTGATGTATTCGGCCATGGTCTCGCGGGTGACGAAGTCCGCCACCGCGTGCACCCTGCAGTCGGGGTTGATCCCCCGCAGCCGCTCGGCCATCACGTCGACCTTGGGCTTGCCGACGGTGCTGTCCAGGGCGTGCAACTGGCGGTTGGCGTTGCTGACACAGACATCGTCCAGGTCAAACAGCGAAATCTCACCCACGCCGCAACGGGCAATGGCTTCCGCCGCCCAGGAACCGACCCCACCCACGCCGACGATCGCCACATGGGCCGCCCGCAGGCGCTCCAGGCCTTCGATGCCATACAAACGGGCGATACCGGCAAACCGTGGATCTTCTGTACTCATGACCATTACCCCAAAAACCGGCGCGCATTATAGGGCTTTGTCTCGGCAATTTAAGCAAAACCTCTGTGGGAGCGAGCCTGCTCGCGATGGCGGTGGATCAGTGGCAGTGATGTTGACTGACACACCGCCATCGCGAGCAGGCTCGCTCCCACAGGTTTTGTGCTCCAACTGACCAGCACCAGGGGCCCATGCCAGTCGTTTTGCTATAAGATAACCGCCATTTTGTAAGCCTCGACCGAATACAATCCAACGGTCGAACTCAGGACCTGTGGGAGCGGGCTTGCTCGCGAAGGCGTCATCACTGACGCTAAAAGCTTCGCGAGCAAGCCCGCTCCCACATGGACTGTGATCTCCTTTCCAGCTTTCGGAGTTTTCCATGACGGCCCACGCCGACCTCTCGCCGACCCTGCAACTCGCCTGCGACCTGATCCGCCGTCCGTCCGTGACGCCGGTGGATGCTGATTGCCAGAAACTGATGATGCAGCGCCTGGGTAATGCGGGTTTTGCGCTCGAGCCGATGCGCATCGAGGATGTGGATAACTTCTGGGCCAGCCATGGCAAGCATGACGGTCCGGTGCTGTGCTTCGCCGGGCACACCGACGTGGTGCCGACCGGCCCGGTGCAGGCCTGGCAGCTCGACCCGTTCGACGCGGTCATTGATGAGCACGGCATGCTTTGTGGCCGTGGCGCAGCGGACATGAAGGGCAGTCTGGCGGCGATGGTGGTGGCGGCCGAACGGTTCGTCGCCGACTATCCGGACCACAAGGGCTCGGTCACCTTCCTGATCACCAGCGATGAAGAAGGCCCGGCCCACCACGGCACCAAGGCCGTGGTCGAACGTCTCAAGGCCCGTCAGGAGCGGCTGGACTGGTGCATCGTCGGCGAGCCATCGAGCACCACCTTGGTGGGCGATGTGGTCAAGAACGGCCGGCGCGGTTCCCTCGGCGCGAAGCTGACCGTGCGTGGCAAGCAAGGCCACGTGGCCTATCCACACCTGGCGAAGAACCCGATTCACCTGGCTGCCCCGGCGCTGGCTGAATTGGCCGCCGAGCATTGGGACCACGGCAACGACTTCTTCCCGCCGACCAGTTTCCAGATCTCCAACCTCAACGCTGGCACCGGCGCGACCAACGTGATCCCCGGTGACCTGGTGGCGGTGTTCAACTTCCGTTTTTCCACCGAGTCCACCGTCGAAGGCCTGCAACAGCGCGTCGCCGACATTCTCGACAAACATCAACTGGACTGGCACATCGACTGGGCGTTGTCCGGCCTGCCGTTCCTCACCGAACCGGGTGCATTGCTCGACGCGGTGTCGTCGAGCATCAAGGACGTCACCGGTCGCGAGACCCAGGCGTCTACCAGCGGCGGCACGTCCGACGGTCGCTTCATCGCCACCATGGGCACGCAAGTGGTAGAGCTGGGGCCGGTCAACGCGACCATCCACCAGGTCAATGAACGAGTGCTGGCAGCCGATCTCGAGGTGCTGACCGAGATCTACTACAAGACGCTGATCAAGTTGCTCGCCTGATGCTCGCCTGCCCGATCTGCAGTGAGCCGCTGAACGCGGTGGACAACGGTGTGGTGTGCCCGGCCGGCCACCGCTTCGACCGCGCGCGGCAGGGTTACCTGAACCTGCTGCCGGTGCAGCACAAGAACAGCCGCGACCCCGGCGACAACCAGGCGATGGTCGAAGCCCGCCGCGATTTTCTCAACGCAGGGCATTACGCCCCCGTCGCCCGGCGTCTGGCGGAACTGGCCGCCGAACGTGCGCCCGGACGCTGGCTGGACATCGGCTGTGGCGAGGGCTACTACACCGCGCAAATCGCTGAAGCGTTACCCAATGCCGATGGTTATGCCCTGGACATCTCCCGAGAGGCGGTCAAGCGTGCCTGCAAACGCAACCCACAACTGACCTGGTTGATCGCCAGCATGGCCCGCGTGCCCTTGGCGGACGGCTGCTGTCAGTTCCTGGCCAGCGTGTTCAGCCCGCTGGACTGGCAGGAAGCCAAGCGTTTACTCAGCCCCGGTGGCGGCCTGATGAAAGTCGGCCCCACCGCCGGCCATCTGATGGAATTGCGCGAACGCCTGTACGACGAAGTTCGCCAGTACACCGATGACAAGCACCTGGCCCTGGTGCCTTCGGGCATGGCGCTCGATCACAGCGAAACCCTCGAATTCAAGCTGACGCTCGACAGCGGCCAGGACCGCGCCAACCTGCTGGCCATGACGCCCCACGGCTGGCGTGCCAGTGCCGAACGCCGTGCCAGCGTGATCGAGCAGGCCGAGCCGTTCGAAGTCACGGTGTCGATGCGCTACGATTATTTCGTTCTTCAATAACCCTTTTGTTTCCGGGCCCGGGCAACCGTCCGGGGCCAGTTAAATCCGCGAATGGATTTTTCAAGACCGCAGTGAGGACATCCATGCGCCAACCCGATATCGAGATTTACCTCAAGGACGCCGACGTCGACCACAAGGCCATCGCCGCCTGGCTCGGCCAGGCCCTGGGCCCATGCAGCGAATGGGTACAGAAAGGCCAGACCTACAAGTGCAAGGCCGGCAGCATCCCGGTGACCTGGCTGCCCAAGGCCGTGGGCAAATGGAACAGCCTGTACCTGGAAAGTGACCAGACCCCGTGGGAAGACGACATCGCCTGCGCCCGCGCCGCCTTCGCCGCCCTGAATGTCGAAGTGCGCTGCGCGCCTGGGTCGTGGGTGGAAGAAGAAGGTGAAGAGTCGGCGGATCGCTGGATTCGCATCAGCGCCGATGGGGAAGAAGAGATTACCTGGAAGACGGCGTAACGCCCGTCTCAGCTTCAGCCTAGATCCAACTGTGGGAGCGAGCCTGCTCGCGATAGTGGTGTGACAGTCGATTAGGTATCGCCCGATACACCGCTATCGCGAGCAGGCTCGCTCCCACAGTGGTCTTCATGGTGACTGCAAGGGCGGGTTACAACCCCACCACATCCTCAGCCTGCAAGCCCTTCTGCCCTTCCACAACCGCGTACTCGACCTGCTGGCCTTCGGTCAGTGAACGGTGGCCTTCACCGCGGATGGCGCGGTAATGCACGAACACATCCGCACCGCCTTCACGCTGGATGAAGCCGTAGCCCTTGGCGTCGTTGAACCACTTCACACTGCCGGTTTCCCGTGCTGCCATGATGCTCACTCCCATTTTTATTTTTTAAGTCGGCTTTTCGAAGGAAAGCCGTACGAACGTTAGCTGCCGTCCAGCCGTCCAAAGGTGGCCGTGGCAGTCACTGGCCGAGTATATGACACACGTAAAAACTCTCAACTGACTTTACTTCGGTGCTTTTTTGCCGATTTTCGATGAATCCGGCACACTAGCCAGCCCGAGCAGCCGCTCGGTTTTATCCACTCATGCAGAAGCCGTATGACCCGCTCCCCGTTCCGCCGTCTTGTGTTTGGCACCCTGCGCCGACTGTTGTACCTCTGGGTTCGCTCCGAGACCATCAACCAGTCGTCCTTCACCCTCAACCTCGACCGCAGTCGTCCGGTGTTCTACGTCCTGCAAGATCCTTCGCTCACCGACCTGGCGGTGCTCGACACCGAGTGCACCAAGGCCGGCCTGCCCCGTCCGGTGCTGCCAGTCTCGGTGGGTAACCTGCTGGAACCGGCGGCGTTTTTCTACCTGACGCCAGCACCGGACTGGATCGGGCGCCAGGACAAGCGCGGCGCGCCACCGACCCTGACGCGGCTGGTCAATGCCCTGACCCACAACGCCGCCGAAGATGCACAGATCATCCCGGTCAGCGTGTTCTGGGGACAGTCGCCCGACAGCGAATCGAGCCCCTGGAAGCTGTTGTTCGCCGACAGCTGGGCCGTCACCGGGCGTCTGCGCCGCCTGTTGAGCATCATGATCCTGGGACGCAAGACCCGCGTGCAGTTCTCCGCGCCGATCCATCTGCGCGAACTGATCGAACACGACAAGGGCCACGAACGCACCGTGCGCATGGCCCAGCGGATCCTGCGGGTGCACTTCCGCAATTTGAAAGCAGCGGTCATCGGCCCGGACATTTCCCACCGCCGCAACCTGGTCAAGGGCCTGCTGAACCAGCCACTGGTCAAGCAGGCGATTGCCGAGGAAGCCGAGCGGGAAAAAATCTCCGCGGAAAAAGCCAAGGCCCAGGCCCTGCGCTACGGCAACGAGATCGCCTCGGACTACACCTACACCGCGATCCGGTTCCTGGAAGTGGTGCTGAGCTGGTTCTGGAACAAAATCTACGACGGCATCAAGGTCAACCACATCGAAGGCGTGCAGAACATCGCCCAGGGCCACGAAGTCATCTACGTGCCGTGCCACCGCAGTCACATCGACTACCTGCTGCTGTCGTATCTGCTGTTTCGCAACGGCCTGACCCCACCGCACATCGCCGCCGGCATCAACCTCAACATGCCGGTGATCGGCGGCCTGCTGCGCCGTGGCGGGGCGTTCTTCATGCGCCGCACCTTCAAGGGCAACCCGCTCTACACCGCCGTGTTCAACGAATACCTGCACACGCTGTTCACCAAAGGCTTCCCGGTGGAGTACTTCGTCGAGGGCGGTCGCTCGCGCACCGGGCGCATGCTGCAACCCAAGACCGGCATGCTCGCCATCACCTTGCGCAGCTTCCTGCGCTCTTCGCGCATGCCCATCGTCTTCGTGCCGGTCTACATCGGTTATGAGCGTGTACTCGAAGGCCGTACCTACCTGGGCGAATTGCGCGGGGCCAGCAAGAAAAAGGAATCGATCTTCGACATCTTCAAGGTCATCGGCGCCCTCAAGCAACGCTTCGGCCAGGTGGCGGTGAACTTCGGCGAACCGATCAAGCTGGCGGAATTCCTCGACGGCGAACAGCCGGATTGGCGCCAACAGGAACTGGGCCCGCAATTCAAACCGGCCTGGCTCAACGCGACCACCCACCGCCTCGGCGAGCGCGTGGCCCGACATCTGAACGAGGCCGCGGCCATCAACCCGGTCAACCTCGTCGCCCTGGCGCTGCTGTCAACCAGTCGCCTAGCCCTGGACGACCGCGCCATGGCCCGGGTGTTGGACCTGTACCTGGCGCTGCTGCGAAAAGTCCCGTACTCGCCCCACACCACCCTGCCCGAAGGCGATGGCCAGGCGCTGATCGAGCACGTGAAGGGCATGGACCTGCTGTCGGAACAGAGTGATGCCCTGGGCAAGATTCTGTACCTGGACGAGCAGAACGCGGTACTGATGACCTACTACCGCAACAACGTGCTGCACATCTTCGCCCTGCCGGCGTTGCTGGCGAGTTTCTTCCAGAGCAGCTCGCGCATGAGCCGCGAACAGATCCTGCGCTACACCCATGCGCTGTACCCGTACCTGCAATCGGAGTTGTTCATTCGCTGGTCGTTGGAAGAACTGGATGGTGTGGTCGACCAATGGCTCGAAGCGTTCGTCGAACAGGGCCTGTTGCGTTTCGAAAATGACCTGTACCTGCGTCCAGCGCCGAGCTCACGGCACTTCGTGCTGCTGACCCTGCTGTCCAAAAGCATCGCCCAGACCTTGCAGCGCTTCTACATGACCGTCTCGCTGCTGCTCAACAGCGGCCAGAACACCATCAGCGCCGAAGAGCTGGAGGACCTCTGCACCGTCATGGCCCAGCGCCTGTCGATCCTGCATGGCCTGAACGCGCCGGAGTTCTTCGACAAGAGCCTGTTCCGCCACTTCATCCAGACGATGCTGGACCTCGATGTGCTGCGCCGCGACGAAGCCGGCAAACTCAGCTACCACGAGCTGCTGGGCGAACTGGCCGAAGGCGCGGCCAAGCGGGTGCTGCCGGCGGAAATTCGCCTGTCGATCCGCCAGGTGGCGCTGCATCGCAGTGAAGATGCGGCGGAGGTCGCCGCCAGTCCTGGCGTTTGAAACTTTCCGATCACTCACCCAGAACCATGGAGCGGTTCCGGTGAGCTGATGGGGGCATCAAGGAACTTACTCCGACGCTGCGCAGCGGCTAAAGCGACGTCAAACGAGGAAAAGACCTACAGAGAACTTTGGAGCAGGCTTCTAGGATGAGGCCACGTCAATGTCGACGTACTGAAAAGGAATTCAGCATGAATATCATCACGCTAACCATGCAACTGCCCGAAGGCCATCAACTTCCCGAAGCCGGCCGCACCGAAGTCAGTGTTCTAAATGCAGCCGGTGCGCAGATCAGCGTCAGCGGCGGCCAGGGCTCCAACGTGGCACCCAAGGAACCGGGGGCCCAGCAGCCTTGGCAATATCGCTTTCTTGTCGATTCCAAGACGACGCGTGTAGGGGAAGAGCTCCTGGTAAAGGCACGAGTGTACCGAGCCGACACCGCTCTTTTTCTTGAGGCCGAACAGGCCTTCACCTGGGATGGCGGCAATCAACACGTTGACATCCCCCTGAGCCTGGCGCCAGCATCGCTGGCTGAAACTGTTCAAGCGCCCGCGTTCGGCTCCTGAGCCGCAACGTTGCGAATGGGTGCTTGGACGCAAACCCGCTAAATGCCCATTGACGCCTGTGTGTTGCTGGCGTCAATGGGCAAGGTGCTTCCAATGAAAAAAATAGCTCTGCTTGCATCCATGGCGTTACTGGCCGCTTGCCAATCGGCAACGCCACCCTCCACCACCGCATCCCTGGATGGCGAAGTGTTCTACCTGCAACGCATCGCCCTGCCGCCCAACGCTACCTTGAGCGTGAGCCTGCAGGACGTTTCCCTGGCCGACGCCCCCGCCGTGGTGCTCGATGAGCAGAGCGGCCCGATCAAAGGCCAGGTCCCGCTGCCGTTCCACCTCAGTTATGATCCCGCCCAGGTCAAGCCCGGCCATCGTTATGCCGTGAGCGCCCGCATCGAAGTGGACGGCCAGTTGATGTTCATCACTACCGAACAGCACGCCGTACAACTCGATGGCAAGGATCCGCAGCCGTTGAAGGTCCGCGTCAACGCCGCACGCTGATCGCTTTTTCCAAATTTCTTCAAGGACGCCATCATGCTTCGCTCTACCCTCCGTTTCACCGGCCTGTGCGCAGGCCTGTTGATCTGCGCCAATGCCATGGCCCTGTCCCTGGGCGACCTGTCGCAAAAAGACGCCGCGGGCGGCCTCAAGGATGCCTTGACCCAAGGCGCACAGGTTGCGGTCAAGCAACTGGGTACACCCGGCGGCTTCAGCAACAACCCGGATGTGAAGATCGAACTGCCAGGCAAGCTGGGCAAAGTCGCCAGCAAGATGAAAGCCTTCGGCATGGGAGACCAGGTCGATCAATTGGAAACCAGCATGAACCAGGCCGCCGAAGCCGCCGTGGTCCAGGCCCAGCCGATCCTGGTCAATGCCGTGAAGAACATGAGCGTGGACGATGCCAAGGGGATCTTGAGCGGCGGTAACGACTCGGCGACGCAATACCTGAACAAGAGCAGTCGCGAACAGATCCGCGCCAAGTTCCTGCCCATCGTCAAGCAAGCCACCGACAAGGTCGGCCTGGCGCAGAAGTACAACGCCTTCGCCGGCCAGGCCGCGACCTTCGGCGTGCTCGACACCAAAAGCGCCAACATCGAAAACTACGTGACCGAGCAGGCGCTGGACGGATTGTTCGAGATGATCGGCAAGCAGGAAGCCGCCATTCGCCAGAACCCGGCAGCTGCAGCGACCAGTTTGGCGAAGAAGGTTTTCGGTACGCTCTAGGATTGCGCGCAAAACACCTGTGGGAGCGAGCCTGCTCGCGATTGCGGTATCAGCCATAGCATCTCTGTTGGCTGTTACATCGCTATCGCGAGCAGGCTCGCTCCCACATTTGATCTTCAGTGTTATCCGAATCGCGTCAAGTCTTCTTGACCCTGAACCACGCCGCATACAACGCCGGCAGGAACAACAGCGTCAACGCCGTCGCCACGATCAAGCCACCCATGATTGCCACGGCCATCGGCCCGAAGAACAGGCTGCGCGACAGCGGGATCATGGCCAGCACCGCCGCCAGCGCGGTGAGTACGATCGGGCGGAAGCGGCGGACCGTCGCTTCGATGATCGCCTGCCAGGGCGACAGCCCCGCCTTGATGTCCTGTTCGATCTGGTCCACCAGGATCACCGAGTTGCGCATGATCATCCCCGACAGCGCGATAGTGCCGAGCATGGCGACGAAACCGAACGGCTGGCGGAACACCAGCAGGAACAGGGTGACGCCGATCAGCCCCAAGGGCGCAGTGAGAAACACCATGGCCGTGCGCGAGAAGCTGCGCAGCTGCAGCATCAGCAACGTCAACACCACCACGATGAACAGCGGCACACCGGCATTCACCGATTTCTGGCCGCGAGCCGAATCCTCTACTGTACCGCCCACCTCGAGCAAGTAACCGGACGGCAGTTCGGCACGAATCGGGTCCAGGGTCGGAAAGATCTGCTGCACCAGGGTCGCCGGTTGCTCCTTGCCATAGATATCGGCCCGTACGGTCACGCTCGGCAGACGGTTGCGGTGCCAGATCACCCCCTCTTCGAAACCGTATTCCAAGGTCGCGATCTGCGACAGGGCAACGCTCCTGCCGTTGTCGGTCGGCACCGCCAGGCTCGACAGCAATGACAATTCGGTGCGCTCATGCACCGTGCCGCGCAGCAGGATTTCGATCAGCTCATTGTCTTCGCGATACTGGCTGACGCTGGAGCCCGTGAGGGAGCTGCGCAGGAAACTCGCCAGATTGGCGGTGCTGACACCCAGGGCCCGGGCACGGTCCTGGTCGACGTTCAGGTACACCACCTTGCTCGGCTCTTCCCAGTCCAGATGCACATTGGCCACGTAAGGGTTTTCTCGAACTTTCGTCGCCACTTTGCGTGCCAGGGCCCGGACCACTTCGATGTGTTCACCAGTAACGCGGAACTGCACCGGGTAGCCGACCGGCGGGCCGTTTTCCAGGCGTGTGACCCGCGAGCGCAGGGTCGGGAACTGTTCGTTCAGGGTAGTGATCAGCCAACTGCGCAACGGCTCGCGATCTTCGATGGTCTTGGCCAGCACCACGAACTGGGCGAAGCTGGACGCTGGCAGTTGTTGATCCAGCGGCAGGTAGAAACGCGGTGAACCGGTGCCGACATAAGCCACGTAATTGTCGATGCCGGCGTGGTCCTTGAGCAGCGCTTCAAGGCGCTTGACCTGCTCGGCGGTGTTGCTCAGGGAGGCACCTTCCTGCAGTTTCAGGTCCACCATCAACTCCAGCCGTCCCGACGCCGGGAAGAATTGCTGCGGCACGAAACGGAACAACACCACCGAGCCCACGAACAACAGCACGGTCAGGGTGAGGACGGTTTTGCGACGACGCACGCACCACTCCACCATCCGCCGGACACGCTGATAAAACGGCGTGCCGTAAGGGTCGGTCTGGCCGTCAGCCGTGCCATGTTTGGCCGCGTGAATTTTCGCCAGGTCCGGCAGGAGTTTTTCCCCCAGGTACGGCACAAACACCACGGCAGCCACCCAGGACGCCAGCAATGCCAAGGTCACGACCTGGAAAATCGAACGGGTGTACTCGCCGGTGCCCGATTGCGCGGTGGCGATCGGCAAGAACCCCGCCGCCGTGATCAACGTACCGGTGAGCATCGGGAACGCCGTGCTGGTCCACGCAAAACTGGCGGCCTTGATCCGGTCGAAGCCCTGCTCCATCTTGATCGCCATCATCTCCACCGCGATGATCGCATCGTCCACCAGCAGCCCCAGCGCCAGTACCAGCGCGCCGAGGGAAATCTTGTGCAGGCCGATCCCCAGGTAATACATCGCCGCGAAGGTCATCGCCAGCACCAGCGGAATCGCCAGGGCCACCACCATCCCGGTGCGCAGGCCCAGGGAGAAGAAGCTCACCAGCAATACAATCGTCAGCGCTTCCACCAGCACCTGGACGAACTCACCGACCCCGGTCTTCACCGCCGCCGGCTGGTCCGACACCTTGCGCAATTGCATGCCGGCCGGGAGCGTATCCTGGATACGGGCAAAATCGACCTCAAGGGCCTTGCCCAGGACCAGGATGTCACCACCGTCCTTCATCGCCACGGCCAGGCCGATGGCGTCTTCGCCCATGAAACGCATGCGTGGCGCCGGTGGGTCGTTGAAACCCCGGCGCACATCCGCCACATCACTGATACGGAACGTACGATCGGCGACCCGGATCGGGAAGTTGCGGATCTCTTCCACGCTCTGGAAATTCCCCGAAACCCGTAGCTGCAATCGCTCGCTGTCGGTTTCGAAGAAGCCCGCGGTCGATACCGCATTCTGCTCCTCCAGGGCCTGCTGTACCGCCGCCAAGGGCAGGCCAAGGGTCGCCAGCTTCACGTTCGACAGCTCGATCCAGATCTTCTCGTCCTGCAAACCGATCAGTTCGACCTTGCCCACGTCCTTGACCCGCTGCAGCTGGATCTGGATGCGATCGGCGTAGTCCTTGAGCACGGCGTAGTCGAAACCATCGCCGGTCAAGGCGTAGATATTGCCGAAGGTAGTCCCGAACTCATCGTTGAAAAATGGCCCCTGGATACCCGGCGGCAAGGTATGGCGGATGTCACTGATCTTCTTGCGGATCTGGTACCACAGCTCCGGGATCTGCGCCGAATGCAGGGAGTCGCGCGCCATGAAAGTCACTTGGGACTCCCCCGGCCGGGAGAACGAAACGATCCTTTCGTAATCGCCGGTTTCCATCAGCTTCTTTTCGATGCGCTCAGTGACCTGGCGCGAGACTTCCTCGGCCGTGGCGCCCGGCCAGTTGGTACGGATCACCATGGCCTTGAAAGTGAATGGCGGGTCTTCGCTCTGGCCGAGCTTGGTGTAGGAAAGCGCGCCAACGATGGCCAGCAACAGCATCAGGAACAGTACGATCTGGCGGTTGCGCAGCGCCCATTCGGAAAGATTGAAACCCATCGTGGATTACTCCTTCGCCGTCAGGTTGACCACGCGGTTGGAGCGATCCACCGGCCGCACCTGCTGGCCGTCGAGGAGCACATGCACGCCGGCCGCCACCACCCAGTCATCGGGGCTGAGGCCTTCAAGCACCGGAACGGTCTTTTCGCCGAAGGCGCCGACTCGGACCGGGACCTTTTTCAGCGTGTTGTCGGCGTTGACGACCCAGACATAGGTCGCGCCATTTTCAGCCGTCAGGGCCGACAACGGCACCGACAGCGGCACCTTGTCGGCGGTCTGGATAAATACCCGGGCACTCTGGCCCAGCTCGGCCGGAACACTGCCGGCAGTGAAGGCCACCCGGGCGGCGAAGGTACGGGACCTGGGGTCGGCGGCCGGCGACAGTTCGCGAATGCGTCCGCTGAAACGCTGGTTGGGCTGGCTCCACAGTTCGACCGAAACCGGCTGGCCGATCTTGAACCGGCCAAACCCCTGTTCCGGGAGGCTGATCAACACTTCACGCTCGCCATCGGTGGCCAGGGTGAAGACGGTTTGCCCGGCCGACACCACCTGCCCAACCTCCACCGAACGCCGGGCGACCACGCCATCCTGGGGCGCACGCAGCACCGAATAACTGGCCTGGTTGTTGGCGACATCGAACTCGGCCTTGATCTGCTTGAGCCGCGCAGTGCCTGAGCGGTAAAGGTTTTCGGCGTTGTCGTACTGGGAACGGCTGACCATCTGCCGCTCCATCAAGGTCTTGTAGCGATCACGCTCGGCGCGGACCAGGTTCAGGTTGGCCTCGGCGGCGGCGACCTGGGCACGGGTCGCTTCCAGTTGCAGGCGCACATCCTCGGGATCGAGCTCGGCCAGCGGTTGATTGGCCTTGACCCGCTGCCCCTCTTCGACCAGCCGTCGGCTCACCTTGCCGCCAATGCGAAAGGCCAGGTCGGGCTCGAATCGGGCCCGCACTTCGCCAGGGTAACTGTCCATCGCCTGGGCCGACGGCTCGGGCTTGACCACCATGGCGGGGCGCACGGCGACGGGCACCGGCTCGTCATGACCACACGCAGACAATAAAAAAGCCAGGGTGACTGGCACGGCGAGGGGCAGGGCATAGCGGAACATGGCGAGTGACCTTTCGCTAATGGTGCTTGGAATAATTATACTGACGAGTATGTTATTAATAGCAAACTCACCAGTCCAGTATTAAAGCGAAGAAATGTCGAACAATCTTTCACCCCCCAGCGGCCCCGGTCGCCCGAAGGATCTGGCCAAGCGCCAGGCCATTCTCGACGCGGCGAAGCGGCTATTCGTGAGCATGGGTTACGCCAGCACCAGCATGGACGCCGTCGCCACCGAGGCGGGGGTGTCGAAGCTGACCGTCTATAGCCACTTCACCGATAAGGAAACGTTGTTTTCCGCTGCCGTGATCGCCAAGTGCGAAGAACAGGTGCCGCCGCTGTTTTTCGAATGGCCGGACGGCGTTCTGATCGAACACGTGTTGCTGAACATTGCCCGTGGTTTTCACCTGCTCGTCAGCAGCGAGGAATCGGTGAACCTGCATCGAGTGATCATGGCCCTGGGTAGCCAGGATCCGAAACTCTCGGCGATTTTCTACGAAGCCGGCCCGCAACGGATGCTCTCAGGCATGGAACGCCTGTTGACCAAGGTCAACCAGAGCGGCGCCCTGAGCATCGACAAACCACGCAATGCTGCCGAGCATTTCTTCTGTCTGATCAAGGGCGCGGCGAACTTTCGCCTATTGTATGGCTGCGGCACGCCACTGGAGCCTGAAGCGGCCGAGAGTCATGTGCAGGAAGTGGTGGGGTTGTTTATGCGGGCTTATCGGCCTTAGCTCGACCAATGGCCCTTCGCTAGCTGGGAGGGCCTCATCGCGAGCAGGCTCGCTCCCACAGTTTGATCGAGAAGGCTCACAGAGTCTGTGTTCACCAGCGATTCCTGTGGGAGCGAGCCTGCTCGCGATGCAGGCGCCGCGGTCTCAGGCCTTGAGCGCTTTCTTGGGGTAGATGTCGTAGCGACTGGACTTGCCATCAAGCCCATGGCTCGGCTTCGGCCCTTCGATGCACGGGGCCTTGCGCGGACGCTTGACCACCACCCGGTGAGTCGCCAGCGCCAAGGCGGCGGCGAGCAGTGCCGGGGCGTCCGGGTCATCGCCCACCAGGGGCCGGAACAGGCGCATTTCCTTCTTCACCAGGGCGGTTTTCTCACGATGGGGAAACATCGGGTCCAGGTAGATCACCTGGGGCGGTTCGCCTTCCCAGTTGCGCATCACTTCGATGGAGTTGCCCTGGAGCAAACGCATGCGCGCCACGATCGGCGCCACGTCGAAGTCTTCCGCCCCACGGGCCAGGCCATCCTCCAGCAGGGCCCCGATCAGCGGTTGACGCTCGATCAGGCTCATTTCGCAGCCCAGGCTGGCCAGCACGAACGCGTCCTTGCCCAACCCGGCCGTGGCATCCAGCACCCGCGGGCGCACACCCTGGGCGACCCCGACGGCCTTGGCGATCATCTGACCACTGCCACCGCCGTACAACCGACGATGAGCCGCCCCGCCCTCGACGAAGTCCACCCGCACCGGTCCTGGCGCGTCCGGGCCCAGTTGCTGCAGTTGCAGGCCCTGCTCGCCGACCTGCAAGGCAAACTCGCCATCGTCCACCTGCAAAGGCAGGCCAAGCCGCTGCGCCCAACGCTCGGCCTGCGGCTGGAAGGCCGGGGCCAGGGCTTCGACATGGATGCGGCAGGCCACAGGTTGCTCACTCATGAAAAACACGCTCAAAAAATTAATGATCGGCAAAAATGGCCGATAACAAAGGTGAACGGCATTTTGCCAGAGCTGAGCGTCGACCGAGAAAAATGTCAGACATTCAATCCACATCGATAGGCGTTATCTCCCCTTACGGCGATTACAGCCTGCGTAACACCCAAGCGCTGAGCGGCGTCAGTCACCTGTGGCAGGACTTTTTTGCCCGGGCCCTGGCCGATCAACTGGGGGATAACGCACCGGCGCCTGGCAGCTACCAGCCAGTAGCCCTCGATGAGGCTGTTGAACCGACCCTCGGCGCTGAGCTGCTGGAGCACATCGTCAGCCAACGCACCTGCGAAGTGACCGAAACACCGGTCAAGCCGCCTGAGCCGTTGTTCCTGCCCATCGCCGAATTCGAACTCGACCTGCTGGACAAGCCCTTCCCGCCCTTCCCAGAGGAAGAAATCGCTGCCCAGCAAAAACAGCAGACCTTCGAGAGCAACTGGGTTCGCCCACTCGTCCTCGCCGCTGGCCAACCGCTGCCGGAACCCGGCCCGGCACCGCAACCGCGCCCATTGCACCTGCCGATTGCCGAGTTCGAACTCGACCTGCTGGACAAGCCGTTCCCGCCCTTCCCGGAAGAGGAATTGGTGGCGCAACAGAAGCAACTGGACTTCGACATCCGCTGGGCACGCCCGATCGTGCTGCAGAACCTGCGTATCGCCGCCTGACCCGCTCAGGACACTAGCGGCAGATCCACCATGGACCCACATCCAGATGAAAATGGTTGCGGTGCGCCGCGTTGTAATCCGGACTCAACACCACACTGAACATATCGCAGGCGCCGTCCCGGGCCTGGCGTAGAAACCGTGCATCGGCATTGTCCTTGGGCCAGTCCCTGAGCACGCTGACCGTGCGGCCATCGGCCAGGCGAAACCCGGCGATGTCCAACGCACTGGCGGTAGCATGCTGGCTGCGCGCGCCGCTCTCACGCCCGTACATGTTGCGGCAGGCGAAACTGCCCAGGTGATCGACCCGCGTCACTTTCTGCCCGTAGACCGCCATTGCCGCCGGCTGCAACCCATGGCGCTCGAACAGCGCGAACGCTACCGCCAACGGGCAACTGGCGAGGAAACTGCTGCTCAGCGCCACCTCACCACCCTGCACCCTCAGCACATTGGTCAGCGGGCACGTCGAGCTGGCGCCGCTGTCCGCCTGGCGAGCGGTGCGCAGCCCCGAGGTGGCGAGGGCCTGATCGCACAGCTGCGGGTCGTTGCGCAGGGCCATGAGCTTGAAGCGGGTCAGCAGGTTGGGCGCGAGATTGACGTCCAGGGGCGCCCAGGGATTCCATTGCGGCGGCAGCGCCACCCAACCGCGCCATACCCCCAGCCCTGCGAAACCAACAATCAGTGCCACTACCGCAAGAGCTTTCCAAAACCGCACGACAATGCCTCGGGCATCAACCCTTGAATAATTGATTGGCCTGCTTGAACGGCATCGAGCGGCGGGTGAAAGTGAACGTGCCCTGTTGCTGGATTTCCTCGGCGGCGCGGAAGAACTCACCATACGCGGCCAGGGCCAACGCCGATCCAACGCTGATGCGCTTGACGCCCAATTCGCTCAACTGCGCGACGGACAGGTCCAGCGCCCCGGACATCAGCACGTTCACCGGTTTCGGCGCCACGGCCCGCACCACCGCAAGTACTTGTTCGGCGCTGCTCAGCCCCGGGGCGTACAACACGTCGGCCCCCGCGTCCGCGAAGGCCTTCAGGCGGCCAATGGTGTCATCCAGGTCCGGATTGCCGTGCAGGAAGTTTTCCGCCCGGGCCGTCAGCAGGAAGGGATACGGCAAACCGCGTACGGCGTCGGCAGCGGCCTTGACCCGCGCCACGGCATGTTCGAAGCAATAGATCGGGCTGTCTTCGCGCCCCGTGGCATCCTCGATCGAACCACCCACCGCACCGGCCTTCGCCGCACGGAGCAAGTTACGCGCACACTCCTCGGGCGCATCGGCAAAACCGTTCTCCAGATCGACGGCCACCGGCAGATCAGTAGCGGCCACAATCGCTCGCACGTTAGCCAATGTGTCATCCAGGCCCAGTGCACCATCGGGCCGTCCCAAGGAAAAGGCATGGCCGGCACTGGTGGTCGCCAGGGCTTCAAAGCCGAGGCTGGCCAGCATTTTGGCCGAACCGGCATCCCATGGGTTGGGAATGACAAAAGCCCCTTCGCGTTCGTGCAAGGCCTTGAACGCCTGGGCTCGACGGGTTTGCGCATCCATGAGTTCGCTCCTGAGCAGAGAGGAAGTGGCCTCAGAGCAAACCCAGTTGCTCGGCGGCGGGCTCTCTATATAGCTCAGGCAGGGCCGGCAAGCCAGGCAATCGACGCATCAATCGGCTGTGGAAGTGTTGCGCGAGCCGGGCCGCCAGCAGATTGTCGGCGGTGTGCAGGAAAATATAGGGCGTGCGCCCTTCTTCGATCCACCCGGCGATTTTTTCCACCCAGGGCGTCAGAAACGGCTCGTTGGCTTCCAGCACCGGATGGCCGATGAAGCGCACTTGCGGACATTGGGTGAACGCCGCAGGCCGGGGCGGTACCCGGGGCTTTTTCGATTGTGCGTGGAGCACGGCGGGATCGGGCGAAGTGCAACTGAACAAGGCCCGGGGATCGAGGCAGATGCGTTCGACACCGCGATCGAGCAACAGGCGATTGAGACGTCGTTCGGCATCGCCCTTGGCGAAGAACTCATCATGACGGACCTCCACGGCCAAGGGCCGCTGCAAGGCGTCGATGAACCCCGCCAGTTCCGGCAACCGATTCGGGGTAAAGGCCTTGGACAGTTGCAGCCAGTACGGCGAGACACGCTCGCCCAAAGGGCTGAGCAGTTGCAGGAAGGTTTCGGTGGCCGTCAGGCGCTCACGCAAATCACCGTTGTGGCTGATGTCACCGGGAAACTTGGCGGTGAAGCGAAAGTGCTCGGGCATGGTTTCTGCCCACCGCTGCACGACGGCCGCAGATGGGCTGGCGTAGAAGGTCGTATTGCCTTCCACGGCATTGAACACTTGGCAATAGAGATTCAGGAAGTCGGTGCTTTTGGCGTCCTGGGGATAAAGATAATCGCGCCAGGCGTTTTCGCTCCAGGAGGGGCAGCCCAGGTAGTAAGGCAATACCATCAGATGTAGAGATCGAGTCCCAGCACTTCCATATCCCAATCGACGAAACCGGCGGTGCTCAGGTAGCTGGCCAGGGCCGTGGCGACACTGCGGCTCATCGCACGGTGATAAAGCATGTCTTGCTGACGGGCGGGAAGATTGCTCAGGCGTTGCGCGGAGGCTTTGGCGGCACGGGCGGCCAGTTGCTCTTCAGACGGAAACTCCAGTTCGCCATCGATATCATCGAAGGACTCCTGCTCAGCGATTTTGCCTGCACGAGGCTTGCGCTTGATGGGGTAGGACTGGGATGAAACGCCGTCTATACGCATAACAGAATGCTCGGTATCAATGATGGCAATTTAGCGGCACTTTCGCAGCCGCGCAAATGCGCAAGTGATAACTAGAACACATAAAGCCTAAAAGGTTTAAAAACGGGCTGAAAAAGTGACGACTGGCAATATCAGGCGTGACTTTTGGGTGAGGAAATGACTTTTTTAAGCGGAATGATTTTGTTGCAGGGCGACTGACTTGGGGGCTGAGGGTGGGGAATGCCTTTGTGGCGAGGGGATTTATCCCCGCTGGGTGCGAAGCGCCCCCCCGACATCTATGTGCCATGCACACATGGCGAGTGCTACGCACTCGAGCGGGGATAAATCCCCTCGCCACAGTGTGCTCACTTGAGAAATGGGGTGAGGTTTTTTACCGCTCGGACTTGGGCGTTGCGACCTTGTCCCGCAGGTACACCGGTTGCGCATCGTCAGCCCGGATGGCTTCGCCACGCGCCCAGGCGAAGCGGGCCAGGGTTAGCAGGTCTTCGGCATGGGGCAGCATCGAGGCGTCCTGGCCGGTCAGGCTGACGGCAATCCGCTCGCCATAACCCCAACCGGTACCGGCGCCGAACCAGTCACCGTCGGCCCCGCTCGGCAAAGCCGCGGCTTCGGGTGGCAGTACTGCCTCAGCACCGACCAGGCGCATCTCACCGTCGGTTTCGCGATAGCAGCCCCAATACACCTCGTCCATGCGCGCATCGATGGCCGCCGCGACTTGGCGCGCTCCCTGTTCGCGCAAGGCACGCTGGGCCAGCACCGCCAGGTTCGACACCGGCAACACCGGCCGCTCCAACGCAAACGCCAGCCCCTGCACCACACCAATGGCGATGCGCACGCCGGTGAAAGCCCCCGGCCCGCGGCCAAAAGCAATCGCGTCCACGGCCTGCAAGGTCGTCCCGGCATCGCTGAGCAATTGCTGGATCATCGGCAACAGCTTCTGCGCGTGCAGGCGCGGGATCACCTCGTAATGGCTCGTGACCGTGCCGTCGTGCAGCAAGGCAACGGAGCAAGCTTCAGTCGCGGTGTCCAGGGCCAGCAAGGTACTCATCGATGTGTCCGTAAATCAGGTGGAAAAAAGTGCGCCAGTATAAACAACTACGGCCCGCAAGCGGGCCGTAGTTAGTGCAACTGATCAGACTTTTCAGCTCAAGGCTGCAAGCACCTTGGCAGTGATCGCTTCAACCGAACCGACGCCTTCGATATGGCTGTACTTCGGCTTGCCATTGGCAGCCGACAGTTTCTGGTAGAAATCCACCAGCGGCTTGGTCTGGGAATGGTAGACCGACAGGCGATGACGCACGGTTTCTTCGGTGTCGTCCTTGCGCTGCACCAGGTCTTCACCCGTCACATCGTCCTTGCCTTCGGTTTTCGGCGGGTTATAGACGGTGTGATAAACACGACCGGAAGGCTCATGAACGCGTCGACCGGCGATACGCTGGACGATTTCCTCGTCTTCGACGGCGATTTCAACCACCGCATCGAGCTCGACACCAGCAGTCACCAGGGCTTCGGCCTGGGGAATGGTGCGCGGGAAACCGTCGAACAGGAACCCCTTGGCGCAGTCGGGCTGAGCGATGCGATCCTTGACCAGGGCAATGATCAGGTCATCCGACACGAGGCCGCCGGCATCCATGATGCTCTTGGCCTTGACGCCCAGCTCGGTGCCCGCCTTGACTGCGGCACGCAGCATGTCGCCAGTGGAAATTTGCGGGATACCGAATTTCTCGGTGATGAACTTTGCCTGAGTACCTTTACCGGCCCCGGGAGCTCCCAGCAGAATGACGCGCATCGATGTGCTCCTCAATTTTTTTATGTAAACGCTCGGATTCGCCTCGTGGGGCCAATCGCGGAAAACAGGATCGTGACCGCCCAAACGGCCAAAGGCTGATCAAGATACACAGCAGGCCCGACCCACACAAGCCGCCGAAAGTCGGAGGAACCCGCGCCCGATACGACCTTCGGAGGGGGTAGCGAGAGTCGCAACCGGGCAACAAACTGTCGCCTGGCCGACCTGCTCCCTCCCCCACCGGACAACGCCCGGGAACGCCGGGCGAGCTGTTTCGGTGCGCTGCCTAACCTTAGCCGGTATTGCGCAAACCGGCGGCAATCCCCGCCACAGACACCAGCAACGCCTGTTCCACGGGGCTGCCCTGGGCCCCATCCTGTTGCCGCGAGCGTGCCAACAGTTCGGCTTGCAACAGGTGCAGCGGGTCGAGGTAGGTGTTGCGCAGGCGAATGAATTCCAGTGTGGCTGGGCTATGTGCCAGTAGCTGCGACTGACCGGTCAACCCCAGGACCACGGAACAGGCCTGCGACAATAGGTCGCGTAAATGCGCACCCAAAGATAGGAGCCCCGGCTCCACCAGACGCTCGTCGTAGGAGCGGGCAATATCGGCGTCAGCCTTGGCCAGCACCATTTCCAGCATATCGATGCGGGTACGGAAGAACGGCCATTGCTCGCGCATCTGCCCCAGCAATTCACCTTCGCCGCGCTCCAAGGCCTTGCTCAGCGCGGTTTCCCAGCCGAGCCAGGCCGGCAGCATCAGGCGGGTCTGGGTCCAGCCGAAGATCCACGGGATCGCCCGCAGGCTTTCGATACCGCCGGCGCGACGCTTGGCCGGACGGCTGCCCAGGGGCAGGCGCCCCAGTTCCTGCTCCGGCGTGGACTGGCGGAAGTATTCGACAAATTGCGGGTTTTCCCGCACCACGGCGCGGTAGGCACTGACGCCGTCGGCCGCCAGTTCGTCCATCAGGTGTCGCCACTGGGGCGTGGGTGGCGGCGGTGGCAGCAGCGTCGCTTCAAGCACCGCGGCGAGGTAAAGATTGAGGTTCTGTTCGGCGATGTCCGGCAGGCCGAATTTGAAACGAATCATTTCGCCTTGTTCGGTGGTGCGGAAACGCCCGGCCACCGAACCCGGTGGCTGGGACAGGATCGCGGCATGCGCCGGACCACCACCACGGCCCACGGTGCCGCCACGACCGTGGAACAACAGCAGTTCGACTTGCTGCTCGCGGCAGATGTCCACCAGCCGCTCCTGGGCCCGGTACTGCGCCCAGGCCGCCGCCGTGGTCCCGGCATCCTTGGCCGAGTCGGAATAGCCGATCATCACTTCCTGGGGGCCTTGCAGCCGCGAGCGATAGCCGGGCAGACCCAACAGTCGCTCGATCACCGGCCCGGCGTTATCCAGGTCGGCCAGGGTCTCGAACAACGGCACCACCCGCATCGGCCGCAATACACCGGCCTCCTTCAACAACAGCTGCACGGCGAGGACATCAGAAGCCGCGCCGGCCATGGAGATCACGTAGGAACCCAGGGACGCCGCCGGTGCCGCGGCCACTTCCCGGCACGTCGCCAACACTTCCGCGGTGTCGGCCGACGGCTTGAAATGGGCCGGCAGCAACGGACGCCGGTTGTTCAGCTCCTCCAGCAAGAAGCTGATGCGTTGCTCCTCGTTCCAATCTTCAAAGCGCCCCAGGCCCAGGTAGTCGGTGATTTCCGTCATGGCGGCGGTATGACGCGTCGAGTCCTGGCGTACATCGAGGCGCACCAGGAACAAGCCGAACGTCACCGCCCGGCGCAGGCAATCGAGCAGCGGCCCATCGGCAATCACGCCCATGCCGCATTGGTGCAACGAGTGGTAGCACAGCTCCAGCGGGTCCAGCAGCTCGCGGTTGTGCTGCAACACATCGGCGCCTGGCGGCGTGGCGGCGGTCAGGGAGGCGTGGGCCCAGTTGCGGGTGGCGCGCAGGCGCTCACGCAGTTGCTTGAGCACGGCGCGATAAGGCTCGGCGCTGTCGCCAGCCTGGGCACGCAAGACCTCGCTGGCATGTTGCATCGACAACTCGGCCGCCAGTTGATCGACGTCGCGCAGGTACAGGTCCGCTGCCATCCAGCGCGCCAGCAACAGCACCTCGCGGGTCACGGCAGCGGTGACATTCGGGTTGCCGTCGCGGTCGCCGCCCATCCACGAGGCAAAGCGGATCGGCGCCGCCTCCAGTGGCAGGCGCAGCCCGGTGGCGGCATGCAGGGCCTGGTCGGCCTTGCGCAGGTAATTGGGAATGGCCTGCCACAGCGAATGCTCGATCACCGCGAACCCCCACTTGGCTTCATCCACCGGAGTCGGCCGGGTGCGGCGGATTTCTTCGGTGTGCCAGGCTTCGGCGATCAATCGTTGCAGGCGCTCGTGGATCTGCGCGCGCTCGGCGCTGGTCAGGTCGCGGTGATCCTGGGCCGCCAATTGCGCAGCGATGGCGTCGTACTTCTGGATCAGCGTACGGCGGGCCACTTCCGTCGGGTGAGCCGTGAGGACCAATTCGATTTCCAGCCGCCCCAGTTGCCGGGCCAGGGCCTCGGCGCCATGGCCCTCGGCTCGCAACCTTGCAAGCAGTTCGGGCAGCACCCGCGCCTCGAAGGGTTGCGGCTGTGACTCTTCGCGACGATGGATAAGTTGATATTGCTCAGCGATGTTGGCCAGGTTGAGAAACTGGTTGAACGCCCGCGCCACCGGCAGCAGTTCGTCCTCGCTCAACTGGTTGAGGCTGGCGCTGAGCTCGGCATCCACGGAACCGCGCCGGTCAGCCTTGGCGCCCTTGCGGATCTGCTCGATCTTGTCGAGAAACGTGTCCCCATACTGTTCGCGGATGGTATTGCCCAGCAGTTCGCCGAGCAGGTGGACATCCTCGCGCAAGCGAGCATCGATATCGGTCATCAGCATTTCTCCAGCAAAAAAGTCCGGACAGCTCTTGCATTAGAGAGTGCCGATGCCCGTCGCTTATGACAAGCGACGAAGGGACTTTAAACCTTACACAACGAAGCTAGTCTCATGAGTAAGCCACACAACGGCTTGTCACTCACCGCGCCTGCCACGAGCAGGCTGATTGAGGTCATCATGAAAATTCGTGAGCTTGCCCAGAATTGGGAAGAAAACGCCAAGGGCCGCCTGACCCAGACCGGCTACACGATCCATCTGGACGTGGAAGCCGCCGCACGGCTGGCGGCGATCTGCGACATGTACCCCAAGCGCCAGCCCGAAGAGCTGCTGGGCGAACTGATCGGGGCGGCGCTGGAAGAGCTGGAAGCAAGCTTCCCCTACATCAAGGGTTCGCAAGTCGTCGCCACCGATGAAGAAGGCGACCCGCTGTACGAAGACGTGGGCCCGACGCCACGGTTCCTCGCATTGTCCCGTCGGCATCTGCACGAACTTTCCTCGCAGAACGACAAATCCAAACACTGACTTCCTTCCCTCCAGGTTGCGATTTTGCGGCGCGGTGTCTCTTTCCACTGCGCCGCAATACCGCTGCGCGCCTGGAAAGTTCAGCTTTTCTGCCGCTGACCGATCAGTCAGTAATTCTTTTGGCGAATGGCCATCCTCGCTGAACTTTTGAAAAACGCCTCGGGTCACACCGAGTAACCATACTGGAACGGTCGTTTAAATAAACGCGCCTTGGCGCCCGCGCCAACCCACACGTCACAGCTTCGGTCCCAGCATGGATTTGTAGTTTTTTCAGGAGTTTTCCAATGGAGTTGAAGCCTATGAATACCTGCACTGCCAAACCCTCATCCACTGGCCTGCGCGGCCTGAAGTTGGCTGCCCTGGCTATCGGTAGCAGCTTCATCCTCGCCGGGTGTGCTGGCAATCCACCTTCGGAGCAGTACGCGGTGACCCAATCGGCGGTCAACAGCGCCGTCAGCGCCGGCGGTACCGAATTCGCCGCGGTGGAAATGAAATCGGCCCAGGACAAGCTCAAGCAGGCCGAGATCGCCATGCATGACAAGAACTACGCAGAAGCCAAGCGTCTGGCCGAACAGGCCGAGTGGGACGCCCGCGTCGCCGAGCGCAAGGCCCAGGCCGCCAAGGCCGAACAAGCCCTCAAGGACTCTCAGAAAGGGGTTCAGGAACTGCGTCAGGAAGGCATGAACAAGGTTCAGTAAACCGTTCACGCCACGACGTACTTCTCATTGATAAAAGGACGACAGACTATGATGCACAAACACTTGATGATGCCCGCCCTGCTCGCTGCCTGCGTAGCCCTGGCCGCTTGCTCCCACGACCCGAACGCGAACCTGGAACAGGCTCGCACCAACTACAACGGTCTGCAGGCTGACCCGGCGGCAACGAAAGTGGCCGCATTGGAAACCAAAGACGCCGCCGACTTCTTGGCCAAGGCCGACAAGGCCTACCTGGACAAGGAAGACGAAGCCAAGGTCGACCAGTTGGCCTACCTGACCAACCAACGCGTTGAAGTGGCCAAGCAGACCATCGCCCTGCGCAACGCCGAAGCCGAGCTGAAAAACGCCGGTGACGAACGCGCCCGTGCCCTGCTCGATGCGCGTAATGCGCAGATCAAGCAATTGCAGGACAGCCTGAACGCCAAGCAGACCGAACGCGGTACGCTGGTGACCTTCGGTGACGTGCTGTTTGCCACCAACAAGTCCGACCTGCGCGCCAGCGGCATGACGAATGTGAGCAAACTGGCGCAGTTCCTCCAGGAAAACCCGGACCGCAAGGTGATCATCGAAGGCTACACCGACAGCACCGGTTCGGATTCCTACAACCAGTCGCTGTCCGAACGCCGCGCCAGTTCCGTGCAACTCGCGCTGGTGAAAATGGGCGTCGATCCGGCCCGTATCGTGACCCAGGGTTACGGCAAGGAATTCCCGGTGGCCGACAACACCAGTGTCTCGGGCCGTGCCATGAACCGTCGGGTGGAAGTGACCATTTCCAACGACAACCAGCCAGTGGCCCCGCGTTCGACCATGAGCGCCAACTGATCGGCTGAGTGCAACAAAAAAGCCCCGCCTGAGTTAATCAGGCGGGGCTTTTTCATGCCCGCACACATTCTTCGAGCCAGCCATATTCCCTGTGGGAGCGAGCCTGCTCGCGATAGCGGTGGTTCAGTAAACACCTATACAGCTGACCTGCCGCCATCGCGAGCAGGCTCGCTCCCACAGGGGGGTTGCTTATGGCTGCAATTTTTGTGGCGTCTCCTGCCCCATGCAACGCACCGCGCGCTTCTTCTCGTTGATCAGCACGCCGGTCAGGCCTTTCTGTTCGGTGTCGAACAACACCAGCACGCCGTCGATGCACTGGGCCACCTGCGGCGCCGGTTCCAGGGCGACTTTGTAGTCCTCGCCCGGCACGGTCTTGAGCATGGTGAATTCATTGAGCAGCAACGCGTCCTCGGGTTTGGCGAAGTGCAGGTAGCCGTAGTACCAGAGCACCGCGACGGTGCCGAGGATGCTGCAGATACCGGTGATGATCAGGGGGATGGCGTTACGTTCTTCGCTCATTGCGGGCTCTCTGAAGATTCAACGGGTGATTTCGGATAATTCGGGACTTCGCCCAGGCGGCGCAGGCCGTCAAAGTGCTGGGGGTCGTCAAGGTAACGCAGCATCACTGTGCGCCAGACCGGGTCGGCGAATGTCTGCACATGTCCGCCGCGGGTCAGTTGCAGGACCCGCGGCGGCGGCGCAGCTTGATACAGACGGATGCCGTTGGAAAGAGGCACGATGGGATCATCCAGGCTGTGGTAGATCAATTTCGGTACGCCGGTCAATTGCGCAACGGAGGCAATCGCGCTGTCACCGTCGGGCACCAGCCAGGACAGCGGCACCTGGAACGCCCAGGTCAGCCACGAAGTGCTCAGGGCGAAACGCCCGACGTCGCGATAGCTGGCCGGCACGCCATCGAGCACCAGGGCCTTGAGCTGCCGTTGGCGCTGGGGATGCTCGACCAGATAATGCACCGCCAGCGCGCCGCCCAGGCTCTGGCCGAGCAGTACCAGTGGCCTGCCTTGGACATCAGGAGATTGATCGAGCCATTTGAACGCGGCGTCGATGTCCTGGTAAATCGCCGGCAGGCTCGGCTCACCTTCGGACACGCCGTAACCACGGTAGTCGACCATCAACACCTGGTAACCACGCTCCGGCAACCACCAACTCCCACCCAGGTGCCAGGCCAGGTTGCCGCCATTGCCGTGCAGATGCAGCACCGTGCCCTTGACCTCCACGCCGGGTTTGACCGGCAGCCACCAACCACGCAGCTTGAGACCGTCGGCGGTGGTCAGGGTGACGTCGCGGTACTCGAGCTTGGCCCGCTCCGGGGTGAACGGCAGGCCGCGCTCGGGGTAGAACAGCAGGGAGCTGCAACCGCTCAGGGCCAGCAGCAGGCAAATGATGCCGAGGGTTCGCATCCGGTGAAACCTCGCAAAATCAGAAGTTATAAACAGTCCCCCTGTGGGAGCGAGCCTGCTCGCGATAGCGGTCGGACATTCAACATCAATGTTGACTGGAACACCGCTATCGCGAGCAGGCTCGCTCCCACATCTTTAACCGCATCGCATTGTGTTCAAAGGATGTTGGAATAATCCGCTTCGATCCGATCCAGGCTCAGGTGGTTCAGGAAGTTGGAAAAACACATCCAGGCCGACAGCGCGTTCATGTCGCGAAACTGCTCGGGCAGGTACTTGGGCGGTACGACCAGGCCTTCGTCCACCAGTTGCCGCAACGTGCGCATGTCCTCAAGCGTGGTCTTGCCGCAGAACAGTAGTGGCACCTGTTCCAGCTTGCCCTTGCGCACGGCCAACTGAATGTAGTTGTAAACCATGATGAAGCCCTTGAGGTAGGACAAGTCTTTGGTGAATGGCAGCCCGGTCGGCACCGAGCCACGGAACACCCGGCTGGCGTTACCGTAGCTTTCAGCCATTTCAAAGCCCTGCTCGCGGAAGAACTCGAAGATCTGCAGGAAATCGGCCCCCTCCTCCACCATATGAATGGCGCGGGTGCGGTTGGTGAGTTTGCGCAGACGACTGGGGTAGGAGGCGAAAGTGATGATCTCCATCAGGATCGCCAGGCCTTCCTGAGTCACGGTGGATGAGGGCGGCCCCTTGGACAGGAAGGTGCAGATCGGTTGGTTCAGGCCGTTGAGGGTGGTGCCGACATGCACCAGCCCTTCGTGGACCTCCAGCGCCCGCACGTCACGCTCGTTGAACATCGCATCGGTGCGGATCTTGATGTAGTCCGCCCCCGCCGCCGCATCGGCCACGATGCCATCGGACTCGAACACGCGGATGGTTTCCTCGGCTTCGCCGAACACCCGGTTGAGCCGATGCTGCAGCAAGCTGACAGCGTCCTTGGCGGTGAGGATCTTCGGCTCGTCCTTCAGGTCGCCACGGCCATCGATGTTGTTCAGGTAGTCGGACAGCATCAACCCCAGGTCTGCCAGGGTCGGGTCGCCGGCGTGGAACGCATCGGAAGCCGCACCGTACAGCTCCTGGGAAATCAGCCCGAAATCCTCGGTGCCGCGCGCTTCGAGCATGCGCACCACCATGCGGTATTCCTTGCACATGCGCCGCATGATCTGGCCGACCGGGTTGAACTGCCCGAGTTGGCGGGTGATGTCACGCTCGATGTTCTGGAACTCCAGCTTCACCTTGCTGGAATCGAAGGACAACGGCCGGTTGAGGTAATAGTCGCGGTCCACGGCGGGCATTTCCTTGCCCTTGGCCTTGAGGAATCCCTTACGGATGCTGTCATCCCATTTCACCGCGTCGAGAATGCGAATCGGCGTTTGCGCCAGCACAATGCGATCGGACAAGGTGCGTATCGTCTGCTGGTAATCGTCCACCCGGAACTCCTGTGAAAAAACGTCCGCTTGTTGCTGTTATTGGGTTGTTGCTTATTGGGATTTGAGCAGCCGCTGGTAACGCACGGCCTCCGAGAACACATCGGAATTGGCCGGGTCGTCGAGGTAACTGAAGACCTTGTTCATGTCGCTGTCCACCAGCACGCCGTCGCCTTCTTCGCTCGGGTTCGGCTGGCCACTGAGGCGTTTCTGGTCGATGGCCTGGTTAATCTGCTCCAGGTCCAGGTTGTAGACCACCAGTTCCTGTTTATCGGTCAGTTCAAAACCGGCGATCACGAAATGCCCGCCATACCGTGCCGGCACCTTGGCCGACAGGTACCAGCGGCTGCCGTGACGGGAGACGGTCAAGGGAATGGCTTCGCGCTCATGGGGCCTGGCCCGGAAGTAGCTGATGGCCTGGTAGTGGTGTTTGCCGATCTCGGTCAACTCCAGGTTCAACGGCTCACCCCAGGCGTTGGTGCTGGTCCAGTGACCGAGCAAGCCCTTGGGCGCCGCTTCGCTCTCCGGCAACGGAGCCTTGAAGGACACCAGGCAGCCACTGAGCAGCAGCAACGACATGGCCAGTACAACGGCACGCCAGGCTTTCATTGGAACTCCCTATGGCACATGTTGCCTTGCCCTTGTGGCGAGGGAGCTTGCTCCCGCTTGAGTGCGCAGCACTCACAAAAAGGGGCCGCTGCGCAGCCCAGCGGGAGCAAGCTCCCTCGCCACAGGGACGGTGGTGGCCTCCACAAAGGGACTACACCGACGCCAGTACCAGGTGCATGTAGCGGGTCAGGATACCGAGCATATCTTCATCGGCTACCGGCTCGGCGCCATTGAGCAAGCCCTGATATTCCATCCGTCCGATAATCGCCGTCAACACTTTGGCATCCTGTTGCGGCTCGCGGGAGCCTAATACCTGGAAAAACTGACACGTGCCGTGCAGCAAAATCTGCTGGTGGGAACGCACCAACTCCGCCAGGCGTGGGTTGAGCAGCGCTTCCTGGCGAAAGGCCTGTTCGGCCATCAGGTACTCGCGGCGACTGTCCAGTTGGTGCTGTACATAGTCAGCGGTCATCCGGGCGATGTCGTCCGCCAGTTGCGAGCGTGATTGGGCGCTGCCGTCACCGTAGGCGACCATTTCCCGCAGCAGGCCTTCGTTGTTGGTCCACAGCTTGGCCATGAATGCCGCACTGCGTTCCACGTACTGGGCAAAGGTGTCGGTGAGCAGGTCATCGATGTCCTTGAAATAGTACGTGGTGGCCGACAGCGGCACGCCGGCTTCGGCAGCCACGGCGCGATGGCGTACGGCTCGCACGCCATCGCGCACCACGATGCGCATGGCCGCGTCGAGAATTTCCTGGCGACGCTGCTCACTGCCCTGTCGGCTGGCCTTGCGGCCCTGGTACTGAACACTTTCAGCGACAGCCGTGGCGACGCCCGCTGCACCTTCTGAAGCCATTGCACGATTCACGACAGGTCTTCCTCTTTTTTTCAAAAGTAACCAATTGATACGTTTGTACCAGACAGGCAATAAAAAGCCGCCCTTCCAGGCGGCTTTTTAGTTGAAACACTTACGCTTGAGGCCGCATGTGCGGGAAGAGAATCACATCCCGGATCGACGGTGAGTTGGTCAACAACATCACCAGGCGATCGATGCCGATGCCTTCACCAGCGGTCGGCGGCATGCCGTACTCCAGGGCACGCACGAAGTCGGCATCGTAGTGCATGGCTTCGTCGTCGCCGGCGTCCTTGTCGGCCACCTGGGCCATGAAGCGCTCGGCCTGGTCTTCGGCATCGTTGAGCTCGGAGTAGGCATTGGCGATCTCGCGGCCACCGATGAACAGCTCGAAACGGTCGGTCACGCTAGGGTTCTCGTCGTTACGACGGGCCAGCGGCGACACTTCGAACGGGTACTGGGTGATGAAGTGCGGCTGTTCCAGCTTGTGCTCGACCAGCTCTTCGAAAATCATCACTTGCAGCTTGCCCAGGCCTTCGAAGCCGAGCACCTTGGCCCCGGCCTTCTTGGCGATGGCACGGGCCTTGTCGATGTCGTTCAGGTCAGCGGCGCTGATCTCAGGGTTGTACTTGAGGATCGAGTCGAACACCGACAGGCGCACGAACGGTTCGCCGAAGTGGAACACCTTGTCGCCATACGGCACGTCGGTGGTCCCGAGAACAAGCTGCGCCAGCTCGCGGAACAGCTCCTCGGTGAGGTCCATGTTGTCTTCGTAGTCGGCGTAGGCCTGGTAGAACTCGAGCATGGTGAACTCGGGGTTGTGCCGGGTCGAAACACCTTCGTTACGGAAGTTGCGGTTGATCTCGAAGACTTTCTCGAAGCCGCCGACAACCAGGCGCTTGAGGTACAGCTCCGGCGCGATACGCAGGAACATTTCCATGTCCAGGGCGTTGTGGTGGGTCTCGAACGGCTTGGCCGCCGCGCCACCGGGGATGGTCTGCAGCATCGGCGTCTCGACTTCCAGGAAGTCGCGCTTCATCAGGAAGCTGCGGATGTGGGCGATGACTTGCGAGCGCACGCGGAACGTCTGGCGCACGTCTTCGTTGACGATCAGGTCGACGTAGCGCTGGCGATAGCGCTGCTCGGTGTCGGTCAGGCCGTGGTGCTTGTCCGGCAGTGGGCGCAGGGACTTGGTCAGCAGGCGCACGCTGGTCATTTCGACGTACAGGTCACCCTTGCCGGAACGGGCCAGGGTACCTTCGGCGGCAATGATGTCACCCAGGTCCCAGGTCTTGACGGCGGCCAGGGTTTCTTCCGGCAGAGTCTTGCGGTTGACGTAGACCTGGATGCGCCCGGTCATGTCCTGGATCACCATGAACGAACCGCGATTGAGCATGATGCGACCGGCCACCTTGACTGGAATCGCCGCCTCGGCCAGCTCTTCCTTGGTCTTGTCCGCGTACGTCTTCTGCAAGACGTCGCAGTAGGCGTCGCGGCGGAAGTCGTTGGGGAAGGCCTGGCCCTTGGCACGCTCGGCAGCAAGCTTTTCCTTGCGCAGGGCGATCAGGGAATTTTCTTCCTGTTGCAGGGCTTGCGGGTCGAGTTCTAGGTCGCTCATGTCTTTAAGGATTCCATCACAGGTTCGTTGCCCCCGGCCCCGGGGCCGGAGTTTGCGGGCGAGCAGCGCTCCCTGGTGGAAGCGTGCCTGCCCGCCGCATGGGTGTCGCGTTACAGCCCTTGTTTGAGGCTGGCGATCAGGTATTCATCGATATCGCCGTCGAGCACCTTGTCGCAATCGCTGCGTTCGATGCTGGTACGCAGGTCCTTGATCCGCGAGGCATCGAGCACGTACGAACGGATCTGGTGACCCCAGCCGATATCCGACTTGGTGTCTTCCAGCGCCTGGGACGCCGCATTGCGCTTCTGCACTTCCTGCTCGTACAGGCGGGCCCGCAGCATCTTCATCGCGGTGTCTTTGTTGGCGTGCTGGGAACGCTCGTTCTGGCAGCTGACCACGGTGTTGGTCGGTACGTGGGTAATCCGTACGGCCGAGTCGGTGGTGTTAACGTGCTGGCCACCGGCCCCGGAGGAGCGGTAGGTATCGATGCGCAGGTCCGCCGGGTTGATCTCGATCTCAATGTTGTCATCGATTTCCGGCGAGACGAACACCGCCGAGAACGAGGTATGGCGACGGTTGCCGGAGTCGAACGGGCTCTTGCGCACCAGGCGGTGCACGCCGATCTCGGTACGCAGCCAGCCAAAGGCATATTCGCCCTTGATGTGCACGGTGGCGCCCTTGATCCCGGCGACTTCACCGGCCGACAGCTCCATGATGGTGGCGTCGAAACCGCGTTTGTCAGCCCAGCGCAGGTACATGCGCAGCAGGATGTTGGCCCAGTCCTGGGCTTCGGTGCCGCCGGAACCGGCCTGGATGTCCAGGTAGGCGTTGTTCATGTCCATCTCGCCGCTGAACATGCGACGGAATTCCAGCTTGGCGAGGTTCTCGTCAAGGCGTGTCAGCTCGGCGACGACATCGCCGACCGCACCTTCATCGTTCTCTTCGACAGCCATGTCCAGCAGGTCGCGGCAATCGGCCAGGCCGCTGGACAGTTCATCCAGGGTCTCGACGATCTGCGCCAGCGCGGAACGCTCGCGGCCCAGTTCCTGGGCGTACGAAGGGTTGTTCCAGACATTCGGATCTTCAAGCTCGCGATTGACTTCGGTCAGGCGCTCATGCTTTTGATCGTAGTCAAAGATACCCCCGAATAGTTTCGGAGCGCTCGGACAGGTCCTTGATGGTGTTAAGGATCGGGTTGATTTCCATGGCGGGCAGCACTCGTTGGCGAACTTTTGAAAGCCGGCGAGTATAACGTAATCAAGCGCCAGCGGCAGCCCGCCTGGCGGCTTTAGGGGCAATGAGCTTCAGGGGGGATTCTGCACAATACCCCTGTGGCGAGGGGATTTATCCCCGCTGGGCTGCGAAGCAGCCCTAAAAACCCGACAACTCGGTGTGCCAGGCAAATTGAGTTGACTGTATTTGGGGCTGCTACGCAGCCCAGCGGGGATAAATCCCCTCGCCACAATAAGCCCCTCAGCCACAAAGGCGTTCCAGTCGACATCCAGGGTGATCTATTCAACCCCCACCCGATTGCGCCCACTGTGCTTGGCCACGTACAGCCCCTTGTCCGCCGCCGAGATCAATTGCCGGCTATCGCTACCCTGCTGTGGGGTAAAGGTCGAGACGCCGATGCTGATAGTCAGGTTCTCGCCGCCGTCGGGCGTGGCGTGGGGGATTTTCAGGGCGACGACGTTCTGGCGCAGTTTCTCGGCCATCAGCCGGGCGCCGCCAGGCGAGGTGCCGGGCAGTACCAAAGCAAACTCTTCGCCGCCGTAGCGGGCCGGCAAGTCGGACGGACGGCTGCACGCCTCGCGGATCGCCGTGGCGACCTTGCGCAAGGCTTCGTCGCCCTCCAGGTGACCGAAGTTGTCGTTGTAGGACTTGAAGTAATCCACGTCGATCATCAGCAGCGACAATTGACTCTGGTCGCGCATCGCCCTGCGCCATTCCAGCTCCAGGTACTCGTCGAAGTGCCGGCGATTGGACAGCCCGGTCAGGCCATCGGAGTTCATCAGGCGTTGCAGCACCAGGTTGGTGTCGAGCAGTTGCTGCTGGCTGACCCGCAGCGCGCGATAGGCCGCGTCGCGCTGCAACAGCATCATGTAGGAACGCGAGTGATAGCGGATGCGCGCCACCAGTTCGATGTTGTCCGGCAACTTGACCAGATAGTCGTTGGCCCCGGCGGCAAACGCCGCGCTCTTGACCAGCGGGTCCTCCTTGGTGGACAGGACGATGATCGGGATATCACGGGTGGCCGGATGGTTACGGTACTCGCGCACCAGGCTCAGGCCATCGAGGCCAGGCATCACCAAATCCTGGAGAATCACCGTCGGCTTGATGCGAACCGCGTGGGCGATGGCCTGGTGCGGGTCGGCGCAGAAGTGGAAGTCGATGTTTTCTTCATTCGACAGCCCGCGCCGCACCGCTTCGCCGATCATCGCCTGGTCGTCGACGAGCAAGACCATGGCGGCGTTCTCATCGCGCTTGAATTCGTCGAGCTGCAGATCATTCATGGTGGCTTACCTGAATACGGCCTGGGGCAAAGCTGGCGGGGTTCTTCATGGGGTAAAAATCTCCAACAACCGTGGCGCGATAGCGTCCAGGGCAAGAATATGGGCGGCGGCGTCGATGGCGGCGGCCGCTTTGGGCATCCCGTACACCGCACTGCTGCGCTGGTCCTGGGCGATGGTCACATAGCCCTGCTGGCGCATGAGTTTAAGCCCTTGTGCACCATCACGGCCCATGCCAGTGAGCAATACGCCCACCGCGTCGCCACTCCAGTACTGGGCGACACTGTCGAAAAACACGTCGATGGAGGGCCGGTAGATCTCGTTCACCGGCTCGGCGGTGTAGGCCAGGGTGCCATCCTTCAACAAACGCAAATGATGGTTGGTCCCGGCCAGCAACACGGTACCGCTCTGCGGTGTCTCGCCGTGCCGGGCCAGGCGCACCGTATGGCCCGATACACTGCCCAGCCACTCGGCCATGCCTGCGGCGAACACCTCGTCCACATGCTGGACCAGCACGATGGCCGGGGCAAAGTCACGCGGCAGCGCCTTGAGCAGCACCTCCAGCGCCGCCGGCCCGCCCGCGGACGATCCGATGGCCACCAGGCTCTTGCGCGACACTGCCGCACGCTGCGGCGCTGGCGCGGGTCGTTCACGCTTGTTGCGCTCACCGATCAGCCAGCCGATGTTGGTGATCTTGCGCAGCAACGGCGCCGCCGCGTCCGCCGGGTTACCGACGCCCAGGGCCGGGGTATCGACCACATCCAGCGCGCCATGGCCCATCGCCTCGAACACCCGGTGAACGTTCTGCTGGCTGTCACCAGTGACAATCACGATCGCACAGGGGCTGTCGGCCATGATCCGTCGGGTGGCCTCCACGCCATCCATGATCGGCATGAGCAAGTCCATCAGGATCAGGTCCGGGGTGTATTCGGCGCAGCGCTGCACCGCCTCGGCCCCGTTGGTGGCCACCCAGACCAGTTGATGCGCCGGCTCGAACGCCAGGGCGCGGCGCAGGGCCTCGACCGCCAGGGGCATGTCATTGACGATGGCGATCTTCAAGCGCGTGCCCCTCCGATCAATTCGACCACGGCGTCGAGCAAGGCGTCGTCATGGAAACTCGCCTTGGCCAGATAATAGTCGGCGCCAGCGTCCAGGCCACGGCGGCGATCTTCTTCGCGATCCTTGTAGGACACCACCATCACCGGTAGCGATTGCAAACGGTTGTCACGCCGCAACAGCGACACCAACTCGATACCGTCCATGCGCGGCATGTCGATGTCAGTGATCAGCAGATCGAAATCCTCCGAGCGCAAGGCGTTCCAGCCGTCCATGCCATCCACCGCCACGGCCACGTCGTAGCCGCGACCCCGCAACAACTTGCGCTGCAGCTCGCGCACGGTCAGGGAATCGTCCACCACCAGGATCCGCTTGCGCGGGGCCTGGGCCTGGTCCTGCCGGGCAATGCGTTCCAGGCGCCCGGTATCGAGCAACTTGTCCACCGAACGCAGCAGGTCTTCGACATCGACGATCAACACCACCGAGCCATCGTCGAGCAAGGCCCCGGAAGAAATGTCCTGGACCTTGCCCAGGCGTTCGTCCAAGGGCAAGACCACCAGGGTCCGCTCACCGATGAAGCGCTCCACCGCCACGCCGTAGATCGTCTCGCGCTCGCGGATCACCACGACCTTGAGGGTCTGGCCGTTGTTCTGCGTGGCCGGGCGATTGAGCAACTGGCTGGCGGCGACCAGCCCCACGTGCCGGCCTTCATGCCAGAAGTGCTGGCGGCCTTCGACCTGCACGATGTCTTCCGGCGCCAGGTCGCACATGCGTTCGATGTGGGCCAGGGGAAAGGCATACGCTTCATCGCCGACTTCCACCACCAGGCTGCGCACCACCGATAGCGTCAGCGGCACCTCGAGATGGAAACGACTGCCCTCGCCTGCCGCCTGCTCCAGCACCACCGCGCCGCGCAACTGCCGGACCATGTGCTGGACGGCGTCCAGGCCGACGCCGCGCCCGGACACTTCGGTGACGGTGTCGCGCAGGCTGAACCCGGGCAGGAACAGGAAGGTCAGCAGCTCCTCTTCGCTCAGGCTGGCGGCGGTTTGCTCAGGAGAAAGACCGCGCTCGACGATGCTGCGGCGCACCCGCTCCAGGTCCACCCCGGCGCCGTCGTCCGCCAGCTCCAACACCAGCAGACCGGCCTGATGAGAGGCGCGCAGGCGGATCAGGCCTTCGGCGGGCTTGCCGGCCAGCAGCCGTTGCTCCGGGGTTTCGATGCCATGGTCCACGGCGTTGCGCAACAAGTGGGTCAGCGGTGCTTCGAGCTTTTCCAGCACATCACGGTCGACCTGGGTTTTCTCGCCTTCAATCTCCAGGCGCACCTGTTTGCCCAGGCTGCGGCCCAGGTCACGGACCATTCGTGCCTGACCCGAAAGCACGTCGGCGAACGGCCGCATGCGACAGGCCAGTGCGGTGTCGTAGAGCACCTGCGCCCGCTGACTGGCCTGCCAGGCGAATTCATCCAGCTCGGCGGTTTTCTGCGCCAACAACTGCTGGGTTTCGGCGAGCAAGCGGCGGGCATCACCAAGGGCTTCCTGGGCTTGCAGGCTCAGGGGGTGAGCCTTGAGGTGCACGTTCAGCTCTTCAAGGGCGCGCAAGCCACTGCCTTGCTGGCGCTTGAGCCGTTGCAGCGTCGCCAGCCAGGGCTTGAGGCGCTGCGTCTCCACCAAGGACTTGCTCGACAGGTCGAGCAGACTGTTGAGGCGCTCAGCCGTGACCCGCAGGACCCGCTCGCCGCCTTCGGTGACCCGCTTGCGTTTCGGCGCCGGTTCCATTGCCTCGGGCGATGGCGCTTGCGACAGCTCGACGCGTACCGGCTCGACTGGCGTCTCGATGATCGGTGGCGCCACCGCCGGGACCTGTGGCGCATTGGGATCGAGAAGACGCCCCATCAACGCCACGTAGGCATCGATGTCCGGGGCGCCGACGCTGTTGCCCGGGGTGGCGATGCGTGTCAGCAGGTCAGTGCCTTGCAGCAAGGCGTCGATATGTTCGGCGCCCAGCACCAGGCGCCGCTCCTGGGCGCTGACCAGGCAATCTTCCATCACATGGGCCACGCTGACCCCGGCGTCCACCCCGACAATACGCGCCGCGCCCTTGAGGGAATGCGCCGCACGCATGCACGATTCAAGATGATCGGCCTGGGTCGGATCGCGCTCCAGGGCCAGCAGGCCGGCGCTCAGCACCTGGACCTGGGCTTCGGCTTCCAGGCTGAACAGCTCCAGCAACGAGGTGTCGCGCATCTGATCGGGGGTCATGACAGGCTCCGGGCCACAGCGGACAGCAACTGTTCTTCATCCAGCCAGCGCAGACTGCGGCCCTTATAGGGCAGCACGCCCCGGGTGTACTTGGCCGCCGATTGCGAAGCGCCCGCCAGGATGCGCTCATCGATGGCGTGGATGCCGTCCACCTCATCCACCGGCACCACCACTGGCCCGCCCTTGGCCGCGACAATCAACATGCGTGGCATCACCCGTGCGCCGGAAACTGCCGCCACGCCGGGTTCCAGGTCCAACAGTTCCACCAGCGACAAGCAAGCCACCAGCGCCCCGCGCACGTTCGCCACGCCCAGCAAGGCCCGTGAACGCTGGTGAGGCAAGGAATGGATCGGCTGCAACGGCGCCACTTCCACCAGGCTGCGCGTCGTCAGGCCCAGCCATTCCTCGCCGAGGCGGAACATCAGCAGCGAACGCGTGACCACATCGCTGTCTACCGGGGCAAGGGACAAATCCCGCTGATCGTGCGGCAAGGCATAACGGTCGAGCAGCCGGGTGGCGGCCGCCGAATACACTGAACAATTACGGCAGTGGATATGCTCGGCCAACAACGGACAGGATTTGTCGCCATGCACACCGATGCGATTCCAGCAGTCGTCGATTGCCTGGGCATCGTCATGGGTGACGGTGTAAGAAGCCGAACCGCTCATCGTTTGTGCTCACTGTCTGCCGTGCGCCCGCTGCGGGCGGCACGTTCCTGCAATCGACGGGCTCCGGCCGCGTCTCCCTGGGAAGCCAGCAGCGCCGCCAGATGCACCAGGGCCTCGGCGTGTTGCGGTTCAAGATAAAGCGCCTTGCGATAAAAACCCTGGGCTTCCAGCGCGCTGCCGGCCATGTCGCTGAGCAGGCCCAACCAATAGAACACCTGAGCGTTTGGCGCGTGGCTGCGCAAGTATTCTTCGCAAGTCGCACGGGCCTCGGCGCTTTTGCCGCCGTTGGCCAGGGCGGCGATATTGGCCAGCAAGGTCGCGGCATCGCTGCCTTTGGGCTCGGCAATCGGCGTCACGCTCGCCGCAAACGGTCGCGGCCGAATCACCGGCGGGACAACGCGCGACGGTGGCTGCCGAACCGGCAACGGGGTCGACATCAACGCCGGCACTGGCTGTGGCTCGGGAGCCCCCTGGCGGCTGAAAGCGAACGATTGAGCAATCCCGATCGAGCGCATGCCCAGTCGTCCCAGCAAGCTGCCCTCGGCAGGGCCGATAAACAGCACGCCGTCCTGATGGGTCAGGCGCTTGAGTACCTCGAACACTTGCTGTTGGGTCGGCTGGTCGAAATAGATCAGCAGGTTGCGACAGAACACAAAATCGTAAGGTGCCTCGTTCACCAGCAGGGCCGGATCCAGCAGGTTGCCCACTTGCAAGCGCACCTGTTCACGCACCCGTTCGCTGAGGCGGTAGCCCTCGTCTTCGGCGTCGAAATACCGCTCGCGAAAACCCAGCTCCGCACCACGAAAGGAATTCCTGCCGTAACGTGCCTCCTTGGCCCGCGCCACCGACAGCGGGCTGACGTCCAGGCCGTCCACCTTGAACTGATGTGGCCCCAGGCCGGCGTCGAGCAAGGCCATGGCAATAGAGTAAGGCTCTTCACCGGTGGAGCACGGCAAGCTGAGAATGCGCAGGGCCCGCAGGTGCTTGATCTCGGCCAGGCGCTTGACGGCCAGCCTGGCGAGGGTCGCGAAGGATTCGGGATAGCGGAAGAACCAGGTCTCCGGAACGATCACTGCTTCGATCAGCGCTTGCTGCTCCTGGGCCGAATGCTGCAGGCCCTGCCAATATTCATCGGCGGTACGCCCGGGCACGGCAATGATGCGCTGGCGCACGGCCCGCTCAATGATCGCGGTGCCGACGGAGGTCACATCCAGGCCGATGCGCTCCTTGAGAAAATCGAAAAACCGCTGGTCGTTGTTCATGGCAGAGCCTCGAGATCATCGAGGTTCAGCGGCGACGCAGGAAACAGCAGCCCACGCACTGACTCATCGAGCAGGTCATTGACCCGTACCCATTGCAACAACCCATGGGCATCTTCGCGGACCGGACCGAGGTACGGCGCCTGCCGATTGTCCAGGCCGTAGGGTTTGAAATCGGTCGGGTCACAGCGCACGGTGTCGGTCGCCTGTTCCAGGATCAGGCCCAACACCTGTTCCGTTTGTTGTGCGTCGCCCTGATAGCGCACCAGCACCAGTCGCGTGCTGGTCCTGGCCTCGGCACTCTGGCCAAAGGTCAGGGCGCACAGGTCGATCACCGGCACCACCGTCCCGCGCCAGGCAAACACCCCCGCCACCCAGGACGGCGCCCGGGCGATCGGCTTGAGGGGCAGGCGCGGCAGCACTTCCACCACATCGATGGCCTGCAGGGCATAACGCTCGCTGCCGATGCGGAACTCCAGGAACAACGTCTGGCGGGCCGTCGGTGCGGCACCACGCCGGGTCTCGAACTCGCCCATCAGACTTTGAAACGCGAGACGCCGCTGCGCAGCCCCACGGCGACCTGGCTCAGCTCGTCGATGGCGGAACTGGCCTGGCGCAGGGACTCCACGGTCTGGCTGCTGGCATCGCCCAGTTGCACCAGGGCGTGGTTGATCTGCTCGGCCCCCGTGGCCTGGGCCTGCATGCCCTCGTTGACCATCAACACCCGCGGCGCCAAGGCCTGGACCTGATGGATGATCTGCGACAGTTGCTCGCCGACCTGCTGCACTTCGGCCATGCCCCGGCGCACTTCTTCGGAGAACTTGTCCATGCCCATCACGCCGGCCGATACAGCGGACTGGATCTCGCGCACCATCTGCTCGATGTCATAGGTCGCCACGGCGGTCTGGTCGGCCAAGCGTCGGACTTCAGTCGCCACCACGGCGAAACCGCGACCGTACTCACCGGCCTTCTCGGCCTCGATGGCCGCGTTGAGGGACAGCAGGTTGGTCTGGTCGGCCACTTTGACGATGGTCACCACCACCTGGTTGATGTTGCCCGCCTTCTCGTTGAGGATCGCCAACTTGGCGTTCACCAGGTCGGCGGCGCCCATCACCGAATGCATGGTTTCTTCCATGCGCGCCAAGCCCTGCTGGCCGGAACCGGCGGCCACCGAGGCCTGGTCGGCGGCGGTGGAGACTTCGGTCATGGTGCGCACCAGGTCGCGAGAGGTGGCGGCGATTTCCCGGGACGTCGCGCCGATCTCGGTGGTGGTCGCGGCGGTTTCGGTGGCCGTGGCCTGTTGCTGGCGCGAGGTGGCGGCGATCTCGGTGACCGAAGTGGTGACCTGCACCGACGAGCGTTGGGCCTGGGACACCAGTGAGGTCAGCTCGGCCATCATGTCGTTGAAGCCGGTTTCCACTGCACCGAACTCGTCTTTGCGCGCCAGGTTCAGGCGCCCGCTCAGGTCACCGCTGCGCATGATCTCGAGGATTTCGACGATACGGTTCATCGGCGCCATGATCGCGCGCATCAGCAACAGGCCACACAGTACAGCGATAATCAGCGCGACCAGGAACGACAGGCCCATGGCGACCTTGGCCGCCGTCACCGCATCACCGATGGTCTGGGTGGCGTCTTCCGCCAGTTCACGATTGCGCTCGATAATGTGATTCAGATGCCCGCGACCGCCGATCCATGCCGGCGTCAGCTCTTTATCCAGCGCCAGCCGGGCACCTTCGTAGTCCTTGCGCTGGTACAAGTCCAGGACCTTTGCCATGGCCTGGTTGAATGCCAGGTGATTGGCCTCGAACTCATCGAAAGAGGCCTGGTCGGCGGGGTTCTGGATCAGCTTTTGATAGTTCTGTATTTCTTCGCGCAGGTGCTGCTCGAAGCCCTGGTAGCGGGCCTTGTCCTCGGCGGTGATTTCCCGGTTCCCCGAGAGACCGACAATTTGCTGGGTCAAGACGTAGCTGTCGACCCAGCCACCGCGAATCATGGAACTGTAATACACCCCCGGCACCGCATCGGCCCGCACCTTTTCTTCACTGTCCTGGATCTTCAACAACCGTGAATAAGAGACCACCACCATCAGCAACATAATGGCGATGATCACCGCAAAACTCGCCAGGATGCGTTGGCGCAATGTCCAATTCTTCACAGTAAAACCTCGGGCACTTGAAAATGCTGGGGAGTATAGCCGAGGGCGGCGTCGCATCTGTATGGCGCTGTGGGGTGATTTTGGCGAGGCCGAAGTTCACCGTTTTCTCAAAATGAGCAATGCCCCCTTGTGGGAGCGAGCTTGCTCGCGATAGCGGTATATCAGCCAACTATGCTGTGACTGACCGGGCGCCATCGCGAGCAGGCTCGCTCCCACAGGAAAATGCGTTGGATACAAGACTATCAAACGACACAAAACCATTGTGGGAGCGGGCCCGCTCGCGATAGCGGTGTATCAGCCAATGATGCTGTGACTGACCAGGCGCCATCGCGAGCAGGCTCGCTCCCACAGGGAATAGCGTTGGGGCTGTTCTATACGGTCGCCTGGCGCACCTGTTTCTCCAGTTCCACCTTCAACCCCGGTTCCAGCTTGAGTTGGCGCGCCAGTTCATCGAGGTAGGACTTCTCCATGAAGTTTTCCTCGTCCACCAGCATCACGCTGGCGATGTACATTTCCGCGGCCATTTCCGGGGTGCTGGCGGCGCGGGCGACGTCAGTGGGGTCCAGGGGCTTGTTGAGTTCGGCGTGCAGCCAGTGTTGCAGTTCCTGGTCGTTGTCGAGCTTGGTGAACTCACCTTCGATCAACTGCCGCTCACGTTCGTCCACATGGCCGTCGGCCTTGGCCGCCGCCACCAGCGCCTTGAGGATCGCCTGGCTGTGCTGTTCGACCTGCGCCGGCGGAACGCGGTCGAGGGTCTGCGGTTCGGTTTTCGGTGCGCTGCCCTGCTGGGCCTGCCAGTTGCCGTAAGCCTTGTAGGCGATCACGCCCAAGGCCGCCAGGCCACCATAGGCCAGGGCCTTGCCGCCGAAGTTGCGGGCTTTCTTGTTGCCCAGCAACAGGCCCATGGCCCCGGCGGCCAATGCCCCGCCGCCCGCACCGGAAAGCATTCCGCCCAGGTTGCCGGAGCCGCCGAGCAATCCGCCCAGGCCGCCGGACGATTTGCCCTGGGAGCCGCCCGCCTTGTTCTGCAACATTTCCTGGCCGGACTTGAGAAGCTGATCGAGCAATCCACGAGTGTTCATTTGCTGCCTCCACGCATTCGGAGTAACCGGATCATTAAGGCCATCAGCCTAGATCGAAAGTGCCCCGCCGCCTTCGGCGAGATTGCTTCGAGATGTTGCCTGTCGACTCGCTACCCATTGAAAAAAACGATATACACTGGAGCTCATCGATAAAACCGCTCAGCGGGCAATCCCCATGATGACGTTGCGTCAGATTCGCCATTTCATCGCCGTGGCCGAAACCGGCTCCATCTCTGCCGCTGCGCAAACGGCCTTCATTTCCCAGTCGACCTTGACCCTGGCCATCCAGCAATTGGAGCAGGAGATCGGCGTCAACCTGTTCAATCGCCACGCCAAGGGCATGACCCTGACGCACCAGGGCCACCAATTCCTGCGCCAGGCCCACTTGATCCTGGCCACCGTCGACAACGCCAAGCGCAGCCTGCAACAAAGCACCGACCAGGTTGCCGGCCAAGTCACCATCGGCGTCACCAGCCTGGTCGCCGGGTATTACTTGGCGGACCTGCTGACCCGTTTCCAGCGCGCCTATCCCAACGTGGAAATCCGCGTCATGGAGGACGAGCGGCCCTACATCGAGCATCTGCTGGTCAGCGGCGAAATCGATGTCGGGGTGCTGATCCTGTCCAACCTGGAAGACCGCCACGCCTTGCAGACCGAAGTCCTGACCCATTCGCCCCATCGCTTGTGGCTGCCGGCGCAGCATCCGCTGCTGGAACACGACAGCATCAACCTGGCCGACGTCGCCCGCGAACCGCTGATCCAGTTGAACGTCGATGAAATGGACCGCAACGCCCAGCGCCTGTGGCGCGGTGCCGGCCTGCAACCGAAGGTCACCCTGCGCACCGCCTCGACCGAAGCGGTGCGCAGCCTGGTGGCGGCGGGATTGGGCGTGTCGATCCAGCCGGACATGACGTACCGCCCATGGTCGCTGGAAGGCGACATCATCGAAGCGCGACCGATTGCCGACCTCAACCAGACCCTCGACGTCGGCCTGGCCTGGCGCCGGGGCACGGCGCGACCGGCGTCGGTCGACCCGTTCCTGGCCGTCGCCCGGGAACAGCCCCATGGCGGACGCAAGCCATCTATTTAATCGAACGAAGCCTTGAGTATTTCGAATTTGTCGGCCTTGAGGCTGAGCACTAGTCTTGCTGCATCACCACATTCCATTGTGGGAGTGAGCAGGCTCGCTCCCACAGGTTCTTTGTTTCCACTGAGACCTATAAAAAATGGCAGGCACGCAAACCCCGTTATGCACCGCGTTGCTGATAGACGGGGAACTCGCTCCTGGTGAGGGCATTGTCGAGCCGATCCTCAACCCGGCCACCGGCGAAGTGTTGGCTCACATCGCCGAGGCCAGCACCGAGCAGGTCGAAGCCGCGATTCTCGCCGCCCATCACGCCTTCGATGGTTGGTCGCGCACCACGCCACAACAGCGTTCGAACCTGCTGCTGGAGATTGCCAGTGCCATCGAGAAAAACGCCGATGAGCTGGCCCGCCTCGAATCCCTGAACTGCGGCAAGCCACTGCATTTGGCGCGTCAGGATGACCTGAGCGCCACGGTGGATGTATTTCGTTTCTTCGCTGGTGCCGTGCGCTGCCAGACCGGCCAGCTCAGCGGCGAATACCTGCCCGGCTACACCAGCATGGTGCGCCGCGACCCAATCGGTGTAGTGGCGTCCATTGCGCCATGGAATTACCCGATCATGATGGCCGCGTGGAAAATCGCCCCGGCCCTGGCCGCCGGCAATACGCTGGTGTTCAAGCCCTCGGAACACACGCCGCTGTCGATCCTGGCCTTGGCCCCAACGCTGGCCGAGATCCTGCCACGGGGCGTGATCAACATCGTCTGCGGGGGTGGCGAAGGTGTGGGCAGCCATCTGGTCAGCCATCCGAAAGTACGCATGGTCTCGCTGACCGGCGATATCGTCACCGGGCAGAAGATCCTCCAGGCCGCAGCGAAAACCCTCAAGCGCACGCACCTGGAGCTCGGTGGCAAGGCGCCGGTGATCGTGTGCAACGACGCCGACCTCCAGGCGGTGGTCGAAGGCGTGCGTACCTACGGTTATTACAACGCCGGGCAGGATTGCACCGCGGCGTGCCGGATTTACGCCCAAGGGGCGATTCATGACCGGCTGGTGGCCGAACTCGGCGCGGCAGTCAGCAGCCTGCGCTTTGCCGGCAAGCGCGATGCCGACAATGAAATCGGCCCGCTGATCAGCACCCGCCAGCGCGACCGGGTTGCCAGTTTTGTCGAGCGCGCCCTCGGCCAGCCGCACATCGAACGCATCACTGGCGCGGCGGTGCATTCCGGTGCCGGTTTCTATTACCAGCCCACGCTGCTGGCCGGCTGCAAGCAAAGCGATGAAATCGTCCAGCGCGAGGTGTTCGGCCCGGTGGTCACCGTGACCCGCTTCGACGAACTCAGCCAGGCGGTGGACTGGGCCAACGATTCCGAATACGGCCTGGCGTCCTCGGTGTGGACCCAGAACCTGGACAAGGCAATGCAGGTGGCGGCGCGGCTGCAATACGGCTGCACCTGGATCAACAGTCACTTCATGCTGGTCAGTGAAATGCCCCACGGCGGCCTGAAACGCTCGGGCTATGGCAAAGACCTGTCCAGCGATTCGCTCCAGGATTACAGCGTGGTGCGCCACATCATGGCCCGCCACGGCCAGCATCTGTAGATAACAGCACTACTCTAATAACAGGCCTTCAATGGCGCTTCACCCCGTTGAAACACTGCCCCGACCATAATTAAAGCAAGAGGGATTTCCATGTACGCGCACAAGACCGTATTGCTCAGTGCAATCACCACGGCGCTGCTGACCAGCGTCAGCCTCCAGGCCGCCGAACCGCTCAAGGCCATCGGCGCTGGCGAGGGCCAACTGGATATCGTCGCCTGGCCGGGTTACATCGAACGCGGCGAAAGCGACAAGGCCTACGACTGGGTGACCGGTTTCGAGAAGGAAACCGGCTGCAAGGTCAATGTGAAAACCGCCGCGACGTCCGACGAAATGGTCAGCCTGATGACCAAGGGCGGCTACGACCTGGTCACCGCGTCGGGCGACGCCTCGCTGCGGCTGATTGCCGGCAAGCGCGTGCAACCGATCAACACCGCGCTGATCGCCAACTGGAAAAACCTCGACCCGCGCCTCAAGGATGCGCCGTGGTACGTGGTCAACCAGCAGACCTACGGAACCCCGTATCAGTGGGGCCCGAACGTGTTGATGTACAACACCGAAGTATTCAAGCAGGCGCCCACCAGTTGGGGCGTGCTGTTCAACGCCCAGAACCTGCCCGACGGCAAGCCGAACAAGGGACGCGTGCAAGCCTACGATGGCCCGATCTACATCGCCGACGCGGCGCTGTACCTCAAGACCGCCAAGCCTGAGCTGGGCATCAAGGACCCCTACCAACTCGACGAAGCGCAGTACAAGGCCGTGCTGGAATTGTTGCGGGCCCAGCAACCGTTGATCCATCGCTACTGGCACGACACCACCGTGCAGATGAGCGATTTCAAGAACGAAGGCGTGGTGGCGTCCGGCGCCTGGCCGTATCAGGTCAACGGCCTGATGAACGAAAAACAACCGATCGCCTCGACCATTCCAAAAGAAGGTGCCACCGGTTGGGCCGACACCACGATGCTGCACGCCGAGGCCAAGCACCCCAACTGCGCGTACAAATGGATGGACTGGTCGCTGCAACCGAAAGTCCAGGGTGACGTGGCCGCATGGTTCGGCTCGTTGCCAGCGGTACCGGCGGCGTGCAAGGGCAGCGAACTGCTCGGTGCCGAAGGCTGCAAGACCAACGGCTTCGACCAGTTCGACAAGATCGCCTTCTGGAAAACCCCGCAGGCCGAGGGCGGCAAGTTCGTGCCGTACAGCCGCTGGACCCAGGACTACATTGCGATCATGGGTGGGCGGTAAGCCTCAGTCGGCTTAGGAAACTGAACACCGCTCTTGTGTGGGAGCAAGGCTTGCCCGCGATGAAGATGATGCGGTCTTTCGGGGAACCGAGGTGCCTGTATCGCGAGCAAGCTTTGCTCCCACAGCGCTGTTCCCACAGGTCCAGTGTCCGGCCCACCACCAACAATCCAACGGAAGTCGCGCTTTTTGGAGCCCCGCACCATGACGCTTGCAGTCCAATTCACCCAGGTATCCCGTCAGTTTGGCGAAGTGAAGGCCGTTGACCGGGTTTCCATCGACATTCAGGACGGCGAGTTCTTTTCCATGCTGGGCCCCTCCGGCTCGGGCAAGACCACCTGCCTGCGCTTGATCGCCGGGTTCGAACAACCCAGTGCCGGCTCGATCCGCATCCACGGCGAAGAAGCCGCCGGACTCCCGCCCTATCAACGGGACGTCAACACGGTGTTCCAGGATTACGCGCTTTTCCCGCACATGAATGTGCGCGACAACGTCGCCTACGGCTTGAAAGTCAAAGGCGTCGCCAAGGCCGAGCGCATCAAGCGCGCCGACGAAGCACTGGAGATGGTGGCCCTGGGCGGTTATGGCGAACGCAAGCCCGTGCAACTCTCCGGCGGCCAGCGTCAACGTGTGGCCCTCGCTCGTGCACTGGTCAATCGCCCGCGGGTGTTGCTGCTGGACGAACCCTTGGGCGCCTTGGACCTGAAGCTGCGCGAGCAGATGCAAGGCGAGTTGAAGAAACTGCAACGCCAGCTGGGCATCACCTTCATTTTCGTCACCCACGACCAGACCGAAGCCTTGTCGATGTCCGATCGCGTGGCAGTGTTCAACAAGGGCCGGATCGAACAGGTCGACACGCCGCGCAACCTGTACATGAAACCGGCGACCACCTTCGTCGCCGAGTTCGTCGGTACTTCCAATGTGATTCGCGGCGAACTGGCCCGGGAACTGAGCGGTTATCCACAGCCGTTCTCGATCCGTCCGGAACACGTACGCTTCGCCGAAGGTCCGTTGGCCGCCCATGAAATCGAAGTCCACGGCCTGCTGCACGACATCCAGTACCAGGGCAGCGCCACGCGCTACGAGTTGAAACTTGCCAACGGCCAGACCCTGAACCTCAGCCAGGCCAACACCCAGTGGCTCGACAACACCGCCCAGCACCAGACTGGCCAGCCCCTCAGCGTACGCTGGGCGCGGGAGGCGATGGTCGCGCTGCATGACACTGTCGGCGGTGAGGTGTGAGATGAACACCCTGACCATCAACCAAACGCCTGCGTCCGGTTCACCGTTGCGGCGTTTTTCCAACCTGCTGTATCGGCGGCCCAACCTGTACCTGTCGATGTTGCTGGTGCCGCCGCTGATCTGGTTCGGCGCGATCTACCTGGGCTCGCTGCTGACCTTGCTGTGGCAGGGCTTCTACACCTTCGATGACTTCACCATGGCGGTCACCCCCGACCTGACCCTGGCGAATTTCACCGCACTGTTCCAGCCCTCGAACTTCGACATCATCCTGCGCACCTTGAGCATGGCCATTGTCGTGTCCATCGCCAGCGCCATCGTCGCGTTCCCGATTGCCTACTACATGGCGCGCTACACCAGCGGCAAGACCAAGGCGTTTTTCTACATCGCAGTGATGTTGCCAATGTGGGCCAGCTACATCGTCAAGGCCTATGCCTGGACGCTGCTGCTGGCCAAGGGTGGCGTAGCGCAGTGGTTCGTCCAGCACCTGGGGCTGGAACCGCTGTTGCAGTTCGTACTGGGGATCCCCGGAGTGGGCGGTAGCACCTTGTCCACCTCACACCTGGGACGTTTCCTGGTGTTCGTCTACATCTGGCTGCCGTTCATGATCCTGCCGATCCAGGCCTCACTGGAGCGCCTGCCGCCATCGCTGCTGCAAGCCTCGGCGGACCTGGGCGCCAGACCACGCCAGACGTTCATGCAGGTGATCTTGCCGCTGTCGATCCCGGGCATTGCCGCCGGCTCGATCTTCACCTTCTCGCTGACCCTGGGGGATTTCATCGTGCCGCAACTGGTGGGCCCGCCGGGCTACTTCGTCGGCAGCATGGTCTACGCCCAGCAAGGCGCCATCGGCAACATGCCCATGGCTGCGGCGTTCACGCTGGTACCCATCGTGCTGATTGCCATCTACCTGTCTATCGTCAAGCGCCTGGGGGCTTTCGATGCACTCTGAAAAATCCTCCTGGGGCCTGAAGATCGCCGCGTGGGGCGGGCTGGTGTTCCTGCATTTCCCGATCCTGATCATCTTCCTCTACGCCTTCAACACCGAGGACGCAGCCTTCAGCTTTCCGCCCAAGGGCCTGACCCTGAAGTGGTTCAGCGTCGCCTTCGCGCGCCCGGATGTGCTCGAAGCTATCAAGCTGTCGTTGCAGATCGCGGCCATCGCCACGCTCATCGCCATGGTGCTCGGTACGCTGGCCTCGGCAGCGCTGTACCGCCGGGATTTCTTCGGCAAGCAGGGCATTTCGCTGATGCTGATCCTGCCGATTGCCCTGCCAGGGATCATCACCGGCATTGCCCTGTTGTCGACCTTCAAGACCCTGGGCATCGAACCGGGCATGTTCACCATCATCGTCGGCCACGCGACCTTTTGCGTGGTGATCGTCTACAACAACGTCATCGCCCGCCTACGCCGCACCTCCCACAGCCTGATCGAAGCCTCGATGGACCTGGGCGCCGACGGTTGGCAAACCTTCCGCTACATCATCCTGCCCAACCTCGGCTCGGCACTGCTGGCCGGAGGGATGCTGGCGTTTGCGCTGTCGTTCGACGAAATCATCGTTACCACCTTCACCGCCGGCCACGAACGCACGCTGCCGCTGTGGCTGCTCAACCAGCTCAGCCGCCCTCGCGACGTGCCGGTGACCAACGTGGTGGCGATGCTGGTGATGATCGTGACGATGCTGCCGATACTCGGCGCTTATTACCTGACCCGGGGCGGGGAGAGCGTGGCGGGGAGTGGCGGGAAATGAATCTGATACTAACGATGACCACCCAATGTGGGAGCGAGCCTGCTCGCGATGGCGTTTCTGAAGGCGCCAAAAGCTTCGCGAGCAGGCTCGCTCCCACAGAAAAACGGCGACAGACGAGGATATGCACATGCAAACCAAACTGCTGATCAACGGCCACTTGGTAAACGGCGAAGGCCCCGGCCAGGCGGTGTTCAACCCGGCACTGGGGCGGGTTCTGGTGGAAATCAACGAAGCCAGCGAGGCCCAGGTCGATGCCGCCGTGCGTGCGGCCGACAGTGCCTTCGAAAGCTGGTCCCAAGTCTCGCCCAAGGACCGTTCCCTGCTCCTGCTAAAACTGGCCGATGCCATCGAAGCCCACGGCGAAGAACTGGCAAAGCTCGAATCGGACAATTGCGGTAAACCCTTGAGCGCCGCGCTGAACGACGAGATCCCGGCAATCGCCGACGTGTTCCGCTTCTTTGCCGGCGCCAGCCGCTGCATGAACGGCTCGGCGGGCGGCGAATACCTGCCGGGGCACACCTCGATGATCCGCCGCGACCCGGTGGGGGTCATCGCCTCCATCGCGCCATGGAACTACCCGTTGATGATGGTTGCCTGGAAAATCGCCCCGGCCCTGGCCGCTGGTAATACCGTGGTGCTCAAGCCATCGGAACAGACCCCGCTGACCGCGTTGCGCCTGGCGGAACTGGCGTCGGAAATTTTCCCAGCGGGTGTGCTCAACGTGGTGTTCGGTCGTGGGCAAACCGTCGGCCAACCGCTGGTGACTCATCCGAAAGTGCGCATGGTGTCGCTGACCGGCTCCATCGCCACCGGTTCGAACATCATTTCCAGCACCGCCGACAGCGTCAAGCGCACGCACATGGAACTGGGCGGCAAGGCCCCGGTGATCATTTTCGACGACGCCGACATCGACGCGGCGGTGGAAGGCATCCGCACCTTCGGGTTCTACAACGCCGGCCAGGATTGCACGGCCGCATGCCGCATCTATGCCCAGCAAGGCATCTACGACCGCTTCGTCGAGAAGCTCGGCGCCGCGGTGGGCAGTATCAAGTACGGCCTGCAAACCGCGCCAGACACCGAGATGGGCCCGCTGATCACCGCCCAGCACCGCGACCGCGTCGCCGGCTTCGTCGAACGCGCCATCGCCCAGCCGCATATCCGCCTGGTCACCGGCGGCAAGGCCGTGGACGGCAACGGGTTCTTCTTCGAACCAACGGTGCTGGCCGACGCGCAGCAGGATGACGAAATCGTCCGCCGCGAAGTCTTCGGGCCGGTGGTGTCCGTCACGCCGTTCCTCGACGAAGCGCAAGTGCTGGCCTGGGCCAACGATTCGGACTACGGCCTGGCTTCATCGGTGTGGACCGCCGACGTCGGCCGCGCCCATCGCCTGTCGGCACGCCTGCAATACGGCTGCACCTGGGTCAACACGCACTTCATGCTCGTCAGCGAAATGCCCCATGGCGGTCAGAAACGTTCCGGCTATGGCAAGGACATGTCCATGTATGGGCTGGAGGACTACACGGTGGTGCGGCATGTGATGTTCAAGCATTGAAGCCAAGACAACGTTAGCAACACATGCTCGCGCCCGCCCGACCTGCACGCTGCTAAGGTTTTCGTCGACGGGCGCACGCTCGCCGGTTGACGGAAATCCTGGCAGGACCTAGGGTGTCTACAACGTATACAGCTTGGAGATTAGCCATGGCCTCGCCCGTTTTGTCCTTTCGTGTGGAAGAAGGTCTGGCCCAACAGCTGGATTTGCTGGCTGCCGCCACCGACCGCGACCGTCAATATCACCTCAAGCGTGCACTGGTTCGATATGTAGAGGCCGAGTCCTGGCATCTGCAAGCCATCAGCGAAGGCATAGCAGACGCCGATGCTGGAAATCTGACCGATCTGGATGCCGTGAAGGCTAAGTGGGCAAAACGTGCCGAGCATCGTACTGACCGATAAAGCACAGAGTGACCTCGACTCGATTCATGAACATTACCAAAGCGCTATCGGCACGCAAGGCGCTGACGATGTCATCATCGCCATCCTGGAGACGCTGCGACAATTGCAGCGTTTTCCCGGTTCAGGCCGTCCTTCAGTCGTTCCCGATACTCGAGAGCTGGTGCTGACACGCTATCCATTCGTTGCGCCTTACCGACTCGTACAGGGGCAATTGCAAATCCTGCGGATATTGCACCAGCGCGGCGAACGGCCCCAGGATTGGTCAATGGAGTAACTTTGGCCGGTGCTCTCCTGGCCCGGCCATCATCACCGCGCTTGATCAGAATCTGGAAACACTGCGCATCGCATCCACCAGGTAACGCATGGCGATGCGGTCGTTTTCCGACAGTTCCCGATAGCGCTCCACCAGCCTTAACTCTTCCAGGCTGAGCCGTCGTGTCCTGCGTCCATTGGTCAGGCCTGGAAAGATCCCCAGCATTTCGGTAATGCCCTGTATTTTTGTCATGAACTGTCCTTCTTTACGTCGAGTTGACCTGATAGCGCCGTCTGAATCCGGGTTGAATCGTCTATCACGCTAAAGAATAGGGAGGATTCAAAGCGTGAAAAGGGAGTTTTAGAGTAATTAGTCAAAAAAAGTTGGAATCGACATAAAAAAAGAAATAACTGTAAGAAAATTTGACCAAGCCACGCTTTCCCTTTCTCTCCAAGCCTGCATTTCCCCTATGATTTTGCGCCTCGGTGAACCGATCCAGCTCTCAGGCATCTGTTCTAACGTTCGTCGCGTTTGGCCAAAGGCATGTCCGAACTCCTTTACCAATCTCTGTTGCCAGGATCGGCTCGGGATTGTTTCGAGAAAGGTTGTATTTATGCACCGCAGGAATCTGCTCAAGGCCTCCATGGCTTTCGCCGCCTACACTGGGCTATCGGCCTCCGGGCTCATGGCCGCCCGTGCCTGGGCCGCCGATCAGACTGCCGACGGCGAAGCCCGTCCCTTCGATTTCAACGGTTTGAAGGATCAGGCCCGGCGGCTGGCCGAGAGCCGCTACGTCGACACCAAGCAAGTCCTGCCACCGACCCTGGCCCAAATGTCGCCGCTGCAGTTCAACGCCATCCGTTATGACGCCAATCATTCGCTGTGGAATGCGCTGGACGGGCAACTGGACGCACAATTCTTCCACGTCGGCATGGGTTTCAAGCAGCCGGTGCGCATGTACAGCGTCGACCCGAAGACGCGTATGGCCCGTGAGGTGCACTTTCGTCCGGAACTGTTCAACTATGAGAAAACCACGGTCAACACCTCGCAGTTGACGGGTGACCTGGGCTTCGCCGGCTTCCGTGTCTTCAAGGCGCCGGAACTGGACCGGCACGACATCGTTTCTTTCCTGGGGGCCAGCTATTTCCGCGCAGTGGACGCCAGCGGCCAGTACGGGCTGTCGGCACGCGGCCTGGCCATCGACACCTATGCCAAGAAGCGTGAGGAATTCCCGGACTTCACCAAGTTCTGGTTCGAAACCCCGGAGAAGAACAGCACCCGGTTCGTGGTCTACGCCCTGCTCGACTCCCCCAGCGCCACCGGTGCCTATCGGTTTGATATCGATTGCCAGCCGACCCGGGTGGTGATGGAGATCGACGCGCACATCAATGCCCGTACCGCCATCGAGCAACTGGGCATTGCGCCCATGACCAGCATGTTCAGCTGCGGCACCGTCGAGCGGCGCATGTGCGACACCATCCATCCGCAAATCCACGATTCCGACCGGCTGGCCATGTGGCGCGGCAACGGCGAGTGGGTCTGCCGCCCGTTGAACAACCCCGCCAACCTGCAGTTCAATGCCTACGCCGACAAGGACCCGAAAGGCTTCGGCCTGGTGCAGACCGACCATGACTTTGCCAGCTACCAGGACACCGTGGACTGGTACAGCAAGCGCCCGAGCCTGTGGGTCGAGCCTACGACGGCCTGGGGCGAAGGCTCGGTCGACCTGCTGGAGATCCCTACCACCGGCGAAACCCTGGATAACATCGTTGCGTTCTGGACACCGAAAAAACCGGTGGCTGCCGGCGACTCGCTGAACTATGGCTACAAGCTCTACTGGAGCGCGCTGCCACCCGTGAGCACGGACCTGGCCCATGTCGACGCGACCCGTTCGGGCATGGGCGGCTTCATCGAAGGCTGGGCACCGGGCGAACATTACCCGACCGTCTGGGCCCGTCGTTTCGCCGTGGACTTCAGCGGCGGCGGCCTCGACCAATTGCCGCCGGGCACCGGCATCGAACCGGTGGTGACCTGTTCCCACGGCGAGGTGAAGGACTTCAACGTGCTGGTGCTGGATGCGATCAAGGGCTACCGCATCACCTTCGACTGGTACCCGACCGACGACCGTGTGGACCCGGTGCAGATGCGCCTGTTCATTCGCACCAAGGACCGGACCTTGAGCGAGACCTGGTTGTACCAGTACTTCCCGCCGGCGCCGGATAAGCGCAAGTATCCCTGAGCCCTGCTGTGTCAGGAATGACGCCTTCGCGAGCAGGCTCGCTCCCACATTGAGCCTTGTTGTGAACGCTATCCGCGCCACACAACAGATCCACTGTGGGAGCGAGCCTGCTCGCGATGAGGCCGGTACAAGCACCAATTTTTTTCAAACAAACCCAAAGCCCCGGCCAATGACGACCGGGGCTTTGGGTTTTACCAAGCACTCAATCCCGCAAATCCGACTCATGGATCGGCTGGTCCCGATGCGTGGCCCGCTGGTACTGCGCCGGCCATGTAGCCTTGCGTCCACCCAAGTCATCATCGGCATGCAGGGCCCAGTACGGATCGCGCAACAATTCCCGGGCGAGGAAAATGATGTCGGCCTGGCAGGTACGCAGGATGTGTTCGGCCTGGGCCGGTTCGGTAATCATGCCGACAGTGCCGGTGGCGATTTCCGACTCCTTGCGAACCCGTTCGGCAAAGCGTGTCTGGTAGCCCGGGCCTGTGGGAATTTCCGCATTCGCGGCGGTGCCGCCCGATGACACATCGATCAAGTCCACTCCCAGGGCCCTGAAGCGTCGCGCCAGCTCCACGGTTTCATCCGGGTTCCAACCGTCCTCGACCCAGTCGGTGGCGGAGACACGAACGAACACGGGCAATTCTTCAGGCCATACGGCCCGGATCGCTTCAGTGACTTGCAGCACCAGGCGGATGCGGTTCTCGAACGAACCGCCGTATTGATCGCGGCGCTGATTACTCAAGGGCGACAGGAACTGATGCAGCAGATAGCCATGGGCCGCGTGGACCTCGACCACCTTGAAGCCGGCCGTAAGAGCTCGCTTGGCCGAGTCCACGAAGGCCTGGATGACTCCGGCGATCTGCCCTTCGTCCAGTTGCACCGGCTGGGTGTGTTGCGGGTCGAAGGCTATCGGCGACGGACCGACCGGCACCCAACCGCCGTCCGCTGGTTTGACGCTGCCATGCTTGCCCAGCCAGGGCCGCCAAGTGCTGGCCTTGCGCCCGGCATGGGCCAGCTGTATGCCCGGCACGGCCCCTTGGGCGGTGATGAACCGGGTGATGCGTTGCAAGGGTTCGATCTGTTCGTCGTTCCACAGCCCCAGGTCCTGGGCGGTGATGCGGCCGTCGGCGGTCACGGCGGTGGCTTCGGTGAACACCAGGCCGGCACCGCCCACGGCGCGGCTGCCCAAGTGCACCAGGTGCCAATCGTTGGCCAGGCCATCGGTGCTCGAATACTGGCACATCGGCGATACCGCGATGCGATTGGGCAGGGTCAATTGGCGAAGAGTATAGGGTTCCAGCAGCAGACTCATGGGGCACCTCTCGAATCAGTGGGCAGGCTCCAGGGTTCTGTTTGAAAAGTCGACGAGTGACAAAAGGTGCAACACCCGCCCCCGCGGGCAACGAAAATCGACAAGACGTCACAACGGCTATCAAGCAGTGCTTAGAGCCTAGTCGACAACCCGGGAGGCGGGAGGGTTCAGAACTTAAAAACCGACGGTGTGACGAGAGGGCTTGCTCCCGCTTGGGTCGGTCACTGTGTGGCGAGGGGATTTATCCCCGCTGGGCTGCGCAGCAGCCCCTAAATATTCCTGCACCGCATTTCCTCAGCCAAACGGCGCTGGCCGGTTCCACGACTGCTTCGCAGCCGAGCGGGGATAAATCCCCTCGCCACAAGTGCTATCACCTGATAGATAACACTTGTATCTACCGCGGCTCGATATGGGCAATCATCAACTGCACCGTTTCCTGGCCGCGGAACTCGTTGAGGTCGAGCTTGTAGGCCAGTTCGACCCAGCGCACGGTGGGGTTCGGCCAGATCTCGCGGTCGATGCCGAAGGCGATGCCATCGAGCTTCACCGAACCGCATTCGCTCTTGAGCACCACCTTCAGGTGCCGCTCGCCCACCACCCGCTGTTCGACCAACTGGAACACGCCGTGGAACATCGGCTCCGGGAAATGCTGGCCCCAGGGCCCGGCGTGACGCAGCGCCCGGGCCAGTTCCAAGTGGAATTCCTCCACCGCCAGGGTGCCGTCCGACAACAGCCGACCGGTCAGGTCTTCTTCGCGCAATTGCCGGCGCACTTCCGCGTCGAACGCCTCGGCGAACAATGGGAAATTCGCTTCTGGCAAGGTCAGGCCCGCCGCCATGGCGTGACCGCCGTACTTGCTGATCAGGGTCGGATGCTGCGCCGCCACCACGCTCAGCGCATCGCGAATGTGGAAGCCCGGCACCGAGCGACCCGAGCCCTTGAGCAAACCGTCGCCGGCATCGGCAAAGGCGATGGTCGGGCGGAAATAGCGCTCTTTCATCCGCGAGGCAAGGATACCGATCACGCCCTGGTGCCACTGCGGATCGAACAGGCACAAGCCGAATGGCATCGACTCCACCGGCAGGTCCTTGAGCTGGGCCAGGGCTTCGCGCTGCATGCCCTGCTCGATGGATTTGCGGTCCTGGTTCATGCCGTCCAGTTGCGCCGCCATCTCCCGCGCCAGGGCGGCATCGTCGGTGAGCAGGCACTCGATACCCAGGCTCATGTCGTCCAGGCGCCCCGCCGCATTCAGACGCGGACCGAGGATAAACCCGAGGTCCGTGGAGGTAATGCGCGAATGGTCACGCTTGGCCACTTCGAGAATGGCCTTGATCCCGGGACGGGCACGCCCAGCACGAATCCGCTCCAGGCCCTGGTGCACCAGAATGCGATTATTGGCGTCCAGGGGCACCACGTCAGCCACGCTGCCCAGGGCCACCAGGTCCAACAGCTCACCAATGTTCGGCTGGGGTTTGCTGGTGTACCAACCCAGGCTGCGCAGACGGGCACGCAACGCCATCAGCACGTAAAAAATAACCCCGACACCCGCCAGCGCCTTGCTCGGGAATTCGCAGCCCGGCTGGTTCGGATTGACGATCGCATCGGCCAGCGGCAGTTCGAGGCCCGGCAAGTGGTGGTCGGTGACCAGCACCTTGAGCCCCGCCGCTTTCGCCGCCGCCACGCCTTCCACGCTGGAGATGCCGTTGTCCACGGTGATCAGCAACTGCGGCTCGCGAGTCAGCGCGACTTCGACGATTTCCGGGGTCAGCCCGTAGCCGTATTCGAAGCGGTTGGGCACCAGATAGTCGACATGGGCCGCGCCGAGCAGACGCAGCCCCAGCATGCCGACGGTGCTGGCGGTCGCGCCATCGGCATCGAAGTCACCGACGATCAGGATGCGCTGGCGTTCTTCCAGCGCCGTCACCAGCAGATCCACCGCGGCGTCGATCCCCTTGAGCTGCTGATAAGGAATCAAGCGCGCCAGGCTCTTGTCCAGTTCAGCCTCGGACTGCACGCCACGCGCTGCGTACAGGCGGGTCAACAGCGGCGGCAGGTCACCGAGAAATGGCAGGGTGTCGGGTAACTGGCGGGGTTCTATGCGCATGGGGGAACGGACATTTCTCTATTTTTTGGAATCCTGGACTGTGGCGAGGGAGCTTGCTCCCGCTGGGCTGCGTAGCGGCCCCCTTTTGTGGGTGCTGCGCACCCAAGCGGGAGCAAGCTCCCTCGCCACAATGAGTTCACTCAATACCGGGTCAATGGCTCAACCACGCTCGCCCAGCAGCCATTGCAGCTGGACTTCATGCTGACCACGGTCGTCGGTCACGAAAATCGTACCCTCGCTGATCATCACATCCCACTTGATCACGCGAGGCATGTCCTGGGCCAGGGTTTCCAGCACTTCCTGAGGCACGGCGGCGATGTTGACGTTCTTCAGGTTTTTGACGGCCGGGATCACCTTGCCTTCCCACACTCGCAGGCTGCCGTAGGCCAGCAGGCTGGTACGCTCGGTGCGACGCGAACACCAGGTCAGGCGATCGGCGTCGGGCTGGCCGACTTCGATCCAGTGCAAAACACGGTCATCCAGGCTTTTTTCCCACAGCGCGGGTTCATCGACGTCTGACAGACCACGACCAAACGCCAGCAGCTCGTTGTACCAGAACGCGTAGGCCAACAGGCGCACGGTCATGCGCTCTTCGGTCTCCGAAGGATGGCGGGCGATGGTCTGCTTCACATTCTCATACACACTGCGGTCGAGGTCGGTGAGGTTCAGTTCAAACTTATAAGTCGTGGACGGCTGGGCCATGAACGGGCTTCTTGATACGAGGAAAGGCGGCAAGTCTAACCGATGACGCGGGCAATCCACGAATTGCCGACCATCAACCTGCGGCGACCAGCCTTGGCCTATGATAAAACGCTCTATTCGTTCTGCCTTTGTCCTACAGGATCTGTCATGTCGCTTACTGCCAAACCCCTTGCCGGCGTCAAAGTCATCGAACTTGGCACCTTGATCGCCGGTCCCTTCGCCTCGCGCATCTGCGGCGAATTCGGCGCCGAGATCATCAAGGTCGAATCGCCCGACGGCGGTGATCCGCTGCGCAAGTGGCGCAAGCTGTACGAGGGCACCTCACTGTGGTGGTTCGTCCAGGCACGCAACAAGAAATCCCTGACCTTGAACCTCAAGCACCCCGAAGGCCTGGCGATCCTGAAAAAACTGCTCGGCGAAGCCGACATCCTGATCGAGAATTTCCGCCCCGGGGTGTTGGAAAAGCTCGGCCTGGGCTGGGATGTCCTGCATGCACTGAACCCGAAACTGGTGATGGTGCGGCTTTCGGGCTTCGGCCAGACCGGGCCGATGAAAGATCAGCCAGGATTTGGCGCGGTGGGCGAATCCATGGGCGGCCTGCGCTACATCACCGGCTTCGAGGATCGCCCGCCCGTGCGCACCGGGATTTCCATCGGCGACTCCATCGCCGCCCTCTGGGGCGTGATTGGCGCATTGATGGCCCTGCGTCACCGCGAGATCAACGGCGGAACCGGGCAAGTGGTGGACGTAGCCTTGTACGAGGCAATTTTCGCCATGATGGAAAGCATGGTGCCGGAATTCGACGTGTTCGGATTCATCCGCGAACGCACCGGCAACATCATGCCCGGCATCACCCCCTCGTCCATCCACACCAGCGCCGACGGCAAGCACGTGCAAATTGGCGCCAATGGCGACGCGATCTTCAAGCGTTTCATGCAAATCATCGGCCGCGACGACTTGGCCAACGACCCGCAACTGGCCAGCAATGATGGCCGTGACGAGCGCCGTGATGAGCTGTACGGGGTCATCGATCGCTGGGTCAACTCACTGCCGCTCGATACTGTCATCGACCAATTGAACCAGGCCGAGGTCCCGGCCAGCCGGATCTTCAGTGCCGAGGATATGTTCAGCGACCCGCAATTCCTGGCCCGTGAAATGTTCCTGCAGGCCAAGCTGCCGGACGGCAAGGCGTTCAAGATGCCGGGAATCGTACCGAAGCTTTCCGACACCCCGGGCACCTCCGAATGGGTCGGACCAGCGCTGGGGGAACACAACGCCCAGGTGCTCGGCGAGCTGGGCTACGACGCGCAGCAGATCGCCAAGCTGCGCAGCGATGGGGCCATTTGATACACCATGCTGCGAGCGAAAACCGGCGGTCCACTGAAAATCGACTGTGGGAGCAAGCTCGCTCCCACAAAAGCTTCAGCACTTGGTAGAACCACCTCAAACGCCAGGCAAAAAGAAACCCCGAGAAGTGGGGAGACAACTCGGGGTTAAACGTGACCATTCAAGGTCCGTACAACAAGCGACAAGCACCGGAGCACAATGCTCGCTCTTGTTGGTAAAGAGTCTGACTCATTAGGCAGTAGGAAGGTTCCCACAAAATCCCGGTCAATTCGCCGCGCCCATGACCTTGTCGCGCGCCAGATTACGCAGCGCCGCAATCACACAAGGCTCCAGGCGACCCTCGGCAATCAGCACATCGCGATGCAGGCCATCGACCACATCCGTCAACTGACGCTTGTCGGTCAATTGGGCCTGATTGAACACTCGCTCGACCATAATGGCCCCGGAGGCATTCTTCAGCGTCACCAGGCATTCGCCCTTGGCGCCGGAGGGAGTCAGCGTGACCTGATACGGGCTCAAAGCCTCACCCAGCAATAGGCTGATACTTTCCATTCGCTCACCCTTCAATAGTCCGAAAACAACTGCATGTTCACAGTAAGTGACCGTGGGCCGCAGCAGAAAGTTCGTCAGCGCACCGAACCGGCACGCCTTCAACCTGTTCAACCGAGCATGCGCGTCCAATATGACAGGCAAACAACAGCTTTCTCTAGCAGCCTTTGCGTGGTGACGGTCGGCATCAAGCCATGAACCTGTCGCAACGACGCAAACGCCGCCCGACATCGGACCAGCCCCCCAGGATGCCGCGCAATTGCCCATCGGCCCCATAGAAAGGCACCGACCAATGATAGATTTCCCGCAATTGGCCGCTGAACATCAATTGCCGGTCGAAGAACCGAGACTGGCCAGTGCGCAATTGCTCCATCACCTCCCCATGCAGCAACTGCGCGGTGGCTGGCGGGAATGCTGCCGAATCCGTCAGCCGCGTGCCCCGGAGCTTTTCGAAGCGGGTCGCAAACTGGTCCTCGTAGCTTTTGTTGCACATGATCAGGCGCCCCTCCAGATCACGGATGAAAATCGGGTCGGGAATGGCATCCATCAAGGCCCGCTGGAGCATCAACTGGTCCTTGAGAACCGCTTCGGCCTTGAGGCGTTGATCGATCTGAATCTGCAGGCGGCGGTTCCACAGCAGGGACAAGAGGCCAAAGACCACGACCACGGTCACACACCAGTAACCCCATCGAGACAGCCGCTCCCAGATCGATGGCGCCTGGACCGGCGTAATACCGGCCATCCACTTGGTGCGCAGCGCGCGCATGTCCTCGGCCGGAAAAGCTTCCAAGGCTTTATTCAAGATGCTCAACAGCGCGGACAGGTCCTGGCGTACCGCCAGGTAGTCCGGTTCCCACTTGCCCTCGAGGCCGCTGCCTACCTGCAATTGCCCGGCTGGATAGAGATGCACCCCGGTTTCATTTTCGATGGTGGCATAGGCTTCCCGGCTCTCTACCAGCGCCCGCGCCTCACCATAGGTCTTGGTCGTACGCAATTTGATCGCCGGGTAATCGCGCCTGATTTCCGCTTCCAATGCATGCCGTGCCGGCAATGCCAGGACCTTCCCTTCAAGCTGCTCCAGCGAATGAAGAGACGATTCCCCGTCACGGCCGACGAATACCCAGCCGGAACCGCCGAATGCATGACTGAAACTCAGAAAATCCCTACGTTCTTCATTCATCGCCAGCAGGGTCGTCATGTCGGCCTCGCCATTCTCCAGCATCGTCAGCAACTCGCCGGGGGAGAACGACTCCCGATGCACGAACTCAAGGCCGGTCATTTGCGCGATGCGCTGGAGAATGTCGTGGTTCAGTCCGTTCCACTGCCCCTGTTCATTCTTGAACAGGTACAACGGAAACTGCATCGTCGCCACGATGACCCTGGGGTTCTCCTTGATCCACTTCAATTCCTGCGCATCCAGCATCAGGCGCTCGCCAGGATTGAACGGCGGCGTTTCGAAAGCCGCCAACTGCGCCGCGTTCCCCCCCTGCGCCGAGTACATCAGCGCCAGGCCCATTACCCAGCCCAAGGCGGGCTTGCCTTTGATAAAAAACGACATCTGCATTTCCTTCGAGATGACTCGCCCGTTCCTCCAAGGGCGAAACCCGACCAGTTTGGCATGCAGAAACAAGAAAGCCCGTCAGGAGACGGGCTTCAAAATGTGACAGATTTACGCGGTCAGAGCGGCTTGCCGCGGTTGCCATGCTGGCTGACAAAGGCCTGCACGGCCTTCAAGTCGTTAGGCAACACGGTGCAACGCTCATCTCGTTCAAACAAATCAGAAAGATGCGCAGGTAGTTCGAGCGCTTTTCCTACACCTGCTTTCTCCACCGCTTCCGGGAACTTGACCGGGTGAGCCGTGCCCAGGATTACCATCGGGATGTCCAGGCTGCGACGGCACTCCCGGGCGGCCCTGACGCCGATGGCCGTGTGCGGATCGAGCAGTTCACCGCTCTGACCGAACACCTCGGCGATGGTTTCGCAGGTCTGTTCATCGTCCACGGCCAGGGAATCGAACAGCTTGCGGGCTTCGGTCCAGCGCTCAGGCTCGACGCTGAAACCACCACCCTGGCGGAAGCTGTCCATAAGGCCGGCAATGGCCGCACCATTGCGACCGTGCAGGTCGAACAGCAGGCGCTCGAAGTTCGACGACACCATGATGTCCATCGAAGGCGACAGCGTGGCGTGCAGGGTTTCCTTGACGTACTGGTTGCCGCTCATGAAGCGGTGCAGGATGTCGTTGCGGTTGGTGGCGACGATCAATTGATTGATCGGCAGGCCCATGTTGCGCGCCAGATAGCCGGCGAAGATATCGCCGAAGTTGCCGGTCGGCACCGAGAACGACACCGAGCGGGCCGGGCCGCCCAATTGCAGGGCCGCGTGGAAGTAATAAACGATCTGGGCCATGATCCGCGCCCAGTTGATCGAGTTCACCGCCACCAACCGCGTGCCCTTGAGGAAGCTCTGGTCGGCGAAACTGGCCTTGACCATTTCCTGGCAGTCATCGAAGTTGCCTTCGATGGCGATGTTGTGGATGTTATCGCCAAAAATCGTCGTCATCTGCCGACGCTGCACTTCCGAGACCCGGTTGTGCGGGTGCAGGATGAAAATGTCGACGTTCTCGCAATGCTTGCAGCCTTCGATGGCCGCCGAGCCGGTGTCGCCAGAGGTGGCACCGACGATCACCACACGCTCGCCACGCTTTTGCAGCACGTAGTCCAGCAGGCGACCGAGCAATTGCAGAGCGAAGTCCTTGAACGCCAGGGTCGGGCCGTGGAACAGCTCCATGACCCATTCGTTACCGTTGAGCTGACGCAGCGGCGCGATGGCGTTGTGGGAAAAGACGCCATAGGTCTCTTCCAGGATTTTTTTGAAATCGGCGTCCGGGATGCTGCCGGTGACGAACGGGCGCATGACCCGGAACGCCAGCTCGTGATACGGCAGGCCGGCCCAGGAAGCGATTTCTTCCTGGGTGAAACGCGGCAGGTTTTCCGGCACATAGAGGCCGCCGTCGGTAGCCAGGCCGGCCAACAGGACATCTTCGAAATTCAGGGCCGGTGCCTGGCCGCGGGTGCTGATATAGCGCATGGGGCAAACCTTCGGTTTGGGCTTCAAGCGTTAGAAGTTGCAAGCTACACATCAAAGGCACGTTTGCCTTCGTTCGCGGCCTGCAACTTATCCGCTTGCCGCTAAATTAATTCAAATGTTCAACGCGGATACGGACCACCGGGCCAACGACCCCCTGGAGCGCTTCCAGCGCCGCAATCGCATCGTTGATGCGCTGCTCGACCACACGGTGGGTCAGCAGAATCATCGGCACCAGGCCGTCGTGCTCCTCGACTTCCTTCTGCATGATCGACTCGATGTTGATACCGCGTTCCGAGAGGATACTCGCCACTTGGGCCAGCACGCCCGGATGGTCCTTGGCCTGGATACGCAGGTAGTAGGAGCTTTCGCACGCTTCGATCGGAAGAATCGGGTGAGCCGACAGCGAGTCTGGCTGGAAGGCCAGGTGCGGCACACGGTTTTCCGGGTCCGAAGTCATGGCGCGAACCACGTCCACCAGGTCGGCAATCACCGAAGAGGCCGTCGGTTCCATGCCCGCACCAGCGCCGTAGAACAACGTCGAGCCGGAGGCATCACCGTTGACCATCACCGCGTTCATCACGCCGTTGACGTTGGCGATCAGGCGATCGGCCGGGATCAAGGTCGGGTGCACACGCAGCTCGATGCCGTTGGCGGTGCTGCGCGCCACGCCCAGGTGCTTGATGCGATAGCCCAGGGCTTCGGCGTAGTTCACGTCAGCGGTGGTCAGCTTGGTGATGCCTTCGGTGTAGGCCTTGTCGAACTGCAATGGAATGCCAAACGCAATGGAGGCCAGGATCGTCAGCTTGTGCGCTGCGTCGATGCCTTCCACGTCGAATGTCGGATCCGCCTCGGCGTAGCCCAGGGCCTGAGCTTCGGCTAGCACATCCTCGAAGGTGCGACCCTTTTCGCGCATCTCGGTGAGGATGAAGTTGCCGGTGCCGTTGATGATCCCCGCGACCCAGTTGATACGGTTGGCCGACAGGCCTTCGCGGATCGCCTTGATCACCGGGATGCCACCGGCCACGGCGGCTTCGAAAGCCACGATCACGCCCTTCTCCCGGGCCTTGGCAAAAATTTCATTACCGTGAACAGCGATAAGCGCCTTGTTCGCGGTGACCACATGCTTGCCATTCTCGATGGCCTTGAGTACCAACTCGCGGGCAACGGTATAGCCGCCCACCAGCTCTATGACGATGTCGATCTCAGGGTTCGTGGCCACTTCGAAGACATCGTTGGTAATCGCAATACCGGTCGTCTGGAACTGAGGCTTTGGCGTGCGCATGGCAATTTGTGCCACTTCGATCCCACGCCCGGCACGACGAGCAATTTCCTCGGCGTTGCGCTGAAGTACGTTGAAGGTGCCGCCACCGACGGTACCTAACCCACAGATGCCTACTTTGACCGGATTCACTCTTGACTCCCCATGAAACGGCCGACGCAAGGTCGGCCGTGAAATACAGCCGCGCAGCAACGCGACTTTTTGTTTAACGGCCCGACGAAGGTTTTCGCCGAGCCGTGATCTTCAGAAGCGAATCGCCCATGATCATTTCGCGCCCAGTGCCAGTTTGGCGACTTGTGGCGCCGGCTGGTAGCCCGGAATCACCTGGCCGTCGGCCAAAACGATGGCCGGCGTACCGTTCACGCCAATGGACTGGCCCAAGGCGAACTGCTTGGAGACCGGGTTCTCGCACTTGGCGGCCTTGATTTCCTTGCCATCGACCATCTTGTCCATGGCCGCTTTCTTGTCCTTGGAGCACCAGACCGCCTGCAACTGCTCATCGCCCGGCGAGCCCAGGCCCTGACGCGGGAACGCGACATAGCGCACTTCGATGCCGCGCTTGTTCAGCTCGGGCACTTCGGCGTGCAGTTTGTGGCAATACGGGCAGGTGGTGTCAGTGAACACCGTGATGTGGGACTTGGTTTCGCCAATCGCCGGATAAACCACGGTTTCTGCGACTGGAATGCCGTTGATCAACTTGGAAATGCCCTGGCGCTCGGTCATTTCGGTGAGATTGACCGGCTTGCCATCCTTGAGCTCGAACAGGTTGCCCTGGACGATGTACTGACCGTCGGCGCTGGCGTAAAGCACGCGGCTGCCCTTGAGCTTGACCTCATACAGGCCGGCCATGGGGCTGGCCGAAATGGTTTCGATCGGCACTTCGAGCTGAAGGTTTTCCAGGCTCTTGCGGATAGCCTTGTCGGCCGCGTCGTCGGCGATGGCAAAGGTACTGGCCAACGCAATGGCGGCGGCGGTGAACATCTGGATCAAACGCATGGGGACTCCTGAGGCGAACAAATGAGACGGGAAACGCCGACCCGCAGATTCGGGTTCCAACCGCCCACTGTGCAAACCGACAAAGCCTACCACATAAGGCTCGCGTGACCGAATGCCGCTGACGCAAGACATTGGTGGCGGCTTTTCCGTGGGAGCGGGCGTGTGGGAGCAAGGCTTGCCCGCGATGGCCGCGCCGCGGTGTAACAACGGAGCCGCGTTATCGTTCATCGCGGACAAGCCTTGCTCCCACAGGGGATTTTATTCAGCCACGCGGGTGATGCTTGGCATGCAGATCCTGCAACCGCGCCCGGGCAACGTGAGTGTAGATCTGGGTGGTGGACAGGTCGCTATGGCCGAGCAACATCTGCACCACTCGCAGGTCGGCGCCGTGGTTGAGCAGGTGCGTGGCGAAGGCGTGGCGCAAGGTGTGAGGCGAAAGGGATTTGTTGATCCCGGCCACCTTGGCCTGGTGCTTGATACGGTGCCAGAAGGTCTGACGGGTCATCTGCTCGCCGCGCAGGCTGGGAAACAGCACGTCGCTGGGACGCCCGCCCAGCAGTTCATGGCGGGCATCGCGCACGTAGCGCTCGACCCAGACAATCGCTTCCTCCCCCATCGGCACCAGGCGTTCCTTGCTACCTTTGCCCATCACCCGCAGCACACCCTGGCGCAAATTGACCTGCTCCAGCGTCAAGCTGATCAACTCGGTGACACGCAGGCCGCAGGCATACAGGACTTCCAACATGGCCCGGTCGCGCTGACCGATGGCTTCGCTGAGGTCGGGCGCCGCCAGCAACGCTTCCACATCGGCTTCCGACAGGGATTTGGGCAACGGGCGCCCCAATTGCGGCATTTCCACGCGCAAGGTCGGGTCCACCGCAATCAGCTTTTCCCGCAGCAAGTAGCGATAAAACCCACGCAAACCGGAGAGAAACCGCGCGGTCGAGCGTGGTTTGTAGTTCTGCTCCAGGCGCCAGGCCAAGTGATCGAGGATCAACTCCCGGCCGGCATTGACCAGCTCCAGGTGGTTTTCCTGCAACCAGCCGTTGAACAGCGCCAGGTCGCTGCGATAGGCATCGCGGGTGTTATCGGACAGCCCCTTCTCCAGCCACAGGGCGTCGAGAAACTGGTCTATCAGCGGATGATCGATGGCTGGCATAAAGACTCTTGAAGGATGCGGGCACACGGCATCGAAAGGGGAAATGAAGCCATGCAGGGTGCTCAAAGCGCAAATCGCAGGCAACAAAAAAGCAGCCCGCAGGCTGCTTTTTTTTGCATCGGAAGCTGGACTTAAGCCAGTTTTTCCTTGATGCGAGCTGCTTTACCGGACAGGTCACGCAGGTAGTACAGCTTGGCTTTACGCACGTCGCCGCGACGTTTCACAGCCATGCTGTCGATTTGCGGGCTGTAGGTCTGGAAAGTACGCTCTACGCCGACACCGTTGGAGATTTTACGAACGGTGAATGCACTGTTCACGCCACGGTTACGCTTGGCGATAACGACGCCTTCGAACGCTTGCAGACGGGAACGGTCGCCTTCCTTCACTTTCACCTGAACGACAATGGTGTCGCCCGGGGCAAAGGTAGGGATTTCTTTGGTCATCTGCTCTGCTTCGAGTGCAAGGATGATTTTGTTAGTCATGCTGTGCTCCTAAGGCAAGTCGTCGGACTCACCATCGATACGTTGTTAACTATCGTCCCGCTCGCGGATGTATTCCTCGAGCAGCTTCTTCTCTTCTCCAGAAAGCGAGCGGCTTTCCAGAAGATCGGCGCGTCGTTCATAGGTCCGACCAAGGGACTGCTGTAAACGCCAACGCCGGATGTGCGCGTGGTTGCCACTTAGCAACACGTCGGGAACACGCTGATCCGCATACACCTCCGGTCGGGTGTAGTGCGGGCAATCCAGCAGACCATCCGTAAAGGAATCTTCCTCAGCGGAATCTGCATGCCCTAAAGCTCCAGGCAGCAGTCGTGTAACCGCATCGATCAGGACCATCGCCGGCAGCTCGCCGCCAGACAGTACATAGTCGCCAATCGACCACTCTTCATCGACATGAGCTTCAATGAAACGCTCGTCAATGCCTTCGTAACGGCCGGCAATCAGGATCAATGCATCCGAATTCGCCAGCTCGCGTACCGCCGACTGAGTCAGCTGGCGGCCTTGGGGCGACAGGTAGATCACCTTCGCGCCCTCCCCGGCTGCGGTTCTGGCCTGAACCAGAGCGTCTTCCAGGGGCTTGATCTTCATCACCATGCCCGGACCACCGCCAAACGGGCGATCGTCCACAGTGTGATGTCGATCCGTGGTGTAGTCCCGCGGATTCCAACAAGTGAGCTGCAACAGCTCCTGTTTCACCGCGCGGCTGGTTATGCCGTACTCGCTGATGGCGGAAAACATCTCGGGAAACAATGTGATGACTTCAACGCGCAAATTAGCCACGTTTAGAAATCCGCATCCCATTCCACCTTCATCTCGCCTGCGGCAAGGTCGACGGCCAACACGCATTGCTCGGTATAGGGCAACAGGCGTTCGCGATCATCCAGGCTGCCGACGCAAGGCTTGACCACCATGACATCGTTCGAACCGGTCTCGAGCAGGTGATCGATTTTCCCGAGCAATTGCCCGAGGTGGTCGATGACCTTCAGACCCACCAGCTGGTACCAGTAGTACTCGCCGTCGGTCAGTTCAGGGAACAGGTTGCGCGGCACGCAGATCTCATAACCGGCCAGAAGACGCGCTTCTTCACGATCATCGAGACCCTTGAGCTTTGCGACCAGGAACTTGTCGTTCCCACGTCCGCTGACCAGCTCCACCTGTTTCACGCTACCTTCGCGCTTGAGCGTCCAGGTTTTGTAGTCCAACAGGTTCTTGATCGGATCAGTAAAGGAATACACCTTCACTTCGCCGCGAACGCCATGTACAGAATAGATCTTGCCGACAACGATCAAATCACCGGCATCTTTTGGCGTCGCGTTCATATTGCTCAGGCCGCAGCCTTAGCCGATTCCTTCAACAACTGAGCAACGCGCTCAGAAGGTTGTGCACCAACGCTCAGCCAGTAGGCTACGCGCTCTTGGTTCACGGACAGACGAACTTCCTGACCACGGGCAACAGGGTTGAAGAAACCAACCTGCTCCTTGTGGGAACCGTCACGCGGGTTGCGGCTGTCGGTTACGGTCAGGTGGTAAAACGGGCGCTTTTTGGAGCCGCCAAGGGCAAGACGGATTGTTAGCATGTGAACATCGTTCCTGTAGTCGGTGCTGCAAATCTAAATGCACAGCGGGCATAGGTGCCCGAAAGGCCGCATATTCTAAGGAATATCCGGCCTTTTGCAAATGTCTTTTTCCGGCGCCTGGGCCGTGCGATCAAGATTTGCCATGGAGCCGTCATGAAAAACGGCAGGTCAGCTCCCGTGCAGCACGGGTTTGCTGGAGATCCCCGCATCCGTGCGGGGCAACGCCGACATGACAGCCGGCGCAGATTCTTTACATTTTCGGCATGCCGCCGCCGGGCAACATACCGCCCATGCCGCGCATCATCTTGGCCATCCCGCCCTTGGCGGAGAATTTCTTCATCATCTTCTGCATCTGCTTGTGTTGCTTGATCAAGCGACCGATGTCCTGCACCTGGGTGCCGGAACCCATGGCGATACGACGCTTGCGCGAACCGCTGATCAGCTCAGGGTCGCGGCGCTCGGCCGGGGTCATGGAGTTGATGATGGCTTCCATCTGCTTGAACTGCTTTTCAGCCGCGCCCTGGGCATTGCCCATCTGCGCCAGGTTCACACCACCGATGTTCGGCAGTTTGTCCATGAGCCCGCCAAGACCGCCCATGTTCTTCATTTGTTGCAGTTGGTCGCGGAAGTCCTCGAGATCGAAGCCCTTGCCCTTCTTCAGCTTCTTGGCCAGTTTGTCGGCCTTGTCCTTGTCGAGCGTCTGCTCGGCCTGCTCGATCAGGCTGAGCACGTCGCCCATGCCGAGGATGCGTGAAGCGATACGTTCGGGGTGGAACGGCTCGAGCGCTTCGCTCTTCTCGCCCATACCGATGAACTTGATCGGCTTGCCGGTGATGGCGCGCACCGACAGCGCGGCACCGCCACGGGCATCGCCGTCGACCTTGGTCAGGATCACGCCGGTCAACGGCAGTGCGTCACCGAACGCCTTGGCGGTGTTGGCCGCGTCCTGGCCGGTCATGGCATCGACCACGAACAGGGTTTCCACCGGGTTGATCGCGGCATGCAACGCCTTGATCTCGCCCATCATCTCTTCATCGATGTGCAGGCGACCGGCGGTATCGACGATGACCACGTCGATGAATTTCAGTTTTGCTTCTTTAATAGCCGCCTGGGCGATGTCCACCGGCTTCTGGCTCAGGTCGGACGGGAAGAACGTCACGCCGATATCGTTGGCCAGGGTTTCCAGCTGCTTGATGGCCGCCGGACGATAGATGTCCGCGGACACCACCATCACCGACTTTTTCTTGCGCTCTTTAAGGAAGCGAGCCAGCTTGCCGGCCGTCGTGGTCTTGCCCGCGCCTTGCAGACCTGCCATCAGCACCACCGCTGGCGGTACGGCGGCGAGGTTCAGGTCTTCGTTGGCGGCGCCCATGAGGCTTTCGAGTTCGGCCTGGACGATCTTCACGAACGCCTGGCCCGGCGTCAGGCTGCGCGACACTTCGGTGCCGACGGCGCGTTCCTTGACCGAATTGACGAAGTCCTTGACCACCGGCAGGGCGACGTCGGCTTCGAGCAACGCCATGCGCACTTCGCGCAGGGTGTCTTTGATGTTGTCCTCGGTCAGTTTCGCCTTGCCGGTGACATGGCGCAGCGTCTGCGAGAGACGGTCGGTTAGGTTTTCAAACATGCGCGATCCTTTCAGGCCCAGATGAGACCGGGATAATGGCGGCCCAGACCGTGAAAAATGTGCTCGGCGAGCCTGCGGCGTGGGCAGGTCGCGGATTATAGCGAAGAAGCGGGCGACGTACACCTTACTGTCAGTTGCGGTGGTCTTTCGTGCGGAGGGGGTTCTATGCCAAACTCAGCGCCTTTCGGGCTTGCCTAACAGGATTTATGCTCCCCTTGTCACCCAGCTTGTTTGCCACGCTCGCCGCCGCTTGCCTTTATGCCGCTGCGACCCTCTATCAAGGCTCACGCCTGGCCACCGGTGCCAAGGCGAACAAACGCCTGCTGGTCACGCTTGGCGTGCTGGCGGTGCTCGGCCATGCGGCCAGCCTTTATACCCACCTGATGACGCCGATCGGCCTGGGCCTGGACTTTTTCAACGCCGCCAGCCTGATCGCCGTCGCCGTGATCGCCCTGACACTAGTGGCCTGCTCGCGCATCCCGGTGGAAAACCTGCTGGTGCTGCTGTTCCCGCTGGGGCTGGCCACGGTGCTGCTGGCGCAGTTCGCGCCGTCGGGTACAGTGCAGATCATCGATGAAGAGCCGGGCATCCTCGCCCACATCCTGCTGTCGATCCTGGCCTATGGCCTGTTCACCATCGCGGTGTTCCAGGCCCTGCTGTTACTGGTGCAAGACCATCAGCTCAAGAACAAGCACCCGTCCGGGCTGATCCGCAATTTCCCGCCGCTGCAAACCATGGAGAGCCTGCTGTTCGGCTTCCTCTGGGCCGGCTGGGGCTTGCTGTCACTGTCGCTGATCTCCGGCTGGTTGTTCGTCGAGAACCTGTTCGCCCAGCACCTGGTGCACAAGACCCTGCTCGCCTGCCTGGCATGGATAGTCTTCAGCGTGCTGCTGTGGGGCCGCAACCGCCTCGGCTGGCGCGGGCACAAGGCGATTCGCTGGACCCTGGCCGGTTTCTGCCTGCTGATGCTCGCGTACTTCGGCAGCAAGCTGGTCCGCGAATACATCCTGCATGTGTGACGGACGGCCCTGATGGATACGTTGCCCGTGGCGCCGCTGTTTGCCGTGCTGGTGGTGCTGATCCTCTGGTCGGCCCTGTTCACCGCGATCGAAGCCGCCCAGCAACACCTGCTGGCCCAGCGTACGGCCTCGCGCGCCACTGACAAACCGCTGGCGACGCTGACATTCCCGCTGGCCAGCCTGATCCTGTGCAACACCCTCTGCCGTACCCTGGCCGTGGTCATCGGCACCTTGCTGGCGATTTTTACCTGGCTGGAAAACGGCCCCTGGGTGGCCTGGCTCGGCACCAGCGCCGCCCTGCTGGTGTTTGCCGACTACCTGCCGCGCACCTTGGCCACTCGCCAGCCAGAAGCGGTGCTGGCACTAGGCAACACCTTGCTGGGCATACCGTTGAAGATCCTCTATCCGTTTGCCTGGCTGTTGAATGGCGCCAGCCAATTGCTGCTGCGCCCATTTGCCCGCAAGGCCAGCATGGTGCAACAGAGCGACGACGAAATGCCCGCGCCACCGCGTAGCGAGCATGAACCGGAGCACAACAGCGGCCGGCTGCACCCGATTTCCGGCATCCACGCCCTGGACAACATCACCGTCAACGATATCCTCGTGCCCCGCAGCGAGGTCGATGGCATCAACCTCGACGACCCCATCGGCGAGATCATCGAACAGCTACGCCTGAACCGTCGTACCCGCCTGCCGGTGTTCCACAGCGACATCAACCAGGTCGAAGCGGTGCTCAACACCCGCCAGATCCGCCACCTGCTGGCGGACGCGAGCCTGACCAAGGAAGCGCTGCTGACCGCCTCTCACGAGCCCTACTTCGTGCCCGAGAGCACACCACTGCAGCTGCAATTGCTGAATTTCCACAAGCAGCAGCGGCGCCTGGGCATGGTGGTGGACGAATACGGCGAAGTGCTGGGCATCGTCACCCTGGAAGACATCCTCGAAGAAATCGTCGGCGAATTCGAAAGCGAGCACAGCCTCGACAATCCCCATGTCCATCCCCAGCCCGATGGCCGCCTGATGATCGATGGCGCGGCGTCGATTCGTGAGTTGAACAGGACCCTGGGCTGGCACCTGCCTTGCGACGGCCCCAAAACCCTCAACGGGCTGGTGACCGAAGCCCTGGAAACCATTCCTGAAAGCCCGGTATGCCTGAAGATCGGGCGGTATCGACTGGAAATCATCGAGACCGTGGACAACCGTGTGAGCCAGGTGCTGGCGTGGCATAACAGCTCGGTGCCTGCTGTTTCCTGAATCCCAAGTGAAACACCGTTGTGGCGAGGGGATTTATCCCCGCTGGGCTGCAAAGCAGCCCCAAATACAGTCAACTCAATTTTGCCTGGCGCACCGAGTTGTCGGGTTTTAGGGCTGCTGCGCAGCCCAGCGGGGATAAATCCCCTCGCCACAGAAGCTCAGCGCACGCTTCAATATTGTGTGCGGGCTCTCTTGTTGATTCGTTAGCCCCCTTCCTATACTCAAGCCGCTTACCGGCCCCTGCGTCTACCCTGCACTCAGCCGGTTCCGGTCCGACCATCGGCGAAATCCGCATCAGCCCTGCGACTGTTCCTACCCGAAACAGCGAAAGGGTACCCGCCCACATCCCTGGGCGTTCGACCATAATAATTCGCTCCAACGGAGCACATGACTGTCAGGGATAACCGCATGACGACCACTACCTGCAACGAGGCTGTGCCTGTCCAGCCGACAAATTCCGCCACCCGCGTGGCGACCGCAAGCTTCATCGGCACCGCCATCGAGTTCTACGATTTCTACGTTTATGCCACGGCGGCGGCCCTGGTGATCGGGCCGGTGTTCTTCCCGCAAACTTCTGGCACGGCACAGATGCTGTCGTCTTTCCTGACGTTCGGCATCGCCTTCCTCGCCCGGCCGCTGGGCTCGGCGCTGTTCGGCCACTTCGGCGACCGGATCGGGCGCAAGTCCACGCTGGTGGCGTCCCTGCTGCTGATGGGGGTGTGCACCACGCTCATCGGCGTGCTGCCCGGTTATGCCAGCATTGGCGCCTGGGCACCGGTCCTGCTGTGCCTGCTACGTTTCGGCCAGGGCCTGGGCTTGGGCGGTGAATGGGGCGGGGCGGCGCTGCTTGCCACCGAGAACGCGCCCAAGGGCAAGCGTGCCTGGTTCGGCATGTTCCCCCAATTGGGGCCGTCCATAGGCTTCCTGGCGGCCAATGGGCTGTTCCTGACCCTGGCCATGAGCCTGGACGATGAGCAATTCCGCTCCTGGGGCTGGCGGATTCCGTTCCTGCTCAGCGCGGTGCTGGTGATCGTCGGCCTCTATGTGCGGCTCAAACTCCATGAAACCCCGGTATTCGCCAATGCCATGGCCCGCCAGGAGCGGGTCAAGGTGCCGTTGGTCGAGCTGTTCAGCCAGTACTGGGCGCCGACGCTGCTGGGCGCGGCGGCGATGGTGGTGTGTTACGCGCTGTTCTATATCTCGACGGTGTTTTCCCTGAGCTACGGCGTGTCCACCCTCGGCTACAGCCGCGAGACCTTCCTGGGCCTGCTGTGCTTTGCCGTGCTGTTCATGGCCGCCGCTACCCCCCTGTCGGCCTGGGCCAGCGACCGCTACGGCCGCAAACCGATATTGATCCTCGGCGGTGTGCTGGCAATTGCCTCGGGTTTCCTCATGGAACCCTTGCTGACCCACGGGTCGACCGGGGGCGTGGCACTGTTCCTGTGCATCGAGCTATTCCTGATGGGTGTGACCTTTGCCCCCATGGGCGCCTTGCTCCCGGAGCTGTTTCCGACCCACGTGCGTTACACCGGCGCCTCGGCAGCCTACAACCTGGGCGGTATCGTCGGTGCCTCGGCCGCGCCGTTCTTCGCCCAGAAACTGGTGGCGATGGGCGGTTTGAGCTATGTCGGAGGCTATGTTTCAGCAGCCGCGCTGCTCAGCGTGATCGCCGTGCTGTGCCTGAAGGAGACGCGCCACAACGACTTGAACCGGGTCGCCTAGGTTGAGGCCCGTGGCGAGCGCTGCATGCCTCGCCACGGGAAGCTGTCGCAAGCCTGAACACCCGCCAATGAAATAACCGCTAACAGTCGCTTACCATTGAAACCACCCCCCACCTGCCCCATCTAAGACCCATACCCCATTGCGCAGGTGCCCCATGAGCGACCAGCACTCTACTGAAGCCACTCACGATTACGACGCTGACTCCGAACACATCGAACACACCTCGTCCGGTACCGGCCTGGCCCTGCCTGGCCAGAACCTGCCGGACAAGGTCTATATCATCCCCATCCACAATCGCCCCTTCTTCCCGGCCCAGGTGTTGCCGGTCATCGTCAACGAAGAACCGTGGGCCGAGACCCTGGAGCTGGTGGCCAAGTCCGAACATCACTCCCTGGCACTGTTCTTCATGGACACGCCCCAGGAAGACCCGCGCCATTTCGACACCTCGAAACTGCCGCTGTACGGCACGCTGGTAAAGGTGCACCACGCCAGCCGGGAAGGCGGCAAACTGCAGTTCGTCGCCCAGGGACTGACCCGCGTGCGTATCCGCACCTGGCTCAAGCACCATCGCCCACCGTATCTGGTGGAAGTCGAATACCCGCACCAGCCGAGCGAGCCGACCGACGAGGTCAAGGCCTACGGCATGGCGCTGATCAACGCGATCAAGGAACTGCTGCCACTCAACCCGCTGTATAGCGAAGAGCTGAAGAACTACCTCAACCGCTTCAGCCCCAACGACCCATCGCCACTGACCGACTTTGCCGCCGCGCTCACCTCCGCCACCGGCAGCGAACTGCAGGAAGTGCTCGACTGCGTGCCCATGCTCAAGCGCATGGAAAAAGTGCTGCCGATGCTGCGCAAGGAAGTCGAAGTGGCGCGGCTGCAGAAAGAGATTTCCGCCGAGGTCAACAACAAGATCGGCGAGCATCAGCGCGAGTTCTTCCTCAAGGAACAGCTCAAGGTCATCCAGCAGGAGCTGGGGCTGACCAAGGACGACCGCAGCGCCGATATCGAACAGTTCGAGCAACGGCTGGAAGGCAAGGTGCTGTCGGCCCAGGCGCAGAAGCGCATCGAAGAGGAGATGAACAAACTCTCCATCCTGGAAACCGGCTCGCCGGAATACGCCGTTACCCGCAATTACCTGGACTGGGCAACCTCGGTGCCGTGGGGCGTGTACGGCCAGGACAAACTTGACCTCAAGCATGCGCGCAAGGTCCTCGACCAGCACCACGCCGGCCTGGACGACATCAAGGACCGTATCCTGGAATTCCTCGCCGTCGGTGCCTACAAAGGCGAGATCAGCGGCTCTATCGTGTTGCTGGTGGGCCCGCCGGGCGTGGGCAAGACCAGCGTCGGCAAGTCCATCGCCGAATCCCTGGGGCGGCCGTTCTACCGTTTCAGCGTTGGCGGCATGCGCGACGAAGCCGAGATCAAGGGCCATCGGCGCACCTACATCGGTGCCCAGCCGGGCAAGTTGGTGCAGGCGCTCAAGGATGTCGAGGTAATGAACCCGGTGATCATGCTCGATGAGATCGACAAGATGGGCCAGAGCTACCAGGGCGACCCGGCGTCGGCCTTGCTCGAGACCCTCGACCCGGAACAGAACGTCGAATTTCTCGATCACTACCTGGACCTGCGCCTGGATCTGTCGAAAGTGCTCTTCATCTGCACCGCCAACACCCTGGACTCGATCCCCGGCCCCTTGCTGGACCGGATGGAAGTGATCCGCCTGTCGGGTTACATCACCGAAGAAAAAGTCGCCATCGCCAAGCGCCACTTGTGGCCCAAGCAGTTGGCCAAGGCCGGCGTGTCCAAGGGCAGCCTGAGCATCAACGACAGCGCCCTCAAAGCCCTGATCGACGGCTACGCCCGTGAAGCCGGGGTGCGGCAGTTGGAGAAACAACTGGGCAAACTGGTGCGCAAGGCGGTGATGAAGCTGATCGACGACCCCAAAGCGGTGATCAAGCTCGGGCCGAAAGACTTGGAGGCCTCCCTGGGCAAACCGGTGTTCCGCAACGAGCAGGTGTTGTCCGGCGTCGGAGTGATTACCGGCCTGGCCTGGACCAGCATGGGCGGCGCGACCTTACCCATCGAGGCAACGCGCATCCACACCCTCAATCGCGGTTTCAAGCTGACCGGGCAACTGGGGGACGTGATGAAAGAGTCGGCGGAAATCGCCCACAGCTACGTCAGTTCGCACCTGAAGCAATTCGGCGGCGATCCGAAATTCTTCGACGAGGCCTTCGTTCACCTGCACGTACCGGAAGGCGCCACGCCCAAGGACGGCCCGAGCGCCGGGGTCACCATGGCCAGCGCCCTGCTGTCCCTGGCCCGTAACCAGCCACCGAAAAAAGGCGTGGCCATGACCGGCGAACTGACCCTTACCGGGCATGTACTGCCGATCGGCGGCGTGCGCGAGAAAGTGATCGCGGCGCGACGGCAGAAAATCAATGAACTGATCCTGCCGGAAGCCAACCGGGGCAATTTCGAAGAACTGCCGGACTACCTCAAGGAAGGCGTCACGGTGCACTTTGCCAAGCGGTTTGCGGATGTGGCCAAGGTGTTGTTCTGATAGAACTGTAGCGCTTATGCGGGCCCCATCGCGGGCAAGCCTTGCTCCCACAGGGTTTAATGTCGCTCACAGAGTCAGTGTGCGACAAAGATCCATTGTGGGAGCAAGGCTTGCCCGCGATAGCGTCATCAGCGACAGCACTTCCCCAGCTGACACACCTGGTAGCATCTTCGGTTATGCTCGCCGTTCGTCGTGAATGCCGGAGTCATCACCCTTATGTCCATCACCCGCCTGCTCGTCCCCTTGAGCCTCGCCCTGCTGAGCGCCTGCGCCACGCAAAGCGGACGCAACGTGACCGTGGAAAAACTGAGCCAGTGCCCGGTGCGGCTCAATAACGGGCAGAACCTGATTTTGAGCTTGCCGAGCAACCCCACCACCGGTTATCGCTGGGCGATCCAGGATTCGGCCGGCGGCGTGCTCAAAGGCCTCGGCCCCGAGGTTTATCGCAACCCGGAAGACGCCGGCATCGTCGGCGCCGCCGGGGTCTCGACCTGGCGCTTCCAGGCGTTCAACGCCGGCACTGGGCGTCTGCGCCTGACTTATCAACAACCCTGGGCTCCGGAAGTACCGCCCGTGGAAACCTTCGACTGCGCCATTGCGGTGAATTGACCGTGGGTTGGCTGATCCTTGCACTGATGGGCGCAGCCACTTACCTGTACGGCCTGGCCATGCACGCCACGCTGCTGTGTCTGCTGGTCAAGCCTATGCCGGTGCTGGCCCTGCTCGGTTGGCTGCACGATGCGCCGCCAGGCGAGTATCGGCGCTGGATCAGCCTCGGGCTGATTTTTTCGCTGGTGGGCGATGTGTTACTGGCCTGGCCGGGGGATCTGTTCGTGTTCGGCCTTGGCGCGTTTCTGCTGGCGCACCTGGCTTACCTGAAAGCTTACCTGAGCGACTGTCACCGTCCGGCGCTGCTGCCATTGGCCCTGGCCTTGGGCATCGGCGCAGTGCTGTTGGGGATACTGCTGTCGAGCGGTCTCGGGCCGTTGCTGGTGCCGGTGATTGTCTACGGCCTGGCTATCAGCGCCATGCTCTGGCGAGCCCTGGCACGGTTGGGTACCGAGGTGCCGAAACGCTCGGCCTGGCTGGCCGCCGCCGGGGCGCTGGCCTTTGTGTTTTCCGACAGCCTGATCGGCATCAACCGGTTCATACAGCCCTTCCATGCCGCGCCTTATCTGATCATCATCAGTTATTGGCTGGGCCAATGGGGCATCACGGCGTCAGCGTTCCCGCAAAAGCAGCGCTGAACAAAGATCAATGTGGGAGCGAGCAAGCTCGCTCCCACCGGTTTTTTGGTTAAAATGCCGGCCTTTTCACCACCCATGCCGCTGGAACCGCCGTGAGCAAAGAACCCGATCGCCTATTCGCCCAACCCCTGGCCCAAGTGCCGGACTTCGCCTTCAACGAGGACGTGGTGCGGGTGTTTCCGGACATGATCAAGCGTTCGGTGCCGGGTTACCCGACCATCGTCGAAAACCTCGGCGTGCTCGCCGCGCAATTCGCCCAACCCAATAGCGTGCTCTATGACCTGGGTTCGTCCCTGGGTGCGGTGACCCAGGCCCTGCGCCGCCACGTGCGCACCGACGGTTGCCGTGTCATCGCTGTGGATAACTCGGCGGCCATGGTCGAGCGTTGCCGCGAATACCTCAACGGCCAGGACTCGATGTTCCAGGAGTTGCTGCCCGTTGAGGTGATCGAAGGCGACATCCTCGCCCTGACGTTCCAGCCCGCCTCGGTGGTGGCGCTGAACTTCACCCTGCAATTCATCGCGCCGGACCAGCGCACCGCGCTGTTGAGCCGCATTCGCCAGTCGCTGCTGCCCGGCGGCGCCCTGATCCTGTCGGAAAAACTGCGCTTCAACGATGTCGAGGAACACGCCCTGCTCACCGACCTGCACGTGGCGTTCAAGCGCGCCAACGGCTACAGCGAGCTGGAGATTGCCCAGAAACGCAGCGCCATCGAAAACGTCATGAAGCCCGATAGCCTCGAAGAACACCGCGAACGCCTGTTGGCGGCCGGGTTCTCGAAAGTCGTGCCGTGGTTCCAGTGTCTTAACTTCGCCTCGTTGATTGCCCTGCCATGATCGATCTGTCTCCCCTCGCCCGCCGCCTGGCCGGTACCCCCTTGGCCGATTGGGCCGCGACCCTGCAGACGCAACTCGACAGCAAAATGGAAAAAGGCCATGGCGACCTGGAGCGCTGGCAGAACGCTCTCGACGCCTTGCCAATGCTGCAACCGACTGAAATCGACCTGCTGAACGGGCTGACCCTCGACACCGATTGCTCTGACGAAACCCGGGCACGAATGCGCACGGCGTTGATGGGCCTGTCGCCGTGGCGCAAAGGGCCGTTCGACCTGTTTGGCGTGCACGTGGACACCGAATGGCGCTCGGACTGGAAGTGGTCGCGGGTCGCACCGCACCTGGATCTCAAAGGCAAGCGCATCCTCGACGTGGGCTGCGGCAATGGTTACTACATGTGGCGCATGCTCGGCGCCGGGGCCGACACGGTGATCGGCGTCGACCCCAACTGGCTGTTCTTCTGCCAGTTCCAGGCCGTGCAGCGTTACCTGTCACAGCCCAATGCCTGGCACTTGCCATTCCCCTTCGAAGCGTTGCCCGCAGAGCTGGAAGGCTTCGACACGGTGTTCTCCATGGGCGTGTTCTACCATCGCCGCTCGCCGATCGAACACCTGCTGGCCCTCAAGGACTGCCTGGTCAAAGGCGGCGAACTGGTGCTGGAAACCCTGGTAATCGAAGGCGACGAACATCAGGTGCTGGTGCCCGAGGACCGCTACGCGCAGATGCGCAACGTGTGGTTCCTGCCCTCGGTCCCGGCCCTGGAACGCTGGCTGCACCGCGCCGGGTTCAGCGATGTGCGTTGTGTGGACGTGAGCCTGACCACCGTGGAAGAACAGCGCAGCACCGAGTGGATGAAATACCAGTCGTTGAGTGACTTCCTCGATCCCGCCGACCACAGCAAGACCATCGAAGGACTGCCGGCACCAATGCGGGCAGTGATTGTGGCGCGGAAATAAATCGCCCCGCTGTGTGCAAGCTTCTGTGGGAATGAACCTGTGGGAGCAAGGCTTGCCCGCGATGGCGGCACCGCGGTCTATAGCAAGACCGCGTTATCGTTCATCGCGGGCAAGCCTTGCTCCCACAGAGATTCACTCCCACATTAGGGGGAAAGGTGTCAGTCTGAGGATTTGGCTCTACGGGCCTTGAAGAACTCACTCAACACCGTGCTGCATTCTTCAGCCAGCACCCCGCCTTCGAACATCACCCGATGGTTCAGGAAACCCTGGCTGAAAAACTGCCCCTGGCTCTGCACGATCCCGGCCTTGGGCTCCAGGGCGCCGTAGACGACCCGGGCGATACGCGAATGGACGATGAGGCCGGCGCACATGCTGCAGGGCTCCAGCGTCACATAAAGGGTACTGCCGGGCAGGCGATAGTTGCTCACCGCCTGGGCGGCGGCGCGGATGGCGACCATTTCCGCATGGGCGCTGGGGTCGTGGCCGCTGATCGGGCAGTTGAAGCCGCGCCCGATGATCTCGCCATCCTGCACCAGCACCGCGCCCACCGGCACTTCGCCCAGGGCCGCGCCCTGTGCGGCGAGGGCCAGGGCTTCGCGCATGAAGTCCTGGTCACGGCTGCGGTCGATGATTCTGGCGGGGCGAATCTGGCGCATCAAGCCACCTCGATGGCGGCCATCAGGCCGGTTTCCATGTGGTCGATGACATGGCAGTGGAACATCCACACCCCCGGATTATCCGCCACCAGCGCCACCTGCGCCCGCTCGTTCTTGCCCAGCAGGTAAGTGTCGGTGAAGTACGGCACGACCTTGTGCCGGTTCGATGCAATCACCTTGAAGCTCATTCCGTGCAAATGGATCGGATGCTGGTACTGGGTCATGTTCTTCAATTCGAAAATGTAGCTCTGGCCTTTTTTCAGCGTGGCGATTGGCCGGTCGGCGCAGGTCTTGTCGGTGATGTCCCAGGCTTTGCCGTTGATCTGCCACAGACTCGGCGGCTTGCCATTGTCGACGTTGACCGACACCGAGCCGACCCATTCGAAATTGAAGTTGAGTTTCTCGGCATTGGCCAGGTCCGGCTCGGACACCGGGTTGGGTGGCAGCGCCGGCGGCCACTGGGTCGGTGCGTCACTGTTAGGCACCGAACGCAAAGTCCCCAGGCGCACCGGGCCATTGCGCAACGACAGCTCTTCCCCGGCCGGCGGCGCCTTGATCGCCAGGCAAATGCGCATGCCCGGGCCAAGCCAGTATTCCTTGCCCAGCGGGCGCGGTTCGACGGGGTTGCCGTCCAGCGCATAGATCTGCGCTTCAACGCCTGGAATATTGATCCGGTAGGTCAGGGTGTTATCCAGGTTGAGCAAACGCACCCGAGTGATCTGCCCGGCCGGCAGCTCAATCACCGCCTCCGGCACGCCATTGATGGTCGCCAGGCGCCCGGCCGTGCCACCTCGCGCGGCTTCGCGAGGAATGCTGAATGCCACGAACTGGCCTTGCTCGTCCACATGCCAGCTCTTGAGACTCAGGGTTTGTTCGTACTTGAACCCGGTAGGCTCGCGCTCTTCGATGATCAGCGGCCCCACCAGCCCACGCCCGAGCTCCTCGCTGCTGTTGACGTGGGGGTGATACCAATAGCTGCCGGCATCCGGCACGCGGAACTTGTAATCGAAATACTCGCCCGGCAGAACCGGCAGTTGCGAGACATACGGCACGCCGTCCATCTCCAACGGCAAACGGATCCCGTGCCAATGAATGGTGGTGGCAACCGGCAGGTGATTGATGAAGCGCACCCGCAACCATTCGCCCTGGCGCACCCGGAGCTCGGTGCCCGGCGCCGACGGGCCAAAGGCCCAGGCCTGGGTCTTGTGCCCGGCCACCAGCTCGACGTCCAGGGGCGCCGCGATCAATTCATAGTCATGGCCGGCCTCGGCATCCGCCATCTTGCCCAGCCAATACCGCGAAGCACCTCCCGCACCCACACCAACGACAACAAGACCGGCCAGGCCACCGAGTATTTGGCGACGGGTAAAGGACATGAACGCAAGCACCTCTTGAATCCGCGGCGAACCGTTGGGCCCGCAAAAGGCGAATACGATACACCCGCAGATGAGAAACAGTAAGGGCGGCGAAAATGAAAAAAGCCTCATGGAAGTTATCCACAAGGCCTTGGATTACCGCCGCACTGAGGGTCAATCAGGCAGCAAATGCGCTTTCTCGCCCCGCGGTGTTAAGAATGCCAGCACCACTGCGACAATGAGCAACGTAGGCACATCGCCCAATAGATGGCCGTACTGGCTTGCCCCGTCCATCCCGATGCCAAACGACTGCACAGCCATGATCGCGCCATGCACGACGCTCGACCACACCGTGAACCAGATCAAGCTCAGGTGTTTCAGCGGATCGCGGGATGCCAGCAGCAGGAACACACCGAGCGTCGCATAGATGCCGACCATCATCAGCGGATAATCGGAATGGCCGCTGTGCCACGCCCAACCGGACGGCCACAGAACCATCAACGGCCAGAACGCGAAGACGGCGATCAGACCGACTACGATCAAGACGATGCGCAAGGCGGCAAGTTTTTGAGTGTCATTCATGGCAGGCTCCTTATTGCGACCTGTTCATCGCCGCAATGGGTGCCGAGAGTATAGAACTCATCTGGGACGCATACCTTGCTATCCCCCCCGACTAAATCAGGCGCAACCTCGATCAGTCTGGCCGATGGCACTGCGCGGCGAACGTCGCTCAGCGCACTAAGCACGGCTTCAACCGCGTCAGGCGCATCGCGCGTGAACTCAAGCGCAAGCCGCCCCGGCTGCCCGATGCCTACCAAGGCATCATCGCAGCCCGCTTCACCCAGCCGCTCGACCAGTTCATCCGGAGCGCAGCCATCGTCAGCAAGCTGATATTTCAAGGTATTCTGGCCGTCGGGTACTGCCGGAAGGCGCGATTGGCAGTCGCGAAGCATAGACAACGTATTTGTACAGGGTTGGTTTACCGAAAGACCGCTTCCGTAAGCCCTTGCGATTCAATCCACAGCCTCGCAGCGACGCTCGCATCCAGTGCTTGCGCAGGAATCTTGGCAACGGCCGGATAGCCGCGTATTTCGCCGAACCTGTCCGGGCCGTAATAGACACCGCCTTGAGCCTGCGGTGAAGTCGCGGCGAAGATGGTCGGCAACGCCCCCTGCGCTGCCGGCTGGAACAGGAACCACATGTAACGACGAGCCATACCCGGAACGCTCCATGCGCCGGCGCCATTGGGCAACAGATCGGTGCGCGAAATGCCAGGATGGGCAGCGATGCTCTGGATGCCCCAGCCCGCAGCATCGCTGCGGCGTTGCAATTCAAGGGCGAACATCAGGCAAGCGAGTTTCGATTGGCTGTAAACCGGCATCGGCCTGTAGCTGCGCTGAGCTTGCAGATCATCGAAGTTGATCGTGCCGCTTCGAGCGGCGACGCTTGAAAGGCTGACCACGCGCGGCTTGTTGCCCTTGCGCAACAGCGGCAGCAATTGGGCCGTCAAGGCGAAGTGACCCAGGTAGTTCGTGCCGAACTGCAACTCGAATCCGTCGCAAGTCACCTGACGCTTCGGCGGCGCCATCACTGCCGCGTTGTTGATCAGCAAGTCCAGGCTGTCGCGCGAACTCCGCAGACGCTCACCAAACGACTCGATGGATTCGAGGCTGGCGAGGTCCAGTGCCCCGAAAGTCACATTCGCGCCGGGAACACTTTGGCGAATCTGATCGACTGCCGCCGCCCCTTTCGACGGATTTCGACCTGCGATGATGACATTCGCACCGGCCCGGGCCAGTGCCAGCGCGTCTTGGAATCCAAGGCCGCCAGTACCGGTGACGACCGCCGTACGGCCGCGTTGGGAAGGGATGTCGGAAACTGTCCAGTGGGTCATGATCCTTGCCTGTCGAGAAGTTGAAATATACACTAGGTGCATATAAATATGCACTCAGTGCTAACTCTGCTGCACTTAGTGCAGAAATGCAACAGGCCATTGGAATGTCAGAATCCTTCCCCCCCGCAGATGCAGCACCCACAGAAGGCTTGCGCGAAAGCAAGCGCCGCGAAACACGCCAGCGCATCGCCGAGGCCGGCCAGCGCCTGTTCCTCGCCAACGGGTACGAAGGCACAACGCTGGACACCATCGCGGCAGCGGCTGGCATCTCGCGCCGCACGTTTTTCTCGTACTTCAAATCGAAGGACGACATCATCTTGTTCTGGCAGGACGCCGATTCGGCCAGGCTGATTGCCGATCTGCTGAAGACATCGCCCGACGTACCGCCACTCGATGCTGTTCGCGATGTGATGGTCAAGCACATCGCGCGCTATACGACCGAGCAGATGACAGCCGTGGACAATCTCATGCGTTCGAGCGAGTCGCTTCTTGCGCGCAAGCAGGCGTACTACGCGGAACAGGAGCAAGCGCTGTTCAACGCGCTGTGTGAGGTCTGGCGGCAGCCTGAGCGGCGGTTGGCCCTTCGGATGGTGGCTGTGGTGTCCGTCGGTGCGATGAGACTCGCGCTTCAGGCGTGGCGGGATCAGACCGGCCAGCGAAAACCGGTGGCCAAATTCCTGGAGGACGCCTTTGACAGTTTGAGAGCAGAGCTTTGACTGTAGCGACGGGGCGTTTGCGGGTGGACATTGATACCGGACGCGGCAGACCTGCCACGTCCGGTTCGGGAAAGCCTCGGCGCCTGCCGGGGCCATGCTGCGAGGTCACGCGCCCCGTGTTCAGCCAGTCGCGGCTGTGGGCTAAAGAGTCGGAACGGTGCCGCCGTCGATCCGATACTCGGACCCTGCGATCGAAGCGGACCGAGGGGACGCCAGGAAGGCGATCAAATCGGCCACCTCTTGTGGTGTGGCCGGTCGGCCCACTGGAATTCCTCCCAGCCAATCCATGACGATTTTCTTGCCGCCCTCGTAATCCGTTCCGGCGTCTGCCGCCATCCGCTGCGCAAACGCTACGGAAGCCTCAGTCTCAATCCAGCCCGGCGCAACGCTCAGCACGCGAACGCCCTTCGGCGTCACCTCTCTCGCCAGAGACTTGCTGTAGGTCGTGAGGGCCCCCTTGGCTGCGGCGTAGGCGGTGGTGGACTCGGGCAAAGGCAGCACGCGCTGGATGGAGCTGACGTGGATGATGACGCCGGAGCCCTGAGCCAGCATCGCAGGCAGCAACGCACGATCCAGGCGCACGGCAGGCATCAAGTTCAGGTTCAGCTCGGCGAACCAGTGCTCATCACTGATCGCGGCGAAACCGCCACCGGGGGTCTTCGAACCGCCGAGCACGTTGATCAGGATATCGACGCCGCCCCAGTCCTGCAGGACGGTCTGAGCAAGGTGATTCGTACCTTGCGCCGTCGACAGATCGGCAGCCACGTAGGTGACGCCCTCCACCGGCTCCGCTGGCAAGGTGCGCGCGGATGTCGCCACCCGAGCGCCGGCCTCCACAAGGGTTTTCACGACTGCAGCGCCAAGGCCCAGCGTGCCGCCGGTGACCAATGTCCGCAGGCCATTCAGATGAAGGTCGAAGCTCATGCCGTGATCTCCAGCGATGCGATCAGGCCGCGTTCAAGGCGAAAGCGGTAGGACAGGACGATCGGGCTGCCAGGGAAGTTGCCGGTGACGTTGGCGCGGACAAGTTGAAAGCCGTCCTCTCCCTCAATGGCGAATGGCACGCTCGTCGCGCTGTACTTGACCGATGCCTCGGCCATAAAGGCCTTGATGGCGTTGATGCCCGTGTAGGTACGGCCGTCGTCCTTCATGACGGCTTGCGCGGTAAAGCAACGCGCCAAGGCGTCAGGGTTGTGTTCGGCCGCGAAGTACGCGGCAATAGGCTCAGGAAGGGTCAAGGTGTTCAATTTTTGGCTCCATGGGGTCAGCGAAGGCCTCAGGATGCGCGTCTACTTGAATTCAGTGAATACGCTATAATCTTTATAGGTTGCTTAGGAAACGATACATAATGCGCGGATCCGACTTCGCTGAACTGAAGGCCTTCGTAGCCGTCGTGGAACGCCAGAGCTTTGCCCGAGCGGCAGAGCATTTGGGCCTATCGCCGTCGGCACTCAGCCAGACCATCCGGCAACTCGAAGGCCGCATCGGCGCTCGCCTTCTGAATCGCACAACTCGAAGCGTCGCGCCATCGGCCAGTGGCGAACTGCTCTACAGGCGCATAGCGCCATTGTTTCGGGAGATGGCTGCTGCAGTCGCCCAAGCCAGTGAGGCGACAGGACAGATGAGCGGCACGCTTCGCATCAACACGCTGGGGATCGCAGCGCGGACCATCATCGCGCCCCGGCTTTCACGCTTCCATCAAGCACACCCTGACGTGGTTCTCGACATCGTGGTCGACGACGCGCTCGCCGATATCGTCGCGGGCCGCTTTGATGCGGGCATCCGCGTGGGTGGGCAGCTCGAGAAAGACATGGTTGCCGTCCGCCTCACGCCGGACCTGAACATGGTGGCCGTGGCCTCCCCGGACTATATCGCCCGTAGAGGAACCCCCAAGTCGCCCGCCGATTTGCATAACCATACATGCATCAACTGGCGGCTCCAGATGGACGGCAGGCAATATCGCTGGGAGTTCAAGAAACGAGGGCAAAGACTCGAAGTGGCGGTGGACGGCCCCGTCGTCACCAATCATGCTGACATCGGCATTGCTGCTGCGCTGAACGGGCTCGGCATTGCCTATCACTTTGAGCGAGATGGCGTGGGCGAGCTCTTGACCCAGGGGCGGCTGGTCCAGGTCCTGCCGGACTGGTCGATTTCGCGCCCGGGGCTGTTCCTCTACTATCCGAGCCGCCAGCATCGACCAGCCCTTCTAGGGGCGTTCATCGACTGTCTCCTGGATCGAAAACCGTTCGATCAGCTCTAGGCCCCCAGGAAGGGTCACCATAGCGTCGGCAAACAGCATGGAGTGGGCTATGGAAAACACGGTCTCGGCGATGCACAAAGCGGCCAGAACTGGCCAGCCCAAAAAAGCCAAAAGCCCGCAATTACGCGGGCTTCAGGGCATTTTCTGCTAATGGGTGCCGGACAATGCCGGGCGCCCCATCATTCCCACTCAATCGTCGCCGGCGGCTTGCTCGACACGTCATACGTGACGCGGGAGATGCCTTCGATTTCGTTGATGATGCGTCCGGAAACGGTTTCCAGCAGCTCGTACGGCAGGTGTGCCCAGCGAGCGGTCATGAAGTCGATGGTTTCCACGGCACGCAGGGCCACGACCCAGGCGTAACGACGGCCATCGCCAACCACGCCCACCGATTTCACCGGTTGGAACACCACGAAGGCCTGGCTGACCTTGTGGTACCAGTCGGCCTTGCGCAGTTCTTCGATGAAGATGTGGTCGGCGCGACGCAGCAGGTCGGCGTATTCCTTCTTCACTTCACCGAGGATCCGCACGCCCAGGCCCGGGCCCGGGAATGGGTGGCGGTAGACCATGTCGTAGGGCAGGCCCAGTTCCAGGCCGAGGCGACGTACTTCGTCCTTGAACAGTTCGCGCAGCGGCTCGACCAGCTTGAGGTTCATCTCTTCCGGCAGGCCACCGACGTTGTGGTGGGACTTGATCACGTGGGCCTTGCCGCTCTTGGCGCCGGCCGACTCGATCACGTCGGGGTAGATGGTGCCCTGGGCCAGGTACTTGATGTTGTCCAGCTTGCAGGATTCGGCGTCGAACACGTCGATGAAGGTACGGCCGATGATCTTGCGCTTCTTCTCCGGGTCGGACTCGCCGGCCAGGTTGTTCAGGAACTGCTCTTCGGCGTTGGCGCGGATCACCTTGACGCCCATGTTCTCGGCGAACATGGCCATCACTTGCTCGCCTTCGTGCAGGCGCAGCAGGCCGTTGTCGACGAAGACGCAGGTCAACTGGTCGCCGATGGCCTTGTGCAGCAGCGCCGCGACCACCGAGGAATCCACACCGCCGGACAGGCCCAGCAGCACATTGTCGGTACCGACCTGGGCGCGCACCTGGGCGATGGCGTCTTCAGCGATTTTCGACGGGGTCCACAGGGCTTCGCACTCGCAGATGTCGAGGATGAAGCGCGACAGGATCCGGCCACCTTGCTTGGTGTGGGTCACTTCCGGGTGGAACTGCACGCCGTAGTAGCGACGATCATCGTTGAACATACCGGCAATCGGGCAGCTCGGGGTGCTGGCCAGGATGTGGAAGTCTTCCGGCATCTTGGTGACCTTGTCACCGTGGCTCATCCATACGTCCAGGCCGAACAGGCCGTCGGCGTCGACGTGGTCCTCGATGCCGTCCAGCAGGCGGCTCTTGCCGACCACATCGACGCGGGCATAACCGAACTCACGCAGGTCGGAACCTTCGACCTTGCCGCCCAGTTGTTCAGCCATGGTCTGCATGCCGTAGCAGATACCGAAGACCGGCACGCCCAGGTCGAACACCGCTTGCGGGCAGCGCGGGCTGTCGGCTTCGTGCACGGACTCGGGGCCACCAGCGAGGATGACGCCTTTAGGCGCGAATTCGCGAATCGCTTCGTCATCCATGTCGAACGGATGCAATTCGCAGTACACGCCGATTTCACGCACGCGGCGGGCGATCAGCTGGGTGTACTGGGAACCGAAGTCGAGGATCAGGATGCGGTGAGCGTGAATGTCGAGGGCCATGACTCATTCTCATGTAGTGAATCAGAAACAACTCGGGGCTGAATGAACAGCCCCGGTGATTAACGTTTTGCTGGAAGCCTTAACCTACGCGGTAGTTCGGCGCTTCCTTGGTGATCTGCACGTCGTGGACATGGGACTCGGCCATACCGGCACCGGTGATGCGCACGAATTCCGGCTTGGTGCGCATCTCTTCGATGTCCGCGCTGCCGGTGTAACCCATGGAAGAACGCAGGCCGCCCATCAGTTGATGGATGATGGCGCTCAGGGTGCCTTTGTACGGCACGCGACCTTCGATACCTTCCGGCACCAGCTTCTCGGCACCCGCGGAGGAGTCCTGGAAGTAACGGTCGGAAGAGCCCTGGGCCTGGGACATGGCGCCCAGCGAACCCATGCCGCGGTAGGCCTTGTAGCTACGGCCCTGGAACAGTTCGATCTCGCCCGGTGCTTCTTCGGTACCGGCGAACATCGAACCCATCATCACACAGGAGGCACCGGCGACGATGGCCTTGGACAGGTCACCGGAGAACCGGATGCCGCCGTCGGCGATCAACGGTACGCCAGTGCCTTCAAGGGCAGCGGCGACGTTGGCGATGGCGCTGATCTGTGGCACGCCGACACCGGCGACGATGCGGGTGGTGCAGATCGAGCCTGGGCCGATACCGACCTTGACCGCGTCGGCGCCGGCTTCGGCCAGGGCCTTGGCCGCAGCGCCGGTGGCAATGTTGCCGCCGATCACCTGCACTTCCGGGAAGTTCTGCTTGACCCAGCGAACGCGGTCGATCACGCCTTTGGAGTGACCGTGGGCGGTGTCGACCACCACCACGTCGACGCCGGCATTGACCAGGGCGGCGACACGATCACCGGTGTCCTTGCCGGTGCCGACCGCAGCGCCGACGCGCAGACGACCCTGGTCGTCCTTGCTCGCCAGCGGGTAGGCCTTGGCTTTTTCGATGTCGTTGACGGTCATCATGCCCTTGAGGGCGAATTTGTCGTCGACGATCAGCACGCGCTCGATGCGGTGCTTGTGCAGCAATTCACGAACTTCGTCCTTGCTGGTGCCTTCCTTGACCGTGACCAGGCGCTCTTTAGGCGTCATCACTTGGCGGACGGTGGCATCCAGGCGGTTCTCGAAACGCACGTCGCGGGAGGTGACGATGCCGACCAGGTCGCCATCGTGCAGCACCGGCACGCCGGAGATGTTGTGCATGCGAGTCAGTTCGAACAGATCCCGGACCGTGGCATCAGCCTCGATGGTGATCGGATCCTTGACCACGCCAGCCTCGAACCGCTTGACCTTGCGCACTTCGGCGGCCTGCTGTTCGATGGTCATGTTCTTGTGGATGATACCGATACCACCTTCCTGGGCCATGGCAATGGCCAGACGGGCTTCGGTCACGGTGTCCATGGCGGCGGAAACCAGGGGGATATTCAGTTCGATGCCACGGGTGAGACGGGTTTTGAGACTGACTTCGTTAGGCAGTACCTCGGAATAACCGGGCACTAGGAGAATGTCGTCGAAGGTCAGAGCTTCTTGGCTGATACGCAGCATCGCGGGGGCTCCCGAGCGGGAAAATGGAAGCGCGCCATTATACTCATGGACCCCGTCTGGCTCAATGTAAAACTCTGTCTATTATTGGCGGGGTGATTGACGGGCTAAATCACTGCACTCCGACCATACGCCGAACCCGTGGCGAGGGAGCTTGCTCCCGCTCGGTTGCGCAGCGACCGCAAACATCTCAGGGCCGCTTCGCAGCCCAGCGGGAGCAAGCTCCCTCGCCACAGGGGTTGTGTATTCATCGCCCCAGTGTGTGTTGCTCGCTACAACTCCACCTTCACCCAACTCACCGGCTGATCCAGCCAATCGGCGAATTCATCCAGAAACGCCTGCTTGAACCCCGCCTCCAGCCAGTTGTTGAAGATGAACCCCAGGTTGGAAAAGCCACAGGGCTGCAGAAACAGAAATCCATTGATGTCATCTTCATGGCCACATTCGGGACAAGTGAAGTTGTCGGTGCGCGCCGGCATCCAGTCTTCCAGGCTCTCGAACAGCGCTTCGCCGATTTCCTTACGGCACTCGGCGCAGCCGGCCTCTTCGAGAAAGCCCTTGGCCGGCGTATAGATGCAACGCTTGGTGATGATCTCCAGGCCATTGATCGACTCACCGAACGGCAAGGCTTCGGGGTGCATGACCACTTCGCGGGCACCAGGGGCGATGGCGTGGGCCATGCGATTGCCGGTGCGCCCGCAGGTGGTCAGCTGTTCTTCGACGATATTCTTGCGCACCAGCCAGCGCACGATCGCCCGGGCCCGTGGCTCGTGGACCGGCAGGGTGGAAATTTTCGGAACGATGATGCTTTGCGAGTTCATGGCGAGGCCTGGCTGTTTCCCTGGCAGGGTCTGATCGAAGGCCGGCAGCTTAATCCCTGGCGGGGCCAGGTCAAGCACTCAGGTAGCGCACGATCAACGCAAGGCCGCTGGCAAGCACCAACCAGGTGACCAACTGCACGAACGCCTCTCGCGACATCTTCATGGTCAAGCGCCGCCCTACCCACAACCCCAGCGCCATGGCCGGCAACAAACACAGCGCCAGTACCAACAAGGGTAGCTCGGCATACACCCCGGCCACGATAAACAGGCTCAAGCGCACCACCGTGCTGCAACTGATCAAGGCACTTTGCGTGGCGCGGGCCGCGTCCTTCGGCAGACGGCTGTTCAGGTAGATCGCATATAAAAAGCCGCCGCTGCCAAACAATGCGCCGAACATCCCGCCCACCGTGCCCATCGGGAACGCCCACAGCGATGACAGCTGCTTCGGCCGGGTTTTTATCGACAGGCTATAGATCGCATAACTGCTGATGAACAGCCCCATCAACAGCAACAACAGGTCGGACTTGAGGTTGAGCAGGAAAATCACCCCCAGGGTGCAGCCCACCGCCATGCACGGCAGCAACCGCAACAGTTCAGGCCGAGACACGTCCCGGCGCGATGGCAACAGGTTGCCGAAGGCCGCGACAAAATCGAGCAAGACCAGCAACGGGATGATTTTCGACAGTGGCATGAACAGCAGCAGGACGGGGGCGGCCACCAACGCCGTGCCGAACCCGGCGATGCCGAACACGATGTAGGCCAGGGTGATGGCCAGGCCGATCACCAGCCATTGCGTTGGCGCGAATGCCCATTGGCCTAACCATGACAGAAGATCCATTGTCGACTTCCTTGGTGACGAAGGGGGCGACTTTAGCCAGATCCAGGGCGACACATCCAGCGTTTGTGGTGACTGACCCATTGCAATCGCGAGCAGGCTCGCTCCCACAGGGGATCTGTGTCGCAGCGAAGATCCAGTGTGGGAGCGAGCCTGCTCGCGATGCAGACGACTCGGTCTAATTGTCTGCACGCATGGAGATTCATCGGCGAATGCCCTTATCATGCCGCCCATGATTAAAGATCCCTTTGCCCGACTGGGCCTGGACCGCGAGGTCCTGACTGTCAGCCAGCTCAACGGCCGCGCGCGGGTGTTGCTCGAAGACGTGTTCAGCAACATCTGGGTCGAGGGCGAGATCTCCAACCTTGCCCGCCCGGCGTCCGGCCATGTGTATTTCACCCTCAAGGACAGCGGCGCCCAGGTGCGCTGCGCGCTGTTCCGGCAGAACGCCGCGCGGGTGCGCCAGGCCTTGAAGGACGGGCTGGCGGTGAAGGTGCGCGGCAAGGTCTCGCTGTTCGAGGGCCGTGGCGACTACCAACTGATCCTCGACACCGTGGAGCCGGCCGGCGATGGCGCCCTGCGCCTGGCCTTTGAGGCGCTGAAGGAAAAGCTCAGCGCCGAAGGCCTGTTCAGTGCCGAGCGCAAGGTGCCGCTGCCGGCCCACCCGCAACGCATTGGCATCATCAGTTCGCCCACCGGCGCGGTGATCCGCGACATCATCAGCGTCTTTCGCCGCCGTGCGCCGCAGATATCCCTGACCTTGATTCCCACCGCAGTGCAGGGCCGCGAAGCCACCGCGCAAATCGTCCGCGCCCTGAAACTGGCCGATGCCCGTGGCTTCGATGCGCTGATCCTGGCCCGGGGCGGCGGTTCGCTGGAAGACTTGTGGTGCTTCAACGAAGAGGCCGTGGCTCGGGCGGTGGATGCCTGCGTCACGCCGATCGTCAGCGCCGTGGGCCATGAAACCGACGTATCTATCAGCGATTTCGTCGCCGACGTGCGTGCCCCGACCCCGTCCGCCGCCGCCGAATTGCTGGCACCGGATGCCGGCGACCTGGTGCGCCGGGTCGAAAGCCTGCATCGCCGGCTGGTGATGCGCATGCGCGACCGGTTGATGCGCGATCAACTGCGCCTCGAAGGCCTCACCCGGCGCCTGCGTCATCCCGGTGAACGCCTGCGCCAGCAAGCCCAGCGCCTCGACGACCTGGACATGCGCCTGCGCCGGGCCTTCGAACGCAGCCTCAATACCCGCCGCGAACGCCTGATCCGCCTGGAAACCCGCCTGGCCGGGCAACACCCGGGCCGGCAACTGACATTGCTGCGCCAGCGCCTGGACAGCCTGGCCGAACGCCTGCCCCGGGCCATGCGCGAAGGCCTGAAAACACGCCGCGTGCAATTGCACAACCAGATGCAGACGTTGCACATCGTCAGCCCCCTGGCGACCCTCGGTCGGGGCTACAGCATTTTGCTCGACGAGCGCGGCCATGCCATCCGTAGCGCCGGGCAAACCCAGACCGGCCAACGCCTGACTGCCAAGCTGGGCGAAGGCGAACTGCTGGTGCGGGTCGAAGACAATCACCTGACGCCGGTCACCCTTTCTTTACTGGATTGATTCATGCCGCGATATCTCGCCCCATTGCTCTTGCTGTGCCTGACCTTCAACGCCCACGCCGACAGTTACATCTCCCGCCTGTTGAACAAACCGGTGCCCGGCGGCGTCGCTGTGGTGGACCTGGGCAGCGCAGCCAAGGCGCCGAAGGCCAGTTACCAGGGCAAACCGGTGTTGGTGGTCAAGGAACAGGACAACTGGCTGGCGATTGTCGGCATCCCGCTGACGGTCCAGCCCGGCACTCAGCAGATCAGCAGTGGCGGCAGCACCCAACCGTTCGTGGTCGGCTATAAAAAGTACCCTGAGCAACACATCACCCTGAAGAACAAACGCCAGGTCAACCCGAACCCGGCGGATCTCAAGCGCATCGACGCCGAACTGGCCGTGCAACTGAAGGCCTACCGCAGCTTCAGCCCGAACATCCCCAGTAACCTGCTGCTGGACAAACCGGTCAACGGCCCGCTGTCGAGCAAGTTCGGCGTGCGCCGGTTCTTCAACGGCGAAGAACGCAACCCCCACGCCGGCCTGGACTTCGCCGTGCCCGCCGGCACGCCGATCAAGACCCCGGCCGCCGGCAAGGTGATCCTTACCGGCAATTACTTCTTCAATGGCAACACGGTATTCGTCGATCACGGCCAAGGCTTCATCAGCATGTTCTGCCACATGTCGAAGATCGACGTGAAAGTCGGCCAGCAACTGGCCCGCGGCACGGTGGTGGGCAAGGTTGGCGCCACCGGTCGGGCGACCGGGCCGCACATGCACTGGAACATCAGCCTGAACGATGCGCGGGTGGATCCGGCGATTTTCATTGGCGCGTTTCAGCCCTGAGTTTTTGCGGTGAGGCTACTGGCCTCATCGCGAGCGGGCTCGCTCCCACATTTGGATCTCTTGTAAATACAACATTGTGCCCAACAGAAATCCCTGTGGGAGCGAGCCTGCTCGCGATGACGGCAGCCATATCACCGCGACTCCAGGAATTGCCAAGCTCTAAACATCAACGCAATTCACAAGACAAATATTCGAGATATGAGCGATTAAATCTCGCAAACCTCCGCAAAAACAGAACTTCTCTCAATTTTTTCCGACTGCTTGCGATCCGCCCCTCACGCGGTTAGGGTTGAGGGCATGAAAACCTCTCACACCCTCATCCAGCTTCGCCAGCACCGCAGCCTGTGCCTCGTCAGCGCACGACTGCCGGGCTGAATCGCGGCACCTCGTCCCGGCTGCGAAGCCACCCCATTCGAACCACCGGCAGGCCGCCTTTTTCCGGCCACGACAATAAGGATTTCCCCATGAGCATGCTCAAAGACCCGTCTTCCAAATACCGCGCCTTCCCGACCATCAACCTGCCGGATCGCACCTGGCCGTCGAAGACCATCACCGCCGCGCCGATCTGGTGCAGCTCCGACCTGCGCGACGGCAACCAGTCGCTGATCGAGCCGATGGACGCGGTCAAGAAGCTGCGCTTCTGGAAAACCCTGGTCGCGGTGGGCGTGAAGGAAATCGAGGCGTCGTTCCCAGCCGCTTCGCAGACCGATTTCGACTTCGTGCGCACTCTCATCGAAGAAGGCCACATCCCGGACGACACCACCATCCAGGTGCTGACCCAGGCCCGTGAAGACCTGATCGCCCGTACCTTCGAGTCCCTGCGCGGCGCGAAAAAAGCCATCGTCCACCTGTATAACGCCACCTGCCCGTCGTTCCGCCGCATTGTGTTCAACCAGGACAAGGAAGGCGTGAAGGAAATCGCGGTGAACGCGGCCAAGCTGTTCGTCAAATACGCCGCGCAGCAGCCGGAAACCCAGTGGCAGTTCGAGTATTCGCCAGAAACCTTCAGCGCCACCGAGCTGGAGTTCGCCAAGGAAGTCTGCGACGCGGTGATCGAAGTGTGGAACCCGACGCCCGAGCGCAAGGTGATCCTCAACCTGCCCGCCACCGTGGAAGTCGCCACCCCGAACATCTACGCCGACCAGATCGAGTGGTTCCACCGCAACATCACTCGTCGTGACAGCGTGCTCATCAGCCTGCACACCCACAACGACCGTGGCACCGGCGTGGCCGCCACCGAGCTGGGCCTGATGGCCGGCGCCGACCGTGTCGAAGGCTGCCTGTTCGGTAACGGCGAGCGCACCGGTAACGTCGACCTGGTGACCGTGGCACTGAACCTTTACACCCAGGGCATCGACCCTGAGCTGGACTTCTCCGACATCGACGGCGTGCGCAAAGTGGTCGAGGAATGCAACCAGATCCCGGTGCACCCGCGTCATCCGTACGTTGGCGACCTGGTTCACACCGCGTTCTCCGGCTCGCACCAGGACGCCATTCGCAAAGGTTTTGCCCAGCAGAAACCGGACACCCTGTGGGAAGTCCCGTACCTGCCGATCGACCCGGCCGACATCGGCCGCAGCTACGAGGCGGTGATTCGCGTCAACAGCCAGTCCGGCAAGGGCGGTATCGCCTACCTGCTGGAACAGGAATACGGCATCAGCCTGCCGCGTCGCATGCAGATCGAGTTCAGCCAGGTGGTGCAGCGCGAAACCGATCGCCTGGGCCTGGAAATGACTGCCCAGCAGATCCACGCCCTGCTCCACAGCGAGTACCTGCAAGCCAACACCCCGTACGCGCTGGTCAGCCATCGCCTGCAGGAAGAAAACGGCCACAGCGCCGTGGAAGTGGAAGTGGCGAGCAAAGGCCAGGGCGAGACCAACCTGCACTGGCGCGGCAAGGGCAACGGCGCGCTGGAAGCGCTGGTGGCCGGGCTGCCAATTCCGGTGGAGATCATGGACTACAACGAACACGCCATCGGCGCCGGCACCAATGCCAAGGCGGCGGCGTACATCGAACTGCGGGTCAACGGCGAGCGTGCGGTGCACGGCGTGGGGATCGATGAAAACATCACCACGGCGAGCTTCAAGGCGCTGTTCAGCGCGCTGAACCGATCGCTGAGCCAGCCAGAGGCCAAGGCGGCCTGATCCACCGATGAAATACAAAAGGCCCCGGGGTGTGAACCTCGGGGCCTTTTGTTTGGCTGATGTTATTGCGCTGGCTGTTCCGACCTCATCGCGAGCAGGCTCGCTCCCACACTGGATCTTCAGTGGGGCCGAAATCCTGTGCCCACCTCAGACTCCCTGTGGGAGCGAGCCTGCTCGCGATGGCGGCCTCTCAGGCAACCGAGATGTCAGGCATGGGTATCGATCGAAACGGTCATCGCCTGCAACAGCGCGGCCTGCAAGGTCTGCAAAGTCGCTTGGGTCGCCATGATCTGGGTCTGAATCGCCATGGTTTCCTGGGCTTTCTGCTCCTCATCAGCCCGGCTTTTTTGTACCCGAGCCAGCTGAGCTTGCTGTTCGGCCAGCAACTTCTCGGTCTGCTCGATCTGCTTCTTCAGTTGTTCGATAACATCGCCGCTGCCACTGCTGCCGCCCGCACCTGCGATATTCGCGCCGCTGGTGTCGACTTCCAGCTTCTTGTCCTTGTCTTCGCTGCTGTCAGCCGATGCCACTGGACTGACCGCTTTCTCCTCTTCAGCCCCGCGAATGGAGACTTTAGGGGCTGACAATGGGTAAGGGTTTACGGTGGTTGCGCTGATACTGGTCATAGGGACTTCTCTCCTTGGCTGACCGGTTATCGGCACGCAACACTGCTCCTTGAGGCTGAATCGTTTCAATTCGTGAATTCGAAGCGATCGGCATCCAGGTTCGCCGGAAACCGCGTGCGATAGGCCGCCAGGTCCGCCGCCTTCAAACACACCGTGAACACCCCATCGGCCTCGCCGGCGCTGAGCAGGGTCTCGCCCTGGAAATCCAGCACCTGACTATCACCGGTGTAGGCAAAACCCTTGCCGTCGGTGCCGATGCGGTTGACCGCCGCCACGTAGCACAGGTTCTCGATCGCCCGGGCCGGCAGCAGCCGGTTCCAGTGCATACGCCGCGCGCCGGGCCAGTTGGCGGTGTACAGCAGCAGGTCGGTGTCCTCGGCATCGCGGCTCCACACCGGAAAGCGCAGGTCGTAGCAGATCAGCGGACGAATGCGCCAGCCCTTGAGTTCGAACAGCACCTGGCGGTCACCCGGCGTGTAGTGATTGTGTTCCCCCGCCATGCGAAACAGATGACGCTTGTCGTAATGCAGCACCTCACCGTCCGACCGCGCCCAGAGCAGGCGATTGCGATGGCTGCCGTCAGCGGCCTGGATGATCACACTGCCGGTGATCACCGCATCCAGCTTCGCGGCTTGGGCCTTGAGCCATTGGCGTGTCGGGCCGTTCTCCGCTTCCGCCAAGGTCTCGGACTCCATGGAAAAGCCCGTGGTGAACATCTCCGGCAGGATAATCAGGTCCGCGCCACGCGCCTGCTCCAGCAAACCTTCGAAATGCTCCAGGTTGGCCCGGCGGTCGTGCCAGGCCAAGGTGGTCTGGACCAAGGCGATATTGAGGTCGGGCAATGTGCTCAGATCACGCATAGTTTTTCCGCCGCTTCGCGCAGCGTCTCCTCGCGCTTGGCAAAGCACAGGCGCACCAGGCGCTGGCCTTGTGGTGGGTTCTGGTAGAACACCGAGATTGGAATCGTTGCCACGCCGTGCTCGCGGGTCATCCACACCGCCATGTCGACGTCGTTCAGGTCCGGACGGATTTGCGAATAATCCACCAACTGGAAATAAGTGCCGGCCACCCGCTTGAAGCTGAACCGCGACGGCGCCAGCAGATCGCAGAACAAGTCGCGCTTGGCCTGGTAGAAGTCCGGCAGTTCATCGACGTGTTCCGGATGTTCGGCCATGTAGTCGGCCAGGGCGTATTGCAACGGCGTCACGCCGCAGAAGCTGACGTACTGGTGCACCTTGCGCAGTTCCGCCGTCAGGGCCGCTGGCGCCACCACGTAGCCGGTTTTCCAACCGGTGACGTGGTAGGTCTTGCCGAACGAACTGACCACGAAGGCGCGCCGGTACAGCTCCTCATGGGCCAGGACGCTGGCGTGGGCGACGCCGTCGAACACCAGGTGTTCGTAGACCTCGTCGCTGACCAGGTAAATGTCGCGGTCTCGAATCAGCGCCGCCAACTGGTCCAGTTCAGTGTGGCTGATCAGGGCGCCGCTGGGGTTGTGGGGGCTGTTGAGAATGATCATCCGCGTGCGCGGGCTCAGGGCTTGGCCGAGCTTTTCAAAATCGATGGCGAAGTCATCCAGGCCCAATGGCACGTGCACGCAACGCCCACCAGCCAATTGCACGGCAGGTTCGTAGCTGTCGTAGCTGGGGTCGAAGACGATCACTTCGTCGCCGCTGTGCACAACGGCCGCAATGGCACAGAAAATCGCCTGGGTCGCGCCGGGGGTCACGGTCACTTCCTGATCGGCATCGACGCTGACGCCATAACTGCGGGCAATCTTCGCCGCGATCTGCTCGCGCAGCGCCGGCAAGCCGGTCATGGGCGAGTATTGGTTATGACCTTGAGCAATGTGCCGGCCAACTGCATCGCGCAGGGCCTGCGGACCATCGAAATCGGGAAACCCCTGGGACAGATTGAGCGCGCCGGTCTGCGCGGCGAGCTGGGACATCTGGGTGAAAATAGTGATGCCGACATTCGGCAACTTGCTGGTGATCATCGAGGGTTCCCTGGTCTGCACCCGGCTCAGGTGCGGCGCGGGAGAGCTCGAGGATAGCCCAATCGCCGGGCATGAAAAAGGGTGCCACACAGGGCACCCTTTTCATGCTGAATACTCATGCCTGTGGGAGCAAGGCTTGCCCGCGATGAACGATAACGCGGTTCAGCTGTTACACCGCGGCGCGGTCATCGCGGGCAAGCCTTGCTCCCACAGATCAACATCCCAACTTTCAGATCCAGACTGGATCAGCGCTTGTCGCGACGCTTCTTGTCAGCCTTCTTGTGGTGCGACATCAAGCGGCGCTTCTTGTTGACCTGGCGGTCGGTGAGCGTGTTCTTGTTGCCTTCATACGGGTTCTCACCGCCCTTGAACTCGATGCGGATCGGCGTGCCGACCAGCTTCAGGACGCGGCGATAGGTGTTTTCCAGGTAGCGGACGTACGACTTGGGCACCTTCTCGATCTGGTTACCGTGAATCACGATAATCGGCGGGTTGGCACCACCCAAGTGGGCGTAACGTAGCTTGATCCGGCGGTTGTTGACCATCGGTGGCGCGTGCTCGCCTACCGCGTCTTCGAGGATCTGGGTCAGGCGGTTGGTCGGCCAACGGGTGACCGCCGACTTGAACGAGTTCTGCACCGACGCATAGAGGTTGCCCACGCCGGTACCGTGCAGGGCCGAGATGAAGTGGATGTCGGCGAAGTCGACGAAGAACAGCCGACGCTGCAATTCGACCTTGACGAAATCCCGCTCGCTCGGCGTCATGCCGTCCCACTTGTTGATCGCGATGACCAGCGCACGACCGGCTTCCAGGGCGAAGCCCAGCAGGTTGAGGTCGTGATCGACCACGCCCTCGCGGGCGTCCATCACGAAGATCACCACGTTGGCGTCTTTGATCGCCTGCAGGGTCTTGACCACGGAGAACTTTTCGACTTCTTCGTGGATCTTGCCGCGCTTGCGCACACCGGCCGTGTCGATCAGCGTGTACTTCTCTTCGTTACGCTCGAAGGGAATGTAGATGCTGTCACGGGTGGTGCCAGGTTGGTCGTAGACGATGACCCGGTCTTCACCGAGCATGCGGTTGACCAGCGTCGACTTGCCCACGTTCGGGCGGCCGATGATGGCGATCTTGATCCCGTCTTTTTCGCTCGGGCCCGGAATGCGCTTGGCTTCCTCGCCTTCGGCAACGATCTCTTCCTCGCCCTCTTCCGGTTCTTCCACGTCGTCCTTCGGGAAGCTCTCCAGAGCGATTTCCAGCATCTGGGTGATACCACGGCCGTGGGCACCGGCGATCGGGATCGCCTGACCCATGCCCAACGGGGCGAACTCGGCGCGAGCCATGTCCGGGTCGATGTTATCGACCTTGTTGGCGACCACATAGGAACGCTTGTTACGTTTGCGCAAATGCTCGGCGATCATCTGGTCGGCGGCGGTAAAACCGGCCTTGGCGTCTACCAGGAACAGCACCACATCGGCTTCTTCGATGGCGAGCAGCGACTGCTCGGCCATTTTTTCGTCCATGCCGTGTTCATCACCGGAGATGCCGCCGGTGTCGACCAGAATATAGGTACGCCCTTGCCACTTGGCCTCACCGTATTGGCGATCACGGGTCAGACCGGACAAGTCGCCGACGATGGCGTCGCGAGTCCTGGTCAGGCGATTGAACAAGGTGGACTTGCCGACGTTCGGTCGGCCCACCAGGGCGATTACGGGAACCATGCGGCTCTCCACTTCGTTATTTCAGAAAATACAAAAGCCGCTGCGAGGCAGCGGCTGGTGCTCGGGGCAGTCTGGGCAAGCACTGCAAACCTTGTGAACAAGGCCGCTTGGGGGATTAGCCCCAAGCATAGTCTTACTTGATGGTCAGGGCTTCCAGTTTGCCGCTGTTGCCATACACATAGATCATGTTGCCCACCACCAGCGGACGGGCACGCAGGCCGTCGCTGTCGATGCGCTCACGGCCGACGAAACGACCGTCCACCTGGCTGAGCAGGTGCAGGTAACCTTCCAGGTCACCCACTGCAACGTAGCTGGAGAACACTTCCGGGGCCGACAGTTGACGACGGGCCAGGGAGTCGTTGCTCCACAGTGCGGTGGTGGAACGCTCGTCAACGCCTTCGACGGTGCCCGAGGACAGGCTCACGTAGACGCTGCCAAAGCCTTGGGCGACACCGGCGTAGCTGGACGCATCGCGCTGCCACAGCGGACGACCGCTTTCCAGGTCCAGTGCCGCAACACGGCCCTGGTAGCTGGCGACGTACAGCGTGCCGCCGGACAGCAGCAAGCCGCCGTCGATGTCGACCACACGCTCCAGCTCCGAACGACCTTGCGGGATCGCCACGCGCTGTTCCCACACCGGCACGCCATTGGAAATATCCAGGGCAACCACTTTACCGGTCGACAAGCCAGCCACCGCCAGGCGGTTGGTGACGACTGGCGCACTGGTGCCACGCAGGGTCAGGACCGCCGGGGTGCTGTCATACAACCAGCGCTGGTTGCCGGTAGCGGCATCCAGGCCGATCAGACGGTCGTCCTGGGTCTGGACCACGACCACGTCACCGTTGGTGGCCGGCGGTGCGAGCACTTCACTGGTCACGCGGGCGCGCCATTTCTCTTCACCGCTGCTCGCGTCCAGGGCGACGATCTCGCCCTTGAGCGTGCCGATCATGACCAGGCCATAACCCACGCCAACGGCGCCGGAAACAGGCAGTTCAAGATCTTTCTTCCATTTGACGTCGCCGTTGCTGCGATCCATCGCCATCACCACACCGGTGACGTCGCCTGCATAGATGGTGTCGCCATCGATAGCCGGCACCAGCATGTTGTAGGTTTCACCCTGGCCATCGCCGATGGAACGGCTCCACTGCTTCTGCAGCACGACTTCTTCTTTGAAGTCGGTCAGCTCGGCCGGAGGCAGTTCTTTCTTGCTGTTGCTGCTGCAACCCGCGGCCAGAATGGCCAGGGCCAGCAATGCTGCATGTTTCCAACGGATCACGTCACGCATCCCCTTTGGCCAGGTCGTCCAGCTTGATTTGCAGGCCACCGACTGCGGCTTCATCCGACAGCGCAGCCTTGGCTTTTTGGTAGGCCGCATAGGCCTCATCGGCACGACCCAGCTGCACCAGCAGGTCGCCCTTGAGTTCTTCGCGGGTCGCCAGGAACGCCTTGTCGGCATCGCCGTCAAGCAGTTTCAGGGCGTCTTCGGCCCTGTTCTGTGCCGCCAGCACCTGCGCCAGGCGCTGACGCGCCACTTCGCCCAGGGTCGGGTTGGCCGGTTTGTCGACGATACCTTTGAGCTCGGTGGCCGCGTCGTCCAGCTTGCCGCTGTCCACCGCCACCTTGGCCACGAACAGGCGACCGTACTGCGCGTAGGCGGTGCCGCCGAATTCCTTGTCCAGCTTGCCGGCCAGGTCCGCCACGCGGGCCGCGTCAGGCTTGCCGTCCGGGGTCAGGGTGGTTTCCAGCAATTGCTGGTAGAGCACCGAGGCGCCTTGCGACTGGTTGCTCTGGTATTTCTGGTAGGCCTGCCAGCCGAACACGATGACCAGCGCCAACAGGCCGCCAGTGACCAGCGGCTTGCCGTTGCGCGTCCACCAGTCCTTCAAATCCGCCAGCTGTTCATCTTCGGTACTCGACACCCCAATACTCCTTAATCGCTAAATCGGCTGTTTGACAGCTTCAACCCTGCACGACGCAGGTGGCCAGGTGTGCAGCAAGCGCATCCCAGGCAATGCTTTGTTGTTCGCCCTGGCCACGCAGGGGTTTGAAACCTACCACTTGTTGGGCCAGTTCGTCGTCACCGAGGATCAGTGCGTACAGCGCACCGCTCTTGTCGGCCTTCTTGAATTGGCTCTTGAAGCTACCGGCGCCGGCGTTGATCTGCAGGCGCAGGTTGGGCAACTGGTCGCGGATCCGCTCGCTCAAGGCCAGGGCTGCCAGTTCGGCGGCCTCGCCAAAGGCGCACAGGTAGACGTCGACCTGGCGGGAAAGCTCTTCAGGCACCTTGTCCAGGGCTTCGAGCATCAACACCAGCCGCTCGATACCCATGGCAAAGCCCACGCCCGGGGTCGGCTTGCCGCCCATCTGTTCCACCAACCCGTCGTAGCGGCCACCGGCACACACGGTGCCCTGGGCGCCGAGCTTGTCGGTGACCCATTCGAAGACGGTCTTGCTGTAGTAATCCAGCCCGCGAACCAACTTGGGGTTGATCACGTAAGGAATGCCAACGGCGTCCAGGCGTGCCTTCAGCCCCTCGAAGTGCGCACGGGATTCGTCGTCAAGGTAGTCGGCCATTTTCGGCGCATCGACCAGGACCGCCTGGGTCTCGGCATTCTTGGTGTCGAGCACGCGTAGCGGATTGGTCTTCAGACGGCGCTGGCTGTCTTCGTCGAGTTTGTCCAGGTGGGCGGAAAGAAACTCCACCAATGCCTCGCGGTAGCGGCCACGGGACTCGCTGGTACCCAGGCTGTTGAGCTCGAGCTTGACCGCGTCGCGCAGCCCCAGCTCGCCCCACAGACGCCAGGTCATGACGATCAGCTCGGCGTCGATGTCCGGCCCCTCGAGGTTGAACACCTCGAGACCAATCTGGTGGAACTGGCGATAACGGCCCTTCTGCGGGCGCTCGTGACGAAACATCGGGCCGATGTACCAGAGTTTCTGCACCTGGCCGCCGCCGGTGATGCCGTGTTCGAGCACCGCACGCACGCACGCCGCTGTGCCTTCGGGGCGCAGGGTCAGGGAATCGCCGTTGCGATCGTCGAAGGTGTACATCTCTTTTTCGACGATGTCGGTCACTTCGCCGATGGAACGCTTGAACAGCTCGGTGAACTCGACGATCGGCATACGGATCTGCCGGTAACCGTAGTTATCCAGCAAACGCGCCACGGTGCCCTCGAAATAGCGCCACAGGGGCGTCTGCTCGGGCAGGATGTCGTTCATGCCACGAATGGCTTGCAGGGACTTGCTCACAGGTAATCCTTAAATTCGTTCGACTCAACCACGCGCAATCACTGCGGCGTCGGCTTCGACCTTTTCGGCCGCTTTCTGGCGAATCAGCCGTTCCAGCTCATCCACCAGATTGTCATTCGTCAGTTTCTGCGACGGCTTGCCGTCGATGTAAATCAGGTTCGGTGTGCCGCCAGTCAGGCCGATATGGGCCTCCTTGGCTTCGCCCGGCCCGTTGACCACGCAACCGATCACCGCGACATCCAGCGGCACCAGCAAGTCTTCGAGGCGCCCTTCCAGCTCGTTCATGGTCTTGACCACATCGAAGTTCTGCCGCGAGCAGCTCGGGCAGGCGATGAAGTTGATTCCACGGGAACGCAGGTGCAGGGACTTGAGAATGTCGTAGCCGACTTTCACTTCCTCGACCGGGTCGGCCGCCAACGAGATGCGGATGGTATCGCCAATCCCTTCGGCGAGCAGCATACCGAGGCCGACGGCGGATTTCACCGTGCCCGAACGCAACCCACCGGCTTCGGTGATGCCCAGGTGCAGCGGCTGGACGATTTCCTTGGCCAGCAGGCGGTAGGCTTCGACGGCCATGAACACGTCGGACGCCTTCACGCTGACCTTGAAGTCCTGGAAATTCAGGCGCTCCAGGTGCTCGACATGGCGCAGGGCAGACTCCACCAGCGCCGCCGGGGTCGGTTCGCCGTATTTCTTTTGCAGGTCTTTTTCCAGGGAACCGGCGTTCACGCCGATGCGGATCGGAATGCCCCGGTCGCGGGCGGCATCCACCACGGCACGGACACGGTCTTCGCGACCGATGTTGCCCGGGTTGATACGCAGGCAATCGACACCCAATTCGGCCACACGCAGGGCGATGCGGTAGTCGAAGTGGATGTCGGCCACCAGGGGGACCTTGACCAATTGCTTGATCTTGCCGAACGCCTCGGCGGCGTCCATGTCCGGCACCGATACCCGCACGATGTCGACACCGGCGGCTTCCAGGCGGTTGATCTGCGCGACCGTGGCGGCCACGTCATTGGTGTCGCTGTTGGTCATGCTCTGCACAGCGATAGGCGCATCGCCGCCCACGGGCACGTTACCGACCCAGATCTTCCGGGATTCGCGACGCTTGATTGGAGATTCGCCGTGCATGACTTATTGACCCAACTTCAGGCGAGCGGTCTCGCCACTGGTGAACGGAGCCACATCGACCGGCTGGCCGTTGTAGCTGACCTGCGCGCCACGGGCATAACCCAGGCGTACGGCAAAGGGTGGCTTGCCGTTGATGGAAGTGCTGTCGCCCTTGCGCTTGAGGCCACTGAACAGCACCTTGCCGTTGCCGTCGGTGATCTGCGTCCAGCAGTCGGCGACAAACTGAATCTGTACCTGGCCTTCACCCGCGGCAGGTGCTACCGGAACCACTGGCGCTGCCGGAACGACTGGCGCGGCTGGCGCGGTGTGGGTCGTCGGCGCTGCGACGTTTGGCGCTGGCGCGGTCGGTGCGGCAGGTGTCGTGGCAATCGGTGCGCTGCCGGTGCCCGGTGCAGCTGGCGCTGTGGGTGCCGTCGGCGCAGGGGCTGGGACAGCCGGCTCGGCGCCCGCCTCGGCATCGGCGGCATCCGGGCTCTGTGGCAACGCCAGGGCAGTTTCGCCTTCGGTCTGGCCTTCGACGACCGCCTGGTCTTCCGGCTCGTCCAGCGGATGGATCTGGGTGGTGCCGTCGGCACCCTCGACCTCGACATGCTCAGGGTTCAAGGCGACCGGCTCCTTGTTGCGCAAGGAAGCCTGGTCCTGCCACCAGACAAAACCACCACCAATCACCGCGATCAGCAGCAACAGGCTGACGATTCGCAAAATGGTGTGGGAAACGCGAACCGGCTCTTCGATGCGACCCAGGCTGTGCACGCTGCTGCCCTGGGCATCGGAACCGGTGTATTGATCGAATTGCTGGACCAGCACGGTCTGGTCCATGCCGAGCAATTTGGCATAGGCACGGATATAGCCCCGGGCGAAGGTATGCCCCGGCAGCTTGTCGAACGCGCCCGCTTCCAGGTTGCCCAGGGAAGCCGCGGTGAGATTGAGCTTGAGGGCCACTTCGGCCAGCGACCAACCATTGCTTTCGCGGGCTTGACGCAGGGTCTCACCGGGATTTACGCGAGTCGCTGCTACAACTTCGGGATGCGCCGCTTTCATCATTGCTCCGACAGGTATTGCTGATATTCCGGCGTACCGGGATAGAGTCTTTTGAGTTGCAGGCCGTAACTTGCAGCCTTGTCGCGATCTTCAAACACATGTGCCAGCCGAACGCCGAGCAATAGACTACGTGCATTTTGCTCGCTCAGCAGGCTAAAACGCTCGTAGTAGTCACGTGCGGGCACATAATGCCTGTCTTCGTAAGACAACTCAGCCATTTCCAGCAGTGCCCGCGGTTGCTGGCGGTTGAGCCGCAGCGCTTTTTCCAACTGCTGGCGCGCCAGGTCGCGTTGGCCGAGCTGCGCAGCCGTCATGCCGAGGTTTTCGAAAACCCGCGAGCGCTCAGGATAAAGGGTGTCGGCGGCAGCCTGCTCGAAGCGCTCGTAGGCTTCCTTGTAGCGTTTCTGCTCGTAAAGAAAACTGCCGTAGTTGTTCAGGATCCGTGCATCCTGAGGCCGGGCCGACAGCGCCTTGCGAAAATGTTCGTCAGCCAGTTCCGGCTCCATCTCGGCCTGGAACACCAGGGCCAGGGCCGCATTGGCATCGGCGTCGGAACTGTCCAGCTCCAGGGCTTTCTTGAGCGGGACCTTGGCCCGCTCGGTCATGCCCTGCTGCAAGTAACCAATGCCCAGTTGCACATAGGCCACACGTGCCTCGTCGCGCCCTTTGCTGGTCTTCATCGGGTTGTAGTCACCCGACAGGACACAACCGGAACAAAGGCCGGCCAACAGCAAAACGAGCGCGAAGCGCAGGGACATAGAGTTCCTCTCTTAGTGACTGTTCGCAGCGTTTTGCACCGCATCGTCCGCGGCGTTCAACTCACGCACGGCAATGTAGCGCTCGCTGCGACGGGTGCGATCCAGCACCTGTCCTACCAATTGGCCACAAGCGGCGTCGATGTCTTCGCCGCGGGTGGTGCGCACGGTGACGTTGAAGCCAGCGTGGTGAAGCTGATCCTGGAAGCGACGAATCGCGTTGTTGCTCGGACGCTCGTAACCGGAATGCGGGAACGGGTTGAACGGGATCAGGTTGATCTTGCACGGGATGTTCTTGAGCAACTCGATCATCTCGACCGCGTGCTCGACCTTGTCGTTCACGTCCTTGAGCAGCGTGTATTCGATGGTCAGCACGCGCTTTTCGCCCAGGGACGACATGTAGCGCTGGCACGACTCCAGCAGCATCTTAAGCGGATACTTCTTGTTGATCGGCACCAATTGGTTACGCAATGCGTCGTTGGGTGCGTGCAGCGACAACGCCAGGGAGACGTCGATGTGCTTGGCCAGCTCATCGATCATCGGCACCACGCCCGAGGTGGACAGGGTCACCCGGCGCTTGGAGATGCCATAGCCCAGGTCATCCATCATCAGGTGCATGGCGGCGATGACGTTGTCGAAATTCAGCAGCGGCTCACCCATGCCCATCATCACCACGTTGGTGATGGCACGGTCGACGGTCGCCGGGACGCTGCCAAAGGATTTGTTGGCAATCCACACCTGGCCGATCACTTCGGCGGCGGTGAGGTTGCTGTTGAAGCCTTGCTTGCCGGTGGAGCAGAAACTGCAATCCAGGGCACAGCCTGCCTGGGACGAAACGCACAAGGTGCCGCGTTTGCCCTGGGGAATGTAGACGGTCTCGACGCAGCTGCCGGACGCCACGCGCACCACCCACTTACGGGTGCCGTCGCTGGAGATGTCCTCGCTGACCACTTCGGGGCCGCGAATCTCGGCAACAGCCTTGAGCTTTTCGCGCAGGGCCTTGCCGACATTCGTCATGGCGTCGAAGTCGTCGACGCCAAAGTGGTGAATCCATTTCATCACCTGGCCGGCACGGAAACGCTTCTCCCCGATCGAGTCGAAGAATTTCTCCATTTCCGGCTGGGTCAGGCCCAACAGGTTGGTTTTGCCGTTCGATGTAGTCATGGATTCACCTTCACTCAAAAGCCTGGGCTTAGCGAGTGGTTACTTCAGTAGCGGAGAAAAAGTAAGCGATTTCGCGAGCGGCAGCGGCTTCGGAGTCCGAACCGTGGACGGCATTGGCGTCGATCGACTCGGCGAAGTCAGCGCGGATGGTACCGGCAGCGGCTTCTTTAGGGTTGGTAGCGCCCATCAGCTCACGGTTGCGAGCGATAGCGTTTTCGCCTTCCAGCACCTGAACGACAACCGGACCGGAAGTCATGAAGGCAACCAGTTCACCGAAGAAACCGCGCTCGCTGTGCTCAGCGTAGAAGCCTTCGGCTTCGGCTTTGGACAGTTGCTTCATTTTCGAAGCTACAACGCGCAGGCCAGCGTCTTCGAAACGGGTAACGATCTTGCCGATCACGTTTTTAGCAACGGCGTCAGGCTTGATGATGGAGAAAGTACGTTGAACAGCCATGGTGTAACTCCAGAAACGGTAATTTGCGAAAAATTAAACCCGCGAATTATACGCGGGTTCAGGGGTATTGCCTAACCTGCCAGGTAGATCAGTCGATTTCTTCGATCCAGAGCGTCTGGACCGCTTCCAAGACCTTCTCGCCACAACGGCCAGAGGTATTGTCGAAATCGGGCAGCTCCATGATCCAGCGCTGCAAATCGACAAAATTCACAGTCAGCGGATTCACGTCCGGCTTGGCTTCGGCCAGTTCTTCTGCGATGCGTTGTACATCATTCCAACCATAGCTCATGACAGTGTCACCATCAGTGCGGCGCTTCAGCCGCATGGTTAAGCGAATATTTCGGGATTTCGACGGTCAGGTCTTCGGTACCGACGATGGCTTGGCAGCCCAGCCGCGATTGGGCTTCCAGGCCCCAGGCCTTATCGAGGAAATCTTCCTCCAGCTCATCCGCTTCTTCCAGCGAATCGAAGCCCTCGCGAATAATGCAATGGCAGGTGGTGCATGCACAGACGCCACCACAGGCACTTTCCATCTCGATGTGATGCTCATGGGCCAGCTCGAGAATGGAAATCCCGGGCTCAGCCTCCACGACCATGCCCTCCGGGCAGAACTTCTCGTGGGGCAGAAAAATCACCTGCGGCATCAGTTACTCCTCGATTTCATTCAGGTTGCGCCCCGCCAGGGCGGCTTTCACCGTCGAGTCCAGGCGGCGGGCAGCAAAGGCATCGGTGACTTGCGACAGACGCTTGGTCTGCTGCTCGATGGCATAACCATCGGTGCCCTTGATCAATTCGGACAGTTCCTGCATTTGCAGCTCGATGACCATGCGCTCTTCGGCGTCGAGCAAGCGCTCGCCGTCGGCTTCAAGGGCACCTTGCACGGCTTCGATCAGGCGCTGGGCGTCGACCTGCTGCTCGCGCAGCACGCGGGCCACCTTGTCATCGCTGGCGTGCTGGAAGGAATCCTTGAGCATCTTGGCGATTTCGCCGTCGGTCAGGCCGTAGGACGGCTTGACCTGGATGCTCGCCTCGACGCCCGAACCCAGTTCGCGAGCGGAGACATTGAGCAGGCCATCGGCATCGACCTGGAAGGTCACGCGAATCTTCGCCGCACCGGCCACCATCGGTGGGATGCCGCGCAATTCGAAGCGCGCCAGGGAACGGCAGTCGCTGATCAGTTCACGCTCGCCTTGCAGCACGTGGACCATCATCGCCGACTGGCCGTCTTTATAAGTAGTGAAGTCCTGGGCGCGGGCAACGGGGATGGTGGTGTTGCGTGGAATCACCTTTTCCATCAGGCCGCCCATGGTTTCCAGGCCCAGGGACAGCGGAATCACGTCGAGCAACAGCAGCTCGCCACCATCGCGCTTGTTACCGGCGAGGGTATCGGCCTGGATCGCGGCGCCGATGGCGACCACTTGGTCTGGGTCGATTTCGGTCAGCGGCTGGCGGCCAAAGGCCTCGGCAACGGCTTCGCGAACCCGAGGCACGCGGGTTGAACCACCGACCATGACCACGGCCTTGACGTCTTCCAGCTCCACGCCGGAATCGCGCACGGCCCGGCGGCAAGCCTTGAGGCTGCGGGCGACCATGGGTTCGATCAGGGCATCGAAGGCTTCACGGGTCAGCGAGGCTTTCCAGTCGCCGTAGACGACTTCAACCCTCGCAGCGTCGGTCAAGGCTTCCTTGGCCGCGCAGGCGGTTTGCAGCAAGTGACGCTGGGCACCCGGATCGAGATCGGCGGACAGGCCCGCTTGCTCGATGATCCAGCCAGCAATGGCGTGATCGAAGTCATCGCCGCCCAGGGCACTGTCGCCACCGGTAGCCAGGACTTCGAAGACTCCGCCGGTCAGGCGCAGAATAGAGATATCGAAGGTACCGCCGCCCAGGTCGTAGATAGCTACGAGGCCTTCGGCGTGCTGGTCGAGGCCGTACGCCACCGCAGCGGCGGTCGGCTCGTTGAGCAGGCGCAGCACGTTCAAGCCGGCCAGCTTGGCGGCATCCTTGGTGGCTTGGCGCTGGGCGTCATCGAAATAGGCCGGGACGGTAATGACCGCGCCCACCAGCTCACCGCCCAACGCCGCTTCGGCACGCTGGCGCAACACCTTGAGGATATCGGCGGAAACCTCTACCGGGCTTTTCGGGCCCTGCACGGTTTCGATGAACGGCATGTGGGATTCGCCGCCAACGAAGCGGTACGGCAGTTGATCGCCCAATTGCTTGACGTCGGACAGACCACGACCCATCAGGCGCTTGACCGAGACAATGGTGTTCAGCGGATCGGTAGCGGCGGCCAGCTTGGCCGACTCGCCCACTTCGACGCGATCGGCGTGATAACGCACGGCGGAAGGCAGGATCACCCGCCCCTGCTCGTCGGCCAACGGTTCGGAAAGACCGCTGCGCAAGGCAGCGACCAGGGAATTGGTGGTACCCAAGTCGATCCCGACAGCCAGGCGACGCTGGTGCGGTTGTGGACTTTGGCCGGGTTCGGCGATCTGCAGTAGGGCCATCGTAATCAGGACTTATCTGTAATCAGGCGTGCGACCGGAGCGGCACTGGGTTAATCGTCGAGGCGCTCTTCGAGCTGGCGCACTTCATAGGTGAGCTTGTCGAGGAACTGCATGCGCCGCATCAGGCGTTCGGCCTGTTCGCGTTGCGCGGCATCGTTCCAGCAGGCTGCGAAGCTTTCGTTCAATGTGTGCTGGGCGTCTTTCAAGCGGCGCTTGAATACCGCGACACCGGCCAGGTCGGCGCTGTCCTGCAGGTCTTCGAGCTCTTCGCGCCATTGCATCTGCTGCAAAAGAAACTCGGGATCGTGGACCGTGACTTCCAGGGGCAGCTCATGGCCGCTGATGGCGAGCAGGTAACGCGCGCGCTTGGCAGGACTCTTGAGCGTCTGGTAGGCCTCGTTGAGGTTCGCAGACTGCTCGAGCGCCCGCCGCTGTTCAGCTTCGGAGGCATCAGCAAAACGGTCCGGGTGGACACCACGGGCCAATTCCAGGTAACGCGCGGATAACTGGTCGAGATCCAGCTGGAACGCAGGCTGCATCTGGAACAAAGCAAAATGACAAGGAGTACCCACAAGCCGCCTCAGATGTTGAAGCTTTCGCCGCAGCCACATTCACCGCGCACGTTGGGGTTGTTGAACTTGAAGCCTTCGTTCAACCCTTCCTTGACGAAATCCAGCTCGGTGCCGTCCAGGTACGTCAGGCTTTTCGGGTCGATGATCACTTTCTGACCATGACTCTCGAATACCTGATCGTCTTCGCCCACTTCGTCGACGAATTCCAGCACGTAGGCAAGGCCAGAACAGCCTGTGGTGCGAACACCCAGGCGGATACCCTCGCCCTTGCCGCGCCCCGCGAGGGAGCGCTGCACATGCTTAGCTGCCGCTTCTGTCATCTGGATAGCCATGGAAACTCCTTACCTGTGCACAGATCAGATCAAGCCTTTTTTCTGCTTGTAATCGCGAACGGCGGCCTTGATGGCGTCTTCGGCGAGTACCGAGCAGTGGATCTTCACGGGCGGCAGGGCCAGTTCTTCAGCCAGCTGGGTGTTCTTGATGGTTTCGGCTTCATCAAGGGTCTTGCCCTTCATCCACTCGGTGGCCAGGGAGCTGGACGCGATGGCGGAACCGCAACCATAGGTCTTGAACTTGGCATCTTCGATGATGCCTTGCTCGTTGACCTTGATCTGCAGGCGCATGACGTCGCCGCACGCCGGGGCGCCGACCATGCCGGTGCCAACATCAGGATCCTGCGCGTCCATCTTGCCGACGTTGCGCGGGTTCTCGTAGTGGTCGATGACCTTTTCGCTATATGCCATTTGCTTCAATCCTCATCAGTGAGTCGCTCTGGTGGCGACTTCTTCAGTGCGCCGCCCACTCGATTTTCGAAATGTCGACGCCGTCTTTGTACATGTCCCACAGCGGCGACAGAGCGCGCAGCTTGGTGACGGCCTCGCAGACTTTCTGCGCGGCGTAATCGATTTCTTCTTCGGTGGTGAAGCGGCCGAAGGTGAAGCGGATCGAGCTGTGGGCCAGTTCGTCGTTGCGGCCCAGGGCGCGCAGTACGTACGAAGGCTCAAGGGATGCCGAGGTGCACGCCGAACCGGACGACACGGCCAGATCCTTGAGTGCCATGATCAGCGACTCGCCTTCAACATAGTTGAAGCTCAGGTTCAGGTTGTGCGGTACGCGGGCGATCATGCTGCCGTTGACGTAAAGCTCTTCCAGGTGCTCGACCTGCTTGAAGAAACGGTCACTCAGGGCCTTGATGCGCACGTTCTCCGCAGCCATGTCTTCCTTGGCCACGCGGAAGGCTTCGCCCATGCCGACGATCTGGTGGGTCGCCAGGGTGCCGGAACGCATGCCACGCTCGTGACCGCCGCCGTGCATGGTCGCTTCGAGGCGAACGCGCGGCTTGCGGCTGACGTACAGGGCGCCGATGCCTTTAGGACCGTAGGTCTTGTGGGCGGAGAACGACATCAGGTCGACTTTCAGCTGCGACAGGTCGATCGCGACCTTGCCGGTGGACTGCGCCGCGTCGACGTGGAACAGGATGCCCTTGGAACGGGTCAGTTCGCCGATGGCCGCGATGTCGTTGACGGTGCCGATTTCGTTGTTCACGTGCATGATCGAAACCAGGATGGTGTCGTCGCGTAGCGCGGCTTCCACCATGGCTGGAGTGATGATGCCGTCTTCACCCGGTTCGATGTAGGTGACTTCGAAGCCTTCACGCTCCAGTTGGCGCATGGTGTCCAGGACAGCCTTGTGCTCGATCTTGGAGGTGATCAGGTGCTTGCCCTTGGTGTGATAGAAGTGCGCGACACCCTTGATTGCCAGGTTGTCGGACTCGGTGGCACCGGAGGTCCAGACGATTTCACGCGGGTCGGCGTTGACCAGGTCGGCGACCTGGCGACGGGCGTTTTCGACCGACTCTTCGGCTTTCCAGCCAAACACGTGGGAACGGGACGCCGGGTTACCGAAGTTTCCGTCGACCAGCAGGCATTCACTCATTTTTTGCGCGACACGCGGATCAACCGGGGTGGTCGCGGAGTAATCAAGGTAAATCGGCAATTTCATGGACTCTCTCCTAAATCAGGCTGGCTGGCGTTCCGCTTGCTCTGCGGCGGTCATTCGACGGCGGACGCTTCAATCTTGTCCAGGTGCGGCGCCTTGCTATTGCAACGGCGCTGGTCCTGACGCTGGGCTACTTCTTGCACCTCACGGCGAGTTACAAGGTCAGCCAAGCTGATACCGCTCAGAAATTCGTGGATCTGCAGGCTGAGGTCGCACCACAAGTGGTGGGTCAGGCAAGTATCGCCGCCATGGCAGTCGCCAAGGCCCTGGCATTTGGTCGCATCGACCGATTCGTTCACCGCATCGATCACCTGGGCAACCTGGATGCCCTGCATGTCGCGCGACAGCTGGTAGCCGCCACCCGGGCCGCGAACGCTGGAAACCAGGTTGCTACGGCGCAGCTTGGCGAACAGCTGCTCAAGATAAGACAGGGAAATGCCCTGGCGCTCGGAGATATCGGCCAGGGACACCGGCCCGTGCTGCGCGTGCAATGCCAGATCCAGCATCGCGGTCACGGCGTATCGGCCTTTTGTAGTCAGTCGCATGGACAATTACCACGGAGTTCGGAATGGGGGCGAGTATGCAATTCCCGAGTATTTAAGTCAAGTATAAGACCTAGTGGGTTACTCGGGTTTACCCGCGAAAGAGCGCGCGCATGATAGCAAAGGTAGGCGACTAACGACCAGCTATACCGCGTTATCGTTCATCGCGAGCAAGCTTTGCTCCCACAGGACGCCTGCGAAACAGGACTCCTGTGGGGCAAGGTTTTGTGGAAGCAAGGCTTGCCCGCGATGCAGGCGCCTCGGCTCAGCTGGCCTGAGTCTCATCCTTGTCCTTCACACACGCGAAATCTTCCTCGCGCAGTTCAGGCAGATCCTTGGCACGGTAATTACTCCCCAGCTCCTTCAGGGCCCCACACATCCCCTCCAGGCGCCCATCGACGGCTTGCAGGTGATCGAGCAACTGGTTGATGGCTCGGGCCACCGGGTCGGGCATGTCTTCGCCGACACCGTAGGCGTCGAAGCCGATTTTCTCGGCCATGGCCTTGCGCCGGGCGTCTTGCTCGTCATCGGACTTGACGATGATCCGCCCCGGAATACCGACCACGGTCGCGCCAGGCGGCACCGCCTTGGTGACCACGGCGTTGGAACCGACTTTCGCCCCCGCCCCTACCGTGAACGGCCCGAGCACCTTGGCGCCGGCGCCCACCACCACGCCGTCTTCCAGGGTCGGGTGGCGCTTGCCCTTGTTCCAACTGGTGCCGCCGAGGGTCACGCCCTGATACAGGGTCACGTCATCGCCGATCTCGGCGGTTTCGCCGATGACGATGCCCATGCCGTGGTCGATGAAGAACCGGCGACCGACCTTAGCCCCGGGATGGATCTCGATCCCGGTCAGCCAGCGGCCGAAATTCGACACCAGCCGCGCCAGCCACTTCCAGCCCATATTCCACAAGGCGCCGGACAAACGATGGATCCAGATCGCGTGCATCCCGGGATAGCAGGTCAGCACTTCAAAGGCATTGCGCGCCGCCGGGTCACGATGGAAAACACTTTGGATATCTTCACGCAAACGTTCGAACATTTTATTTCTTCCGCTTAATCAGCTCGCCACGGGCCGCCTTCTGGGTTTCCGTGAGGATGCCGCGCAATATATTCATCTCCGCTCGGCTCACCGAGCTTCGTCCGTACAACCGACGCAGGCGCGCCATCAAGTGTCGCGGCTTTTCCGGGTCGAGGAACTCGATGTCCACCAGGGTCTGCTCCAGGTGCTCATAGAATCGCTCCAGCTCGTCCATGGTCGCCATTGTCTCACTGCGCGGCGACGTGACTTCGGTTTTTTCGACCTTGCTGGGCTGCCCTTCAGCCGCCAGCCAGGCCATGCGCACTTCATAGCTCAACACCTGCACCGCCGCCCCGAGGTTCAAGGAACTGAACTCGGGGTCGGAAGGGATATGCACGTGAAAGTGACATCGCTGCAGCTCGTCGTTGGTCAGGCCGGAGTCTTCACGACCGAACACCAGGGCGATTTCAAAGCCTTGCGCGGCTTCCTCGACCACTTTGGTCCCGCATTCGCGGGGGTCGAGCAGCGGCCACGGAATGCGGCGGTCGCGGGCGCTGGTGCCGAGCACCAGGTTGCACCCCACCAAGGCGTCTTCGAGGGTGGCGACGACCTGGGCATTGGCAAGGATGTCGCCGGCGCCGGAGGCACGGGCATCGGCCTCGTGATGGGGAAACAGGCGCGGTTCGACCAGCACCAGCCGCGACAAGCCCATGTTCTTCATGGCCCGCGCAGCTCCGCCGATGTTACCCGGATGGCTGGTATTGACCAGGACGACACGAATGTTCTGCAACAAGGGAGGCGCTCTCGAACACGATAAAGGGAGCAAATCTTACATAAGCACCTACCGTTAAGCTATGAAAGCGAACACCAACCTTCTCCTCGGAAAACTTTCTGATAGAATGCGCGGCTTTCTTTAACAACCTTAGGTGACACATCCATGCAGCCCATGCTGAATATCGCGCTGCGCGCCGCCCGCAGCGCCAGTGAACTGATCTTCCGCTCCATCGAGCGCCTGGATACCATCAAGGTCGATGAAAAAGACGCCAAGGACTACGTGTCCGAGGTTGATCGCGCCGCCGAGCAAAAAATCGTCGACGCCCTGCGCAAGGCCTACCCGAACCACTCGATCCTCGGTGAAGAGACCGGCATGCACGCCGGTACGGGCATCGAAGGCGAAGAGTACCTGTGGATCATCGATCCGCTGGACGGCACCACCAACTTCCTGCGTGGCATTCCTCACTTCGCTGTCAGCATCGCCTGTAAATACCGCGGCCGCCTGGAACACGCCGTCGTGCTGGACCCGGTTCGCCAGGAAGAATTTACCGCCAGCCGTGGCCGTGGCGCCCAACTGAACGGTCGTCGCCTGCGCGTCAGCGGCCGCACCAGCCTGGACGGCGCCCTGCTGGGTACCGGTTTCCCGTTCCGTGACGACCAGATGGACAACCTGGATAACTACCTGGGCATGTTCCGCGCCCTGGTCGGCCAGACCGCCGGCATCCGCCGCGCCGGCGCTGCGAGCCTGGACCTGGCCTACGTGGCGGCTGGCCGTTTCGATGCGTTCTGGGAATCGGGCCTGTCCGAGTGGGACATGGCCGCAGGCGCCCTGCTGATCCAGGAAGCCGGTGGTTTGGTGAGCGACTTCACCGGCGGCCACGACTTCCTTGAAAAAGGCCACATCGTTGCCGGTAACACCAAATGCTTCAAGGCTGTGCTGACAGCTATCCAGCCGCACTTGCCGGCTTCGCTGAAGCGCTAAGCAACCGGCTACACAAAAAAGCACCCTTCGGGGTGCTTTTTTTATGCCTGGATTTTGCCACAGCCGAACCACTGTGGGAGCAAAGACTGTGGGAGCAAAGCTTGCTCGCGATGGCGGTGGGTCAGGTGGCCTCTCTGTTGAGTGCGCCACTGCATCGCGAGCAAGCTTTGCTCCCACAACCATTTCACAGGATATTTGAGGGATGAGCCATAAAATGCGGGCATAAAAAAAGCACCCCGAAGGGTGCTTTTTTCATAGCGGATGGATCACTGAGCCGGTTCGTTCTGCCCCAGGATCAGCTGGCCTTCCTTGTTCACCGGGATCTGGTTGCCCGGGTCACGGTCCATACGGACCTTGCCTTCCTTGCCGTCGAGCATGTAGCGAACGTCGTAGCCCACAACCTTGTCGCTGATGTCATTCACCGTGTTGCAGCGAGTCTGGGTGGTGGTGTAGGTGTCGCGTTCCTGCATGCCTTCCTGAATCTTGTTACCGGCATAACCGCCGCCGGCTGCACCTGCCACGGTGGCGATTTTCTTGCCGGTGCCGCCGCCGACCTGGTTACCCAGCAGGCCACCGGCCAGGGCGCCGATCACGGTGCCGGCGATCTGGTGTTGGTCCTGGACTGGCTTCTGCCGAGTCACGGTGACGTCCTTGCACACTTCACGCGGGGTCTTGATCTGGGTCTTGACCGGTTCCACGGCCAATACTTGCGCATACTCAGGGCCACTTTTTACCAAGCTGTAGGTCGCGACCGCACCACCGGCAGTTACACCGACAGCACCCAATACCGCACCAACCAGCATCGATTTGTTCACTTGAACCTCCTGACCATCACAAGCGGATTAATCCGCGCTTCTCCCAGCCTTGGAGCACAAAAAAAGGCGCGAGTTCAACTCGCGCCTTTTCAGCAGTGACGGATGGAGCGACAAGCCTTACGGGCGGTCGTCCACTTCCGTTTCGGTGGCCGCGGGAGGAATCAGGTCCTCGGTGCTCAGGTTCAGCCAGATCAGCACCACGTTGGCGATGTAGATCGACGAGTAAGTACCCGCCAACACACCGACAAACAGTGCGATGGAGAAACCGAACAGGTTATCGCCACCAAAGAACAGCAGCGCGGCAATCGCCAACAAGGTGGAGATCGACGTCGCCATGGTCCGCAGCAGGGTCTGGGTGGTCGAGATGTTGATGTTCTCGATCAGCGAGGCCTTGCGCAGCACACGGAAGTTCTCACGCACCCGGTCGAATACCACGATGGTGTCGTTGAGCGAGTAGCCGATGATCGCCAGCACCGCCGCCAGCACCGTCAGGTCGAAGGTGATCTGGAAGAACGACAGGATGCCCACGGTCACGATCACGTCGTGGATCAGCGAGACAATGGCGCCCACCGCGAACTTCCACTGAAAGCGGAAGGCCAGGTAGATCAGGATGCCGCCCAGCGCCATCAGCATGCCGAGGCCGCCCTGGTCGCGCAGCTCTTCACCCACCTGCGGGCCGACGAACTCGACGCGCTTGACCTGGGCCGGGTTGTCGCCGCCAGCCTTCTGCAAGGCTTCGGCCACCTGGTGGCCCAGCTGCGGATCTTCACCCGGCATGCGCACCAGCAGGTCGGTAGTCGCACCGAAGCTCTGCACGATGGCATCGCTGTAGCCCGACGTCGCCAGTTGCTCACGCACCTTGGTGACGTCGGCCGGACGCTCGTAGGTCAGCTCGATGAGCGTACCGCCGGTGAAGTCCAGGCCGTAGTTCAGGCCCTTGTGGAACCAGCTGAACAACGCCAGTACGGTAAGGAACAATGTGACGCCGAACGCAACGTTGCGAACGCCCATGAAGTTGATTGTACGTAACATGGCAGCCCCTTAAATCCACAACTTCTTGAAGTCACGACCGCCAAAGATCAGGTTGACCATTGCGCGGGTCACCATGATGGCCGTGAACATCGAGGTAAAGATCCCGAGGGACATGGTCACTGCGAAGCCCTTGACCGGGCCGGTGCCCATGGCGAAGAGAATCCCGCCCACCAGCAACGTGGTCAGGTTGGCGTCGAGGATCGCGGTGAATGCCCGGCCGAAGCCTTCGTTGATTGCCCGCTGGATCGACATGCCCGCGGCGATCTCTTCACGTATCCGCGAGAAGATCAGCACGTTGGCGTCCACCGCCATACCCATGGTCAATACGATACCGGCGATACCGGGCAGGGTCAGCGTAGCCCCCAGCAGCGACATCAGCGCCAGCAGCATCACCATGTTCACCGCCAGCGCGACGGTGGCGATGATGCCGAAGAAGCGGTAGATGGCGATGATGAACAGCGACACGAACAGCATGCCCCACAGCGAAGCATCGATACCCTTGGTGATGTTGTCGGCACCCAGGCTCGGGCCAATGGTGCGCTCTTCGGCGAAGTACATCGGCGCGGCCAGACCACCGGCACGCAGCAGCAGGGCCAGCTCCGAGGATTCACCCTGGCCGTTCAGGCCGGTGATGCGGAACTGGCTGCCCAGCGGCGACTGGATGGTCGCCAGGCTGATGATCTTCTTCTCTTCCTTGAAGGTCTGCACCGCGACGTCTTTCTCGACACCGTCGACCACTTGCTTGGTGTAAGTGGTGGTCGGCTTCTGCTCGATGAAGATCACCGCCATGCTGCGCCCGACGTTGCTGCGCGTGGCGCGGCTCATCAGTTCGCCGCCATGGCCGTCCAGGCGAATGTTCACCTGTGGGCGACCCTGCTCGTCGAAGCCCGCCTGGGCGTCGGTTACCTGGTCACCGGTGATGATCAGGCCACGCTCGATCTGCGCCGCCGGACGCCCGCCTTCACGGAACTCGAAGCTCTCGGAAGTGGCCTTGGAAGCACCCGGCTCAGCGGCCAGGCGGAATTCCAGGTTGGCGGTCTTGCCGAGGATACGCTTGGCTTCGGCGGTGTCCTGCACGCCTGGCAGCTCAACCACGATGCGGTTGGCGCCCTGGCGCTGCACGATCGGCTCGGCCACACCCAGCTCGTTGACGCGGTTACGCACCGTGGTCAAGTTCTGCTTGATGGAGTATTCGCGGATTTCCGCCAGCTTGGCCGGGGTCATCGCCAGACGCAGCACCGCCTGACCATTGAGGTCGGCCGGCACAATGTCGAAATCGTTGAAGTTCTTGCGAATCAGCGCACGGGCCTGCTCGCGGGTATCAGTGTCGCTGAAGCCCAGCTGGATGGCACCGTCGAGTTGCGGCAGGCTGCGATAACGCAGGCGCTCTTTGCGCAACAGGCTCTTGACGTCGCCTTCGTAGACTTTCATCCGCGCGTCGAGGGCTTTTTCCATGTCCACTTCCAGCAGGAAGTGCACACCGCCGGACAAGTCCAGGCCCAGCTTCATCGGATGCGCGCCGAGCTTGCGCAGCCATTGCGGAGTGGTCTGGGCCAGGTTCAGGGCTACGACGTAATCGTCACCCAACGCCTTGCGCACCACGTCCTTGGCTGGCAGTTGGTCTTCCGCCTTGACCAGGCGCAACAGGCCGCCCTTGCCGTTTTCGGCGATGGACGCAGCCTTGACCTCGATATTGGACGCCTTGAGCGCAGCGCTCGCACGATCCAGATCGGCCTGGGTGACCTGCAGCGCAGTGCTTGCGCCACTGACCTGAATGGCCGGGTCATCCGGGTATAGATTGGGAGCGGAATAAATCAGACCGACCGCCAGCACCGCCAGGATCAGTACATATTTCCACAGAGGGTATTTGTTCAGCATCACGCCGCCCGCTTATGACGCGGGGCGCCTTGCGCGCCCCGTCGATTGAATAGAAGTTGTTACTTAGATCGCTTTCAGCGTGCCTTTTGGCAGCGTGGCCGCGATAGCGCCCTTCTGGAACTTCATTTCAACAGTGTCGGACACTTCCAGAACCACGAAGTCATCGGCCACTTTGGTGATCTTGCCAGCGATGCCGCCGGTGGTGACCACTTCATCGCCCTTTTGCAGGCTGCTCAGCAGGTTCTTCTGCTCTTTGGCGCGCTTGGCCTGTGGACGCCAGATCATCAGGTAGAAGATGACCAGGAAGCCGACCAGGAAAATCCACTCGAAACCGCCGCCCATAGGGCCGGCAGCAGCAGGTGCAGCCGCGTCAGCCATGGCATTAGAGATAAAAAAGCTCATTTAGCACTCCAGTTGCAAGTATTGAATCTTAGGATCGGAAAACTCAGTCCAAGGGCGGTACAGGCAACCCGCGCTTGGCATAGAAGGCCTCGACAAAGGCGGCCAATGTACCCTGTTGAATAGCCTCGCGCAAACCAGCCATAAGCACCTGGTAATGGCGCAAATTGTGGATGGTATTGAGCATACTGCCGAGCATTTCGCCGCACTTGTCCAAATGATGCAGATAAGCGCGGGAGAAGTTCTGGCAGGTGTAGCAATCGCAGGTCGGATCCAGCGGCGAATCATCATGGCGATGGAACGCGTTACGGATCTTCAGTACGCCAGTGTCGATGAACAGATGCCCATTGCGGGCATTACGGGTTGGCATCACGCAATCGAACATGTCCACACCGCGGCGCACACCCTCAACCAGATCTTCCGGTTTGCCAACGCCCATAAGGTAACGAGGTTTGTCAGCGGGCATCTGGCTCGGCAGGTAATCGAGCACCTTGATCATCTCGTGCTTGGGCTCGCCCACCGACAAACCGCCGATGGCCAGACCGTCGAAGCCGATCTTGTCGAGGCCTTCCAGCGAACGCATGCGCAGATCCTGGTGCATGCCACCCTGCACGATGCCAAACAACGCCGCAGTGTTATCCGCATGGGCATTCTTCGAACGCTGAGCCCAGCGCAACGACAGCTCCATGGACACCCGCGCCACGTCCTCATCGGCCGGATACGGCGTGCACTCGTCAAAGATCATCACGATGTCCGAGCCCAGGTCACGCTGGACCTGCATCGACTCTTCCGGCCCCATGAACACCTTGGCGCCGTCCACCGGAGAAGCGAAGGTCACGCCCTCCTCCTTGATCTTGCGCATGGCGCCGAGGCTGAACACCTGGAAGCCGCCGGAGTCGGTCAGGATCGGGCCTTTCCACTGCATGAAATCGTGCAAGTCACCGTGGGCCTTGATCACTTCCATGCCCGGGCGCAGCCACAGGTGGAACGTGTTGCCGAGGATGATCTCCGCACCCGTGGCGACGATGTCCCGTGGCAGCATGCCCTTGACCGTGCCGTAGGTGCCCACCGGCATGAACGCCGGGGTTTCCACGGTACCGCGGGGGAAGGTCAGACGACCGCGACGAGCCTTGCCATCGGTGGCGAGCAACTCGAAGGACATGCGACAGGTGCGACTCATACTGTTTCCTCGGGTCCGCGTGGCGCGGGGTTACGGGTGATGAACATCGCATCACCGTAGCTGAAAAAGCGGTATCCATGCTCGACGGCGGCCTTGTAGGCAGCCATGGCTTCGGGATAACCGGCGAACGCCGAAACCAGCATCAACAGCGTGGATTCGGGCAAATGAAAATTGGTGACCAGGGCATCGACCACATGAAACGGCCGGCCCGGGTAGATAAAGATGTCGGTGTCGCCACTGAACGGCTTGAGCACGCCATCGCGCGCGGCGCTTTCCAGGGAGCGCACGCTGGTGGTCCCCACCGCCACCACCCGACCACCGCGAGCACGACAAGCCGCCACGGCATCGACCACTTCCTGGCTCACTTCCAGCCATTCGTTGTGCATGTGATGGTCTTCGATACGCTCCACACGCACTGGCTGGAACGTGCCGGCACCGACGTGCAACGTCACGAACGCCGTCTCCACGCCCTTGGCGGCAATCGCCTCCAGCAACGGCTGATCGAAATGCAGCCCCGCCGTCGGCGCCGCCACCGCCCCCAGGCGCTCGGCGTACACAGTCTGATAACGCTCGCGGTCCGAACCTTCGTCCGGGCGGTCTATATAAGGAGGCAACGGCATGTGCCCGACACGGTCGAGCAGCGGCAACACCTCTTCGGCAAATTCCAGCTCGAACAACGCATCATGCCGCGCCACAATCACCGCCTCGCCACCGCCGTCGATCAAAATCGACGAACCGGGCTTGGGCGACTTGCTCGACCGCACATGGGCCAGCACGCGATGACTGTCCAGCACCCGCTCCACCAGAATCTCCAGCTTGCCGCCGGAGGCCTTCTGGCCAAACAACCGCGCCGGAATCACCCGGGTATTGTTGAACACCATCAAATCGCCCGGGCGCAAATGCTCAAGCAAATCAGTGAATTGACGGTGAGCCATGGCACCGCTGACCCCGTCCAGGGTCAACAGTCGACTGGCGCGACGCTCGGCCAGAGGGTGGCGAGCGATCAGCGAATCCGGGAGTTCGAAGGTAAAGTCAGCAACACGCATGATGGGGTTCGTCTAGCAGGGCCGGAAAGTCTAGCGGAATTATCAAAAATTCACCATGAAACGTGATTGACCAACGGTAGTCACCTCTCTATACTTCGCCGCCATTGAGCCCTGATGGCGGAATTGGTAGACGCGGCGGATTCAAAATCCGTTTTCGAAAGGAGTGGGAGTTCGAGTCTCCCTCGGGGCACCATCTTAAAGAAAGACCTTGAAATTCAAGGTCTTTTTTTTCGTCTGTAGGAAAGTGATTGGTCATGGCTAATCACTCCTTTGTGGCGAGGGGATTTATCCCCGCCGGGGCGCGAAGCGGCCCCAAATACCAAACCTGTGGCAAGGAAGAATCTGTGGCCAGTAAGAACCCGTGGCGAGGGAGCTTGCTCCCGCTTGAGCGCAAAGCGCTCACAAAAATGTCACAGCCCCCACCGATGCTCCGCCTTGCGACGCCCTGTTGATTCACCGCCCCTCCTCACCCGCTGACAAAGGATTTCACCCCATGGAATTGCTGCTGGAAACGGTCGCTCTTTACTCCCTCAAGCTGGCTTATGAGACCGAAGGCCACAGCCCGATTCTGCGAGATGATCCGTTGATGGGCAGTTGCGACCGTGAGGTTTTTGAGTTGTTGATACGCTGGGGCGATGTGGCTGGGATTCAGGGCGAAATCGGACGATGCCTGGATTTGGCATCGGGGGCGGTTGGTGGGGTGGATACGGTGCTTGGTGGTGAGCTGCATCGTTTGGCAAAAAATTTTGGTGCTGCACAGACGATCGAGGGGCTTTATGCTCCAGCTATCATTCTGAAGGATTATCTGCGGGATGTTCTTTGAACCGAACCCCGACAGGAGGAAATCATGATCGACTTTAAAATGGCTGAAGCGGCTGCCCGTAATGGCTTCGATGATTTTGTACAGGGAGCAAGTAACATCGTTCTGGAGGAGATTGTCATTTCAGATGACAATTCGCGGTATGAGGTTACCTTTAGCTACGATGTCGACCGCACCCCTTCTCCAATCTCAGGAACGCGTACCAGAACGCCGCTTTTTGAATTGGCCACTGTTTTGGGCAAACGGAAAGAATACAAGACTTTTTTAGTTTCATCTAAAGATGGATCGCTCAAGGGATTCAAGCGCTACAAAGGCCAATAAGATGGCCAAAAACAAAAAAAGATCGGTACCCAATCACAAAAGAAACATCATTATTGATACCAACCTTCTGCTATTGCTAATAATTGGCAGCGTAGAAGAAGGCAGGTTCATCTCCAGTTCGAAGAGGCTGAAAGACTTTAGCGTTGGCGACTATGATTTGTTGCTCAAAGCCATCCAACCATTTGGAGAGGGCTACACAACGAAATACATTGCCGCAGAGGTCTCCAATCTTCTAGATTTAAAGGGATATGCTCAAGAGAAAGCCTTTGAAATTGCCAGAACCATTTTTGAAACGTTCAAAGAGATAGACTCCAATCTCAACGACGATTTACAAAACCCCTACCTTCCGCAATTTGGATTGACTGACTCCAAGCTAATCGAGCTGTCATCCACTCATTTAATATTCACCGCCGACGACCGACTATCCCCTCTATTATGGGGATCTGGCGAGGGAAACGTTTACTCACTGGGGATGATAAGAGCACTTGCATCTTAAGGTCGGGTGGCCACTGGGGAAACTATCGGAAATTTCATCCACAGGTCAGTGCCTCGCGAACTGTGATCTACCGGGATGGATACCCAAGGGGGTTTCTTCTACCCAAACTCCTCCACGGAGCTGCATACAATCTGCCGGGCTTGGCGTCGTATCATGACGGTGAAGAGCAGCCAGATGATTCTCAAATTTATTTAAAGGATCCTGCTTAGCAAGACCCTTTTATGCTTTGTGGATTAACGATCCACATGCCCAACCTATCTCACCTCAACAATATCCAACGCCCGATTCGCCAACAGCTCACTCACCTCAATCACCTGCAAAATCCCCAACGCAACACGCCGCCGCGAGCCATCCAGATCAAACGCCAAATCACTGATCATCGCGTTCGCCGAAGCCAGACTCTCACTGAGATTCGCCAGCAAACACTCAGAATCCACACTCGGATCAATCCGAAAAATGGAGTCGGTCTTGTCAGACGTTTCGCTCTTAGGCTTGGGTTTCAGGTAGTAATCCAACGCTCGCGTGGCAGCGTCGTCGATTTTCTTGTTGCGGGCAGACTGAGCACGGGAGACGTGCTCGTTTGTATCGGGGGGATTCGGAGTATCTTTTGCCATCGTCTTGCTTCCTGTAGTTGGAGCCATCACCCGCTCGCGACTAAACGAGGGGAGGCAGCTGTACGCAGGTTAGTCGACCGGGGAAACAAGAAACCGGCGCGTCCGAGGACGCCCTGCGCACAGCCACCATCGAGAGCAGGATGGGAATCCTGACTGGATGACGCCTTGCACAACCTGTTTCACCCTGGGCGACTAAACCCGATCACTGATGAGCAGTGACAGGTCCCAAACTACCGACGCCACCCAAGGCGCACAAGCCGGGGGATTCTGGCGTAGTTGTAGGCAAAGGCGCAAGGCGACGTCGGCTGGCGAGTTGCGGTTGCCCAATGGCTGACAGCCCTAGCTGACGCTTCAGATTATTCAGGCCCTCAATAGCCAGCCCTACCTGTATTGAGGAAACCGGAACACCTACTTCAAGAAACCTCCTACATCGCGCCCCTCTCTTCCCGCGTTAGCGTCTGCGCTGCATTTAGCGGACGAGACTCACTACGTGGCGACACGCAAAAAAGACATCCCCCAGGTCCGAAACCCGCCCGGGGGCGACGGGCATCACGTCACCTATCGGGACATGACGGCCACCGAACTAGCCGAGCGCGAAGCCCGACAGCAGGCTCATGAAGCCATGCTCGCCCGGCAGGCAGCCTATGAACAGGAACGCTGGGCCACGGTGGTCAAGAAGCCTGTATTCACCATGACTGGAAGCGTGTTTGCCAAAAGCTGCAAGCTGCCCAACGGCATCATCGATTACAGCAACCCCAGCGGCTACGTCCCGGCGGATCTGGTCAAGCAGTACGGCGATCTTATGTGGCTCGGCGGTCGAAGCGCCGATCCATCCGGCGCCATTCCTCTCAAGCGGATTGGCGCGGGCTCGGTTCCGGTTAACTTGGGTCGACTCGCGCTGGGCGGTTCGGCAACTTCTGCGGCTGCAACTGCCGGCGGTACCGTCGGCGCGGCCCTGCTGACCGGTGTCGTTGCCCTGCTCTGGCCGTCCAGCCTGGGCGACAGCGCGCTTTATAGCGAAGACCAGCTACGTGACCTCAAGCAAGCCCGCAGCCGCATGCGCTTGAGCGTCGAGCAGCAGGCTGATGGCAGTCTCAAGGGGTATGGCTTCTATACCGGCCAGCATCCCGATTGGGAAATGGTCGACGTTGTCCAGTTCACCCCGCGAGCCGATCAGTTCATCGCCGACCTGGGTGATGGGATTGAACTGATCTGGACGCCGGCTACTAATCCGACTGACACACTTGGCGTTCCTGCCCTGGAAGCTGCGCCCCAAGCACCGCCTATTTGGATCTATCCGCCGACGCCGATGGCTGACAGCATCATCGTCGACCCGATCTATCCGCCGGAGTACAAGGATTTCATTCTGGTGTTTCCGGCGGACTCGGGGGTCCGACCGGTTTATGTGGTTTTGAGTGTTCGTCGAAAGGGCATGACCGAGACCGGCCACGACTATCACCCAGCCCCGAAAACACATGAAATTATTGGCTTTCCTGGCTTGAAAACAGGCGTAAAAAAGACACCCGTGCAAGGAGGTGGAGGCCTACGGCATCGCTGGCTTGATGCTAAGGGCAGAACAATTTATGAATGGGATTCTTCACATGGCGAATTGGAAGCCTATCGCTCAAGCGATGGAAGCCATTTAGGGGCGTTCGATCATATTACTGGCGAGCAGACAGATGGCCCCAAAAAAAACCGTAATATCAAAAAATATTTGTGAGGATCAAATGGGACTCAAACTCAGACTTGAATGGTTTAGCAAGCAAACCGAATCCTACGAAGGAGAAGAGTATTCAAAAGACTTGGGCGAGGACGGCACGGTCATTGAAGCCTTAGGGATCCCAATCGAAAACAACATAAATAACGGAGGCTTTAATGTCCCACAAGAATGGATAAAAATTCTCCAACCTTATTTTCAGCATTCAATTGATTGGCCCACCTACATCTATCAGGTCTCCTTCGATTATCGAGACAGTTGGTAGCTACAGAGACAGTAGCCAGTAAAAACTAACCTGCCTTCAGGCCACAAAGCGAAATAACATGCCTTACCTCTCAATAACAGGTTTCTACCAAGACGACAAAAAGGACGACTCATTACAGTTCGAGATTTATATAGAGGACCCTGAACAAAACGAAGCGCTGGCGCAAATAACTGAAGCCAAACCCTTCAACGAAATTGAACCAGGAGAGCTGGAGATAACAGAAGAACAATTCAGAGAAATAGAAAAGGTTCTAGGTATAAAATTTCCTGCGGGACTGGAGTATTACATCGAAACTTGCGCCGACTAGCCCCCAGCAGAAACCGGGAGAAAAGCCGAATGGGAGTAAAATTAAGACTTGATTGGTACGACAAAAAAAACGAGCTGGGTGCAGGCAAAGAATACTCGAACGATAGGGGGGATAATTTATCGGTAATCACCGCGTTGAATCTGGAAAGCGAACCAGAAATATATGACGGAGGTTTTGATGTGCGCGCCGAATGGATACCTATCATCCAGCCCTTCTTTGCCCATCCAATCGAACCAAAAATATTCGACTATCAAATTGCATTTCGGTACAGAACCAATTGGTAAAACTAGTACTACATACAAGGCCAATATCTCGAAAAAATTGATAGCTGGCGAGTAAACTAAACCCGACCTCCCGACAAAGAAAGTAGAGAAATGAAGCCCATCGTTGAAATTTTTGACATGACTACTGAAGAGTTGATAATGACGGTAGAAGTCCCAATCGCCTATATGGACCAGTTGGCCGCACTTATGGGCTGGACAAAGCCTGAAGATTTTTGTTTTGGCTATGATCTGTTACCAGAACAGATAAAGACGATAGAAGAGTGGACTCACACAACAATTCATGGTGATAGCCGCATCATTCAAATTGTCTGTCTTGAATAAGGCTGAAGAGTTTTGACGAATACGACCATTTAACACAGAACCATTCAACGAGAAAATGCCCCAATCCCCACCTACACATAACCAATCATTCTAGCCCTCAGCAAAACTATCCCCAAAAAAACTAATAACCTGTCATTCCTGACAGTATGCAGCTGGGCATGCCTACCTTATGTTTCATTAGTCTCAAGCAAAGGAAGGCCTTGAGTATCCAACAATCCGCGGCGACTCGTTGCTTAAGGCTCAAAAAATGCTGCCTGACTGGAGGAGATAATCATGATGACTAAAGAAGAATTCGCGGGCTTCAATGCTGGCGATAAGGTGGAGATCAGGCTCGACCCCAACTCGAGAGCAACCCAATGGGTTTATTTTCATGAGATTTTTGCCGAGCGCCTGGAATATCATGATTTGAATTACAGGGAGTATTCGGTTGAACTTTCGGCACTTACATCTCCGACAGATTCTTAATCGCCGAAATGGATGATTGTAGCGATCCTTATGTCCAATCGGCGCCAACAGGAGTTGGGCGGGTTGGATTTTCAGAAAATAAAAATAAAATAAAAATCAGAAGCTAGGGGTGTGGATTTATTACAGAAGGTCTTATTGGACAAGACATTCTCCTTATACATCGACAGCTGAGCTACTACAGATTAGAAGGGCAGACAAATGCGAAACTTACCCACAACGGGCTTTTACTTAGATAAAAAACGACGTTTCCTTGCCACTTCAAAGATCCATTAAAGATGGAAATTTAATGCAGCATTAGCTGAACCTAGGCTTTCGACAGGGTTTGCTATGGCTTCTGGCGATCCATCACGATATGGCGCCCCTCTCAACGCTCCTTCCCAAACAACCGCTCGGCAATCTGCCGACCTCGCTCCAACCCTTCGTCCGTCAACCAGATCGACTTGTTCTTGTTTACCGGATCGCTGATGAGGCCTTGCTCATGCAATCGGTTCATGACCTCGAAGTCAAAACCTTTCCAGGTGTTGCCGCTGTCGGAGCTGAAGGCTGCCAACAAGGCAAGCACAGCTTCTTCTATCAATTTGTCGTCGTATTCCATGGTCGCTGCTCCGCTCGTGTTTAGCCGGTAGCGCTCAACTCGTGCATTAGCGCCCCTGACCTTCTCTGCTCATGAGCAGAGAGTTTAGCCATCCGGCAGGGCTTGTTGGTCGCTATCCAACATTTGAATGCCTGGTTGCCAACCTCACCGGCTTGCTCCAACGCCAAGGTGGCAGGAAAGGTCGAGCTATGCAGACCTTTCCTGTACTGAGGCGAACGCCTCGGCTACCTCACCTCAACAATATCCAAAGCCCGATTCGCCAACAGCTCACTCACCTCAATCACCTGCAAAATCCCCAACGCCACATGCCGCCTCGATCCATCCAGATCAAACGCCAAATCACTAATCATCGCGTTCGCCGAGGCCAGATTCTCACTGAGGTTCGCAAGCAAACACTCAGAATCAACCCCAGGGTCAATCCGTAAAATGGAGTCGGACTTATCAGACGTTTCGTTCTGAGGCTTGGGCTTCAGATAAAAATCCAACGCTCGCGTGGCAGCGTCGTCGATTTTCTTGTTGCGGGCGGACTGGGCGCGGGATGTGGGTTCGTCTGCCGCAGGAGGATTCGGAGTCACTTTTACCATCTTCTTGCTTCCTGTCATTGGAGCCATCACCCACTCGCTGCTAAACGATGGGAGGCAGCTGTACGCAGGTTAGCAGACCGGGGAAACAAGAAACCGGCGCGTCCGGGGACGCCCTGCGCACAGCCACCATCAAGTGCAGGATGGAGATTCCTGACTGGATGACGCCTTGCACAACCTGTTTCACCGCGAGCTGCTAAACCCGATCACTGATGAGCAGTGACAGGCCCCAAACTACCGACGCAACTCCAGGCGAACAAGCCGGCGGATTCTGGCGTAGTTGTAGGCAAAGGCGCAAGGCGACGTCGGCTGGCGAGTCCCGTCTGCCCAATGGCTGACAGTCCCGACTGACGTTCCTACACCCCACCCAAAAAATCTTTCCAATCCATCCCTTCCCGCAAAGCTCCCATCCGCTCCAGCAAAGCTCCCCATCAATTCCCACCTCGATAATGCTTTCTTCAATCACCCCCTACCGCTGCAACCGAGCACCGCGTACCCCCCATGAACCTACGCACCTTCATCCGGAGCCACTGCCACAACTCCAGGCTCGCCACGAACGCCCTGACCCGGCTGCACAAGGCGCTGTCCTCCCTGGCCGGTTATCTGGCGCAGCAAGGTTTCGATTCCAATACATGGCCGACCACCCGTGATGAAGCCACACTGGACCGTCGCCTCAACACCGTCTGCCCAGAACTCGCCGCCACCGTGTTCAGCCACGCCCGCGAAGGCATCATCCTGGTCGACCCTTTCGGGCGGGTCATCGCCGTGAACGAGGCCTTCACCCGGCTCACCGGTTACGGGCAGGAAGAGTTGAAGGGGCGTGACTTGAACTCCCATCGCATGGTACGGCGGCTCGCGGCGTTTTATGGGCCGATGAAGAACGCGTTGGATTTCCACGGCCACTGGTCCGGCGAAATCCAAAGCAACCACAAGGACGGCCGGGAGATGACGTCGCGAATCAGCATCAGTGCCGTGCATGACCGGCACGGCAATGTTCAGCACTACGTAGCGCTGCTCAGCGACATGACGCAGATGAAGCAGCGTCTGCAGTTGCTGGAACGCGACGCCCGGTATGACGCGCTCACGCAACTGCCCAATCGCTTGCTGCTGGCCGAGCGGATGCGCCAGGCGTTGGGCAGGGCGCGCATTCATCAGCAGAAGGTGGCCATCGCGTTCATTGACCTCGATGGGTTCAAGGCGCTGAACGACAGTTATGGCCATGACTGGGGGGACCGGGTGTTGCAGATTGTCGCGGCGCGGATCAATGCGACGTTGCGTGAGGGCGATACGTTGGCGCGGCTGGGGGGTGATGAGTTTGTCGCGGGGGTGGTGGGGTTGCAGGCGGTGGAGGACAGCGAGCCGTTGCTCAAGCGGATGCTGGCGGCGGCGAATGCGCCGATTTTGATTGGTGCGCAGACGGTGGAGATTGCCGCGAGTATCGGGGTGGCGTTTTTTCCTGAGCATGGCCATGAAGTCGATGGGCTGATCAGCAAGGCGGATCAGGCGATGTACCTGTCGAAAAAGGCCGGCGGGAATCGTTTGGCGTTTTGTCCGACGCGGTTTATTTCCCTCAATAGCGAAGTCTGACGGTGGTACCGGCGGTTCGTTCGGCGCCGGTCATGACGCCGTAGTCGCCGGAGCCGAGCAGTGAATACACGGCGGTGATGTACTGGCGGTCGAAGACGTTGCGCACCCAGCCTTCCACTTCCCAGGCGCGGTCCTGGCTGCGCAGGCCCAGGCGCAGGTTGGTGAGGCCGTAGCTGGGTTGATAGCTGCCTTCGCCGCCTTCGAGGGTGCCGGAGTAGCCGGTGCGGAAGCTGTAGTCGACGCCGCTGTAGGCTTCCAGCCCGTAGGGCAGCGGATGGCTATGGTCGAGGCCGCTGCTGAGGCTCCATTGCGGCGCGTTGTAGAGGCGCTCGCCGCTGAGGTCGCAGGTCCATTGGCCCGACTCTGGTGGGCACGGTGCGTTGGGGAAGCTGCGGTAGCGGGCGTCGCTCCAGGCCAGGCCCAGGCGCCAGGTGAGTTGCGGGTGAAGTTGCCAGGCGGAATCGAGTTCGATGCCGCGCAGGCGGACTTTGCCGACGTTGATCAGGTTGTCTCGCAGCGGGGGGGCGAACACCGACGTGGGCGGGCTGTAGGTGAGCGCCTGGTAGTTGTCGACGTCGGTCTGGTAGACGGCGAGATCGAGCAATGCGCGCTCATCCCAGAAGCGCGTTTTCATGCCCAGCTCCAGCGACGTGGCGCGTTCCGGTTCGAAAGTGGGCGCGGTGAACGGGCCGACCACGTCGAAGTTGATGCCGCCGGCCTTGTAGCCCCGCGACCAGCTCACATAACCCATCACGGCATCGCTGAAGCGGTAACTGGCGCTGGCGAGGCTGGAGATATTGTCTTCCTCGATCGAATCCTCACGGTAGTAACCGCCACCAAGGGCGATGTCGCGCAGCAATTGCCCACCCGACTGGAACACCGGTGGCAAGCCGGTCAGCGGGGCCAGGTTGCTGACGTCGCGGGAGATCCAGCCGTCCTTGCGCTCCTGGCTGTAGCGCAAGCCGCCGGTGAGCTCCAGCGGCTCAATCGGACGCCAGGAGAGCTGGCCGAAAATCGCCCGGCTGTCGCCTTTCTGTTCACCGTCATAGCGTTGCCGGGCGCCGTCGAGCAGCATGGCCGGCACCTGGCTCGGATCGGTGATGTTAATGCCCAGTTTCTTCAGTTGCTCCACTTGATCGCCGACGAACCAGGGCGCGGCGTCCTTGCCGAATTCGGTGCCGATCCCGCGGTCGAGCTGTTGGCGCAGGTAGTAGAGCCCGGCGACATAGTCGATGGACGAGCCGGCCGTGCCGGACAGGCGCCATTCCTGGCTGAACTGGCGGTGGCCCAGCTCGGTTTCGGACTGGATCACCGACAGCGCGGTGCTGTCGGTGTCGCGGGTGGCGCGGTAGTCCCAGTCGCGGTAGGCGGTGATGCTGGTGAAGCGCATCGCCTCGTCCAGGTCCCAATTCAATTCCAGTGAGACACCGTTTTGCAGGGTTTGCGGATGACCTGGCGCGTCGATCCGGGTTTCGCGTTGGTAGGGGTCGGGCTCGGTCAGCGGGTAGCCGAAGAATTTGGCGCGCTTGCGGGTTTGCTCGCTGTAGTGATTGACCAGCAGGACGTTGCCGGCTTCGTTTTGCTCGGCATAGTCAGCGATCAGGCGGGCGCTGAAGTCGGTGTTCGGCGTCCACAGCAACTGGCCGCGCAGGCCTTGGCTGTCGGTGTCGCCGAGGCGAGCACCGTCTTGCAGGTTTTCCACCGCGCCATCGGTGGAGCTGTCGAAAATGTTCAGTCGCCCAGCCAGCACATCGTCCTGCAACGGCCCGGAAATCGTCCCACGAAACTCACGCAAACCGTGTTCACCGTAGCTGGCTTCGAGGTTGGCTTCGGGCTGGAACGTCGGTTGCCGGGTGACGATGTTCAACGCGCCCGCGGTGGTGTTCTTGCCGAACAAGGTGCCTTGCGGCCCGCGCAATACTTCGATGCGCTCGATGTCCATCAACTCGGTGAAGGCCATGCCCTGGCGCGCCTGGTAGACACCATCGACGTAGGTGCCGACGCTGCCTTCCAGGCCATCGTTGTAGGCGGTCGCGCCGAACCCGCGCAGGCCGAAGCCGGCATAGCGAGAGTCGTGCCCGGACACCACCAGGCCGGGGACGCGCTGTTGGATGTCTTGCAGCCGATGCAGGCCGGCCTCGTCCAGTTGCTCGCCGTAGAGGACGTTGATCGGGATCGGCACGTGCTGCGGATCTTCTTCACGGCGGCGAGCGGTGACCGTGGTCGCGTCGAGCGTGAGGGCGCTGGGTGCCTCTTGTTCGGCATGGACCGACAGCCAAGGCAACATCAAAACGCCGCCAAGCAGGAGCAGCCGGTAACCCAAACCCGGCATGCTAGTGCTCCTGAGCCAATGCGCGAGGTACCGTGTCCGGGCAGGCCAGTGCCTTCACGCACGCCAGCAATTCGCGACTGTCGGCGGGCTTGAGCACGACCGCATCGAAGGCCAGATCGTTTGGGTAACCCTGCGGCCTGCGTGGCGGGACGGCCGAATAAAGCATCGCCGGCAGATCGGGCCAACGGTCGCGCACCTGGCGCAGCAGCTCCCAACCGTCCATGCCGGGCATCATCTGGTCGCTGATCAACAGGTCCACCGGCTGCTGCGCCAGGCAGGCCAAGGCGTCGTCGCCATTCGCCGCCATGCTCACGTCAAAACCGTAACCGGCCAGCAGGTCGTAGAGCCATTCGCTGTTCTGCTCGACGTCGTCCACCAGCAGGACATGCTTGCCCTGGCCATCGAGCGGCGTGACGTTGTTGTCGACGATGCCGTTTTCGAGGTCGTGTTCCTCGGCGCATTTGAGTTGCAGGCGAAAACTGAAGTGGCTGCCCTGCCCGGTGGCCTGGGGTTCGAGGCGGCTGTCCATGCGCTCCAGCAGTTGGGTGACGATGGACAAACCCAGCCCGCTGCCTTCATAGCGTTGCGCATTGCGACCGCGACGGAACGGTTGCAGCAGTTGTTCGAACTCCTGCGGGTCGATGCCGATTCCGGTGTCGATCACACTGAAGCGAAGTTCCACGGTGTCAGGAGCCGCCCCGGGGCAGGCGCTCACTTCGAAACGGATCTGGCCGTTGCGGGTGAATTTTGCCGCGTTCGCCAGGAGGTTCATGAGGACCTGTCGAAGGCGTTTGAAATCGGCCTCCACGAGCGGTGGCAGGTCATCCGCCAGCACCGCTTCGAACGTGTTGCCCTGGCGCGCGGCAAGAAAGCCCGCCTCGTCTGCGATCTCTTTCAGGAAACCGTACAAATAGCCTGCGGCGAGGGTCAGTTGCATCTGCTCCAACTCGCCACGGGAGAACTCGAGCATTTCGTCGATCAGCTCCAGTTGCTGGCGGGCGTTGCGCTCGATCGTGGCCTGATAGTCACGGTTGGGCCCGGCGTGCAACAGGCGCGCGTAGTCGATGATGCGCACCAGCGGCGAGCGCAGGTCATGGCTGATGCGGGCCATCAACGCACTGCGGGCCGCCAGGGATTCGCGCAACTGCGCCGTGCGCAGCGCCACGGTGCTTTCCAGGCGTTCGTGCTCGGCCTGGCGTTGTTGTTCGAGGCTGGACAGGGCGTGTTTTTCCCGGTTGCGGCTGCGGCTGACTTCCATGATCAATGTGCACACCAGCAACGCCACGCCCGGCAACGTGGACGATAAGCTGTATTTGCTTTGCGGCGACTGCCAGAGCAACTGTTCCTGGGGGAAGAAATACCGCATCGACAATTGCGCAAGCAGCAGCCCGGGTACCAGCCAGGCCATCCAGTTGTAGCTGAGCCGCCCGCGCCAGGCCATGAACAGCGTGGCAAACAGCGCACCGTAGAAACTCAACATGGATATCTGGACTATCTGCGCGCCCTGGACCGGATCGACCTTCAGCCACCAGAGTCGGCCGAAGACACAGCCCAGCAAAGGTATCCAATAGCTCCAGCCAACGACTTTGGGCAATCGGGAAACCTGTAGCAGCACACGCATGTAGGCCAGGAAAAGAACGAACGCGATCGCGCTGGTGCAGACCAGCAGCTCGCGTGTCCAGCTGAGCGCCGCCGGCCAGTAGATCAGGTAGCCGTTCAAGATGCAGGTCAGCAGGATGTAGCTCAGTACCGCCCCCGCATTCACGGAAAGCAGTCGGGAGCGGAGAATCCAGCCGACAATGAGGCCGAACGGGACGACCAGCAGGACGATGCCCAAGGTGAGCCCATCGCTCAGGTAAGTCCGTTGCTGACTGCGCAGCAGCGCCGGTTCGGCCCACAATTGCGGCTCCAGCAGCATCTGGAAATTGCTTGCCACCCGGACGTACAACGTGACGTTCCGCCCTGCCGCCAGCGTGACTGGAAACGCCGGCTGACGTACCGTCGGCTGGGGCCATTCGGCCAAGGGATGGGCAACTCCGGCATGAGCATCACGCCCCGGTTGGTAGACGCGGATATCCTCCAGGCGCGGCGCCCCGACCACCAGCAAGCGCGAACACGCCACGGGGCTTGAGTTGGTGAGCTGCACTTTCAACCAGAAGGCCGAGCGGCTATAGCCTTGCGTCGGCCAGCTCGCGGTTGCAGCGTTGAATTGCGTATCGGGCAGTTGAGCGACTTGCTCCAGGCTCAAGCTGGCCTGGGTGTCTTCGAAAATGTTTATGGCGGGCATCAGGTCCAGGTGGTCAGCCTGGCAGACATCCACGGGCGCCGCGCGTAACAGGCCTGCGGACAACATCGCCATCGCCAGCAATAGCACCTGTAGAAGCCGCATCAGGCGTGCCCGGCCGACTCTGCATCGGCAACGCCCAGGGTTTGCTGGCGAAACTGGCTGGGGGTCATGCCGATGCGCTGGCGAAAGGCGGTGGTGAAGTTGCAGGCATTGCGAAAGCCCACCAGATCGGCAACGTCCTGCACGCTCAGGGCGCTTTCGGACAGCAACGCCTGGCCGCGCCGCAATCGCGCGTCGCGAATGTAGGCGAACACGGTCAGCCCCAGGTGTTCGCGAAATATCCGCGAGAGACGTTTCTCATGGGTGCCGACTTTTTGCGCCAGTTGCACCAGCGAAGGCATGTCGTCGAGGTGTTCGTCAATCAAGCGCATCACGACCCGCAGCACGATCTCGTCGCCCTGCGGCTCCGGGTCTGCCGGGTTGTGTTGGCTGGGTGGCGGCGCGCGCCAGGTCAATTGCAGGTGGATCTTGATACGCGCCAGCACTTCCTCGGGGGCGCAGGATTTGGGGATGTAATCGACCCCGCCGACGGTCAGCCCTTCCAGGCGCTCGATTGAGCTGTTGGCCGACGACAGAAACAGGATCGGAATCTGGCGGGTCGACGGTGCCTCACGCAGAAGCCGGCACAGGCTGAAACCGTTCATTTGCGGCATGTGCACGTCCAGCACGATCAGGTCCGGACGCAATGCCAGTGCCCGCTGATAGCCCTGGTGGGCATCGCTGGCCAGGGAAATGCGCCATGGTTGCACCTTGAGCAGGACGAGCGTCGCACGGATATCCTCCGGGACGTCGTCGATCAGCAGAATATGCGGCGGCTCGGCCGACGCCGCGCCTTCAGCCGTAGCCGACTGCCTTTCGTATCGTCCGTCGTCCATGCGCTACGCTCTCTTGTCGTGCGTTTGCCAATTAATTGCCGCAAAGCAAAGGTTTTGCAAAACCAATCGATGGATCGGTGAAAATCGTTATACCGATAGCGGCAGGTCCGGCAAAGACTTGAAGACGCTGGATGCCCCTGACCGCCCCACCGCTGGCGGCCTATGCTGAAACGCTTCCCCTTCGACAGGCAGGTTTTTGATGATTCAGTGCAAACGCGCCTATGAAACAGCGAGCGCCGAAGATGGCGTACGCGTCCTGGTGGACCGTTTGTGGCCGCGCAATTGTCGCAAGGATGCGCTGGCTATTGCCGAGTGGCTACCGGAGGTTGGTCCTTCTCATGAGCTGCGCAAGGCGTTCAAGGCGGGGACGGTTTCGTTCGAGCAGTTCAAGGTGGCTTATCGCAAGGAGTTGGCGGGGCGGCCGGAGCATTGGTGGAAGCTGGTGGATGTTGCGCGGGGTGGGACGCTTACGCTGGTGTATGCGGCCAAGTCGACGGTTGAGAATAATGCCGTGGTGTTGGCGCAATGGTTGGAGGATGAGGTGGAGAAGCGGGCACAAGGGAGTTCGCCGGTTTGCTACTTGTCCGAGTTTCCGGAGCTTTGAGTCACTGGACTAGCTCGCTCCCAAAATGGTCTGTGCCCGGCCAGCCACAGGGTGATGGTTGTCCTTTGGGTATGGTGCACAGCTAAGATGGCGCGCAGAGAAACCAATAGGAAGACAGCCGTGATGCAATCGCCATTTGACCCGCTGGTTCATATCGATTGGAAAACACCGGGCGGCGAGTTGCTCGGGTTGTTGCAGCATTACTATCCCGACATCGATGTGTTTACCGGCCCAGGGTTCGAAGCGTTGTTGGATGAGCTGTCCAACGAGATGCCCGAGGTCTGTTTCGAGGCGTTGGCACCCGTGTTGGCGGGTCAGGGTTATGACTTGTGGAACCTGGATGCCGGTGGCGATGATTACCGGCCGGTGATTGTCCCGGTCGGTCAGCGCGAGGCGTTCGCCCAGCGCTGGCAGGGCCAGCGCGGCGAGCCGAGGTTCACCGCGAGTTTGATCGAGCCGCAGAAACCCGCCCCTGTCGCACGCAAACCGGCCAAACCCAAGCGCAGCAAGGTGAAGTGGCTGCAGGAAGTCCATGACTATCCCGGCGCCACCTATGTGCATGAATACAACTACCGCAACGGTTGGGCCGCGATTACCGAGCAGGACGAAGACCAGTGGCTGTGCTTTCTGATCGATTACAACCCATGGCCGCCCGCCGAGCAGGACATGCTTGAGCATCGAACCGATGGCGTTGATGGCGCTGACCTGACGCTCATCGATGCCAATGCCCAGCGGACGCTGTGGCGCCGCCAGGTCAAGCGCGGTGATTACAGCGCAGATGACCGGTACCAATACGAGATCCGTCAGGGCGATGACATTACGGTGTTCGGACCTGCCGACGTGCAATGGCCAGGCTTTGAAGAGCCCTGCGTGGTGGTGGGTGCCGAGGTATTCGAGCGTCAGCGCATTTACGAACCCGAGCATCTGACGCGGATCTGGCGGATCACGGCGGACAGCAGCGAGGTGATTTTCGAGGACACCGATGACCTGACCATCCTGCCCATCGGCCCTCGCCGCTTGCTGTTCATGCAGCACAACGGCCCCAAGTGCTGGATTTGGCATCAAGACCCGCCGCACCAAACCATCGCCGCCCAACCAATGCCCGCCGACGCCTACAAGCTGCGGGCATCAACCGCGTACCTGGGGGGTGACGAGATTCTGCTGTTCAGCGAAGGCGCACGGCAGAACGTCGAGCATTCGGGTTATCAGGAGACGGTGCTGTTGGCGTGGCGCTTCAACTTCATCACCGGCGCCAAGACCAAGGCGGCGCTGGACGGTTTCGGCAGTGAACTGCGCCAGGACACACGCCTGCTCGTCACCCAGCCCAAGCAGGTCATCACCTTGCGCACGTTTCATGGGCAGCTGCATGTGGCCCGGGGGCATGGGGATTGGTGGGTGTGGAGTTATCGCGCCAATACCTTTGGCACACAGACGCTGGCGTGGTTTTGGAATCAAAACAGCAATGAAGTGGTGAAACTGACCTCAAAGGACATGCCGCGGATCAAGCCGGATGTTCGTTATGTGGCGGCACAGGATCGGTACCTGGCGTTTGAAACCGGGTTTGTGGCGCGGTTGCCGGTGTTTGACGAGATGGTTGAAGCCAAGGGGTGTGAGATCCTGGTTTTTGAGTGACGCATTTTTGCTGCGTGCGAAAAAAACAAGAAAGGGCTCCTGAGAGCCCTTTCCAGCTGACGTTACTCTATGACCGGATACCACGTCGCATAGTTATCGCTAAAGTCGTCCAGCAGAGGAAACTCCTCATTGCGGGCACCTGCCACGACTGCTTTTTTTCGCTCAAAAGCTTCTTTCATGTGCTCCTTGCAGAGCTCAGCAGAGATGTAACACAGTCCGTGCCAGCGATGGCGCCATGCGATTAACTGGCGATCGGTTTCTACGATAAAGACGGTTTTATTAAGCGACTTGCGTAGACGGGGGGCCGACTCGCCATGCAACGACCTGGGCACCCTGACTTCCTGTCCAAATTTGTCCCAGCCCGCCCATTGGCTATAAAACCTTAGCCGAGTGTCGTTGTTGATCGAGAGGAATTCATAGTAAGCGACGTCTGGCTTGGGTTGAGCCACCTCGCAATACCGGCGCATCAGCGTGGTGCTGATATTGCCTATCAGGTCTTCGGGAAGATGTTCTAAGACTTTGCGAAAGTGATGGAAATTATTGAAACCGAACTCTTTGCAGATGTGGGTCAATCGCTGGCAATACGTGTATTCGCCAATGACCGAGACTCGAGCCAATCCTTTAAGGTCGTCGACACACTCAGCAGCACTTGAACGGGACATAGCTCACTCCTTTAGCCAAATCAAAGACGTGCTTCGACTAGCATGCTGCTTGCAGTGGCTAAATAAGTGGGTAAGTTCACTTAGATTTTTCGTATTTCCCATCGCAGCAGGGAGGCTACTTGTGCCTGCACGTATAAAAACACAGAGCCACCTATGACGTAAACCACCTGATGAATCACTCGCTAACGCCGAACCATTGTGGCCAGAGCTTGCTCTCGCTCGGCTGCGCAGCAGTCGTAAAACCTGCCAACTGTTTTTCCTGGCGCGTCCGTGCTGATGGGTTTGGGGCTGCTTCGCAGATCAACGGGAATAAATCCCTTCGCCACAATTCATTGGCTCAAATACGCAGCACGCCACGAAACCCGCGCGCCGCATAATACGACTGCACGCCATTGTGGTAGATGAACACCCGACCATAGCGGTAATCGCCAAAAATCGCTCCATCGAGCGCGCGAAGCTCTGGAGGGGTTGCCAGCCAACTGGACGTCTTCGCATCAAATTCGCCAAGCTTCTGCAGGGCTCGATATTGGTCTTCCGTCAGCAGGGCGATGCCCATCTCTTCGGCCATTTCGATGGCACTGCCTTTGGGTTTGTTCTCCTTGCGCGCATCCAGGGCAGCGCGGTCGTAGCACAGGCTGCGGCGACCGGTCGGGCTCTCCTTGGCGCAATCGCAGAAGGTAACGGCGCCGGTCTTCGGGTCGAGACCAATCACGTCCGGCTCGCCGCCAGTGGCTTCCATGGCCTGGAGGGACTTCAGGGCATTGGGGTGGTTGTCGAGCCGGGTCTGGACGTCGTCCCACTGGATGTCCGGGTGACGGTTCGGGTTTTGTTCGAAGCGGGTTTTCAGGGTTTGGATAAGGTGTTCCAGTTCTGTTTTTTTCATGGCGTTGGCCCGCCGAACAGATCGCTCTGCCCTTTCCATTGAATCATCGAGTGTACTTGGACGGTAAACATGGGGGTTGTTCCGAGAGGGCAATAATAGTGCTCATCAAAATAGACGAGCGCCAACCCGGCTGCCATTTTTCAACGCTGTGCTTTTGAGTCGAGCGACTCATGACAATTCTTGTGGGCGGATTGGCAGAAATGGCCGGGCAAGTAGTCGGCCAAGTACGCGAGATAGACGACGCCGTATCGGGTTGGTGGCTTGTCCAGATACAGGTCGGACGGATAGCATTGAGCCATCACTCACAAGGAAGTCCGAACGTGTCTGGATTGCCCATCTCCCCCATGCCACTCACGGAAGCTTTAACAGCGCCTTCTCCCTCCCGGCTTAAAGAAACAAAGCGCCCGACCTCGCAGGACGCGCCTTTCGTTAAAACGCAGGTAGGCCCATGAGTTCTCCTGACGCGGGTGCCATCGGGCAGCTATCGACGTTTTTCATCATCGTTTTATCCTGCCTTTTCCTCCTGATCATCGCCAAGGCCTTGAGCAAGGTGAATAAAAAAACCAGTCCGGACTCTCAGCTATTCGTTTACGGCGGCATTTTCATCTCCTTCGTCATTATTATTTCGGCCGTATTGATTTGGGGTCGTAAGGATCTTCCCGCCTGGCTTCAGGGTATTGGCAGTATTTACGCAATCATCGTGGCGATACTGGTCTCCCGGCACGAAGGGAGAAACGCCCAGGAAAGAAGCCGGCGAGAACGCGCAGAAGATCACAGACGTGAAGCACAACGGGTCACCGAAGAAAAGATAGAAACGACCAGGGCCATCTATCAAATGGTGCTTCGCGCATTCATGAGCTTTAGCTACGTGCGCGAAAACGCTTATGACCGAAGCCTGGTCGGCAAGGACATTGGCCCGCGCAACGGGGACCCGGACATGAAAATCAAAGCCGGCAAACAGTGGCGCACGCTGGGTTTCAAGGCTTCCGACATTCGCGTACAACTTCGACAACTTGAGGCCTTTGTAGAGCAGTTGGAAAAAATCTCTCCCTTTGAGCACAAGGATGCGGTTCTGGCCCTGCTGACCTCCGAGTTCTGTGCCTCGGTTAAAGTGTTCCTGGCCGATCTGAAAACGGGTTGGAATATCACCAGCAAGCAACCGGCCCCCCTCGGCGGATCGACAATCAAATATCCGCCCGGCGAAAAAAACGCCACCTACACAGAAACCGAAAAACTCATTGGCCTAACGGAATATCTGGCCCATGGGATTTTTCACATGTATCTGGACGAGCCGGAATGCCATCGTATCGAAGAGGTTTTTCTGAGTTGGACAGAAAGGGCGGACAAGATTTTTTCAAGCGGACAACCTCAGAAACCATCCGGGACCGTTGCTTCCACAGAGAATGAGCAATAGATACGGAGTTTGCGAACGTTCGAGATCAAAACGGTGGTGCGAGCTTGCTCGCGATAACGGTGTTTCAGCCAACAAATAGCTGAACGTAAAGCTCGCTCACAAGGGCCAGTCCGTGAAGCAGCGATCGTTGGCGGTCGGCTCAGCTGTTTGTCAGGTAAAGCGACGAGCTGGGCACATCAATATCCACGGCCGATATCACGAATTTTGCACGCTATCACAACCTCTGATATCGTGCTGAAATCCTGATACGAAAAAAACACCATGACAGCTACCCGCCAAGACCATGACTTCCCGGAAAGACCTGACCTGATAGAGCTCAAAGTCTATGTAGAAAGCGTGCTTGGCCTGAAGCTGCGCCTGAAGCCTTGGGAAAACGTCAAGATCCTTCCGTATGCGCTGCGTGACCGATACGAATTTTTCATCACGAATATCTTCAACGCCCAATGCCTGATCCTGAAGGAACGTCCACAGCGCGAAGCCAGCGTTGCGGATGTCGCCAAGCATATCCAGGCCATCCACAACCTCCAGGCCTACAGCAAGTTGCCCGAGACCGGCGACCTGATGATTTTCGTCACCGACACGCTCCCCAGTTATGACCGCAAGCGGCTGGTGGAGAAAGGCGTTCAGTTCATCGTGCCAGGCAATCAACTTTTTCTTCCGGCCTTTGGCATGGATTTACGTGAGTATTACCGCCAGCGCCTGGACAAACCTCAGGTCCTGAGCCCCGCCACCCAGGTCATGCTGATTCAATACCTGATCAAGGGATGGCATCACCCGCTGCTGGTCACTCGCGCGGCCTTCGAGCAGTCCTTCTCCTACGCCAAAATGACCGTCACCCGGGCGATCAAGGAACTGACCGACCTGGACATTGTTAAGCCTGGAAAGGAACTGGGCGAAGCCGCAATCATCTTTCCTTTATCGTCCAAGGAAACCTGGGAGAGAGCGAAAGAGGCCATGCGTACGCCGGTCAAAAAAACACTTTGGCTCAATGCCATTCCGGAGCCTTTCGACACGCCAATGTTGCTGGCGGGAGAAACTGCCCTGGCCGAGATGAGCCTTCTCGCCAGCCCGAAAGCTCCTTGCTTTGCACTGACGGCAGCGCAGTTCGATCAGATTCGAGCGCGCGCGCAGTCTGAAAAAAATGCGGCTTACGGGGACACGTTCGGCGCTTGGGGTTCAACTTCAAAAGCGGCCAAGTCGAAACTCGAGAGCACGGCGCCCTATCTTGAAGTGCCACAAAATCACGCGGCGTGCTGCATCCAGTTCTGGAGTTATGAACCACCGCGCAGCAACATTTCCACGGAGACGGTAGACCCCTTCTCTCTCTATCTGAGCCTCAAGGATGACCATGACGAACGCGTGCAAATGTGCCTCGATGAAATGATGGAGAACGTGAAATGGTAGTGGGTGTCGACCGGTTTCGAGAATACTTCAAGGACTTCCAAGGCAGTTACGTGTTGATCGGCGGGGTGGCCGCTTCGATTGCCATGGAGGAACTGGGTGAAGCATTTCGACTGACCAAGGACCTGGATATCGTCCTGGTCGTCGAGGCACTTGATCGTGCGTTCGTCGGGCAGTTCTGGAAATTCATCAAGGACGGAGGCTATGCCATTCGCCAGAATGGAGAAGGCGATGGGGCCTCCCCGGTTTTCTACCGTTTCCAGAACCCTGAGGACAAATCCTTTCCCGTTCAGGTAGAGCTGTTTTCCCGTGTCCCGGATGGCCTGGAACACGAAGAGGCAGCCCGAATGACCAGGATTCCTGTGCAAGAGCAAGCCGCCAGCCTGTCTGCGATTATCCTGGATGATGAGTACTACGCTTTTCTCCTGACCGGCGTCGATCACACCCGGGAGATCAGCCACATCGGTGCTGATCGGCTCGTTCCGCTCAAAGCCCATGCGTGGCTCAACAAGAAGGCGCAACTTGAACAGGGTATGGCCGTGGACAGCCGCGATATCAAAAAGCACTTCAGGGATGTGATCGTACTGGCTGTCGGCCTTACTGAGGGAATGGCCCAGCTACCTGAGCGATTGGCCCTCGATTTGAAGGCGTTTCTGAGTCAAGTACCTGCTGAGCTCGCGTCAAATCCTCAAGCTTACAAAGGTGTGGACGGCGACCGTTTGATCAAGACCATTCAGGAGGCCTTCAGTCTTGCCTGAATCATGTTTTTCGCACGCTATCAGCCACATTGATAGCGTGCGGATATGTTGTTAAATGGCTGTCTAGAGCCTCAGCTCGACACAAGAACTACCGCTGTGCCTCCCCCTGTGGATAAGCATCACTGACATTCAACGACAACTGCGCTGCCACTTCGTAGCCATCGGCCTTGCTGAAGTTCAACTGGAACTCCTGATAGGCCGGCCCGGCCAACCAGCGGTTGACTTGCAGGTCCTGGTACCTGGAGCTCTCCCCGGGCGTGAGTTGCCCGAACAGCGGGAAGCCTGCATCGGCAAAAATCCGGTCGGCCTCGAACCAGTCCATCTCGTTATCGAACTTCACACTTGAGCCCACCGCCGCCCACGCCTCTGGCGTGACTTTCTGGCCGACGTCCAGGAAGACCACTTTGCTTTCTTTCGCGGCGATCAGGAAGGGCAAGGCAATGGGTGTTCCGGTCGAGTCGAGGAGCTTGGATTTCATACCGGCATACTCGCCACCGCCATCTTCCCTACGCTCCCATATTCGCCAGTCGATGACACTTTCCGGGTTGAAACTGTTGTTGGTGAGGATGATTTTGTAGCGCTGCTTGAAGAGTACGAATGGGAAATCGGCGAAGGGTTTGTAGAACGACACTTTGCTGTGTTCGGCGCCAACCCGGATGATGATCGGCGTTCTGCGGCTGGCGACGCTGTCCTGGTATTGCTGGTAGCTGAAGTAGGCAGAGGCGATGGAGACGATCAGGGCCAGTGTTGCAATGGCATCTGTCCGAGTGAGGGTTTTGAACCATTTCATCATGAGGTGGCGTGTCCAGGCGTTGGTGGCGGCTAAAAGTGGAGACATCGTGAGCAGGCTCGCTCCCACAGGAGGTCGGCGGTGGACGCGATAGTGGCACTTCAGTAGCATTCGCCCACTTTATCGATCCTTCAAGGATGCCCCATGCTCGCCCTGCCTCGCTATCCTGCCCCGTTGCTAGCATTGTCCGCGTTGTTTGTATTGCTCGGCGGTTGCAGCGTCAATGGCAGTTATCCCGATGCCATCGAACCGGACGCCGCCAAGTTGCGGTTCGTTGCCAATACCAGCAACGCCACGCTGGATTATTTCGATGCCGCCCATTGCGACGGGCAAACCACGGGTATTCTCAACAATCTGCTGCTTAGCGATACCGCGCGGCGGGTGGGGATGAGCGTTCCGGCGCCCAAGGATGCCAAGGGCTACCTGGAGGTCAAGCTCAAGCCCGGTGAGCAGATTTACCTGCGCACCAACATGAACAGCGGTTATGCCGTGTGCGGCAAGGGCTTCAACTTTACCCCCGAGGCCAATGCCGAATACGAGGTAACGTTCAAGTCCGAGAAAAATTTCTGCCTGACTCAGTTGCAACGCTTGCAACGAGTCGACGGCAAGGACGTGCGCACACCGATCCCGATCCTGAAAAAAGACTTCCCCGCCTGCGCCGGCCGCAATGCGCTGTTTCCCCAGACTTACCCGGACACGCCTCATCGCCTGGAGCTGATGAACCGGGTCATCGATAAAAGCCTGGTCGTCACCGTGAAGACGGATCCGGCCAAGGAGAAAGTCGAGAGCTATTCGCCAGAGAAACTGGACACGCTGATCAGCGAACGCAAGGCCAAGCTCGGCTTCGACCTGCCGCCTGACTACTGGACGCTGTACCGGGAAAACCTGAAGACGTTTGGCGATGACATGGCGCAGAACAAGGCGCGCTCGCTGGAACGCTTCAAGGACGAATACCAGACGCGCCTGCGGCAGGTGAAGGACGAGCAACTGGAACAGTGGGCATTGCCGAAAAGCACCAATGCCAAGCCGGAAAAGGCCGAGATCGATCTGGACGTCGCGATGATGGTGGAGTACTTCCGGATCGGGAATGGGGTGACGGGCGAAGCGGTAAGTCATCACCTGGAGCGGATGGCGCAGATGGATGAGCGTTACGGGGTATGCGCGCGGTTTGCCGAGTGCTGGAAGCGCAACTAGCAAGACCGCTGCCCCCGAATGCCGAATGTCCCGTGGTCACGATCGCCTGTTCGGCGGTTGCTTTGCACGAGACGAAGTTCTGCGGTGACATTCCGGCATGGGCAGCTATGGTGAAGTAACCCATTGGCGGCATCACTGAACATGAGGCCTGTATGAGGAACTTCACGATCCAGCGCATCGACCATATCGTCCTGCGCGTAAAAGACATCGAGCGCAGCCTGGCTTTCTATACCTCGGTGCTCGGTTGCGAGCTCAAGAAGCGCCGGGACGATCTTGGCATGGTCCACCTTGGCACCGGTGTTTCGATGATTGATCTGGTGGCTGTCGATGGGCCGCTTGGTCGCGAGGGTGGGCCAGCGGCTGGCAAGCAAGGGAGAAATGTCGACCACATCTGCCTGCGCATCGAGCCGTTCGATGAACAAGCCCTCCTCGCTCATTTGGCCTCAGTTGGCCTGAATGTTGAGAAAGCGCAGATGCGCTATGGCGCGGAGGGTAAGGGCTGGTCGATCTACTGCTTCGATCCGGATGGTAATCAGATTGAGCTGAAGGGACCGGCGCTGGAGCCTTGAGCTTCAACTTGGCAGGAACCGCAGGGCGCAAAATCTGTGAACCCGGCGATCAAAAACTGTGGGAGCGAGCTTGCTCGCGATGGCGGTGAATCAGTCAGCAGATTGGTTGGATGTGCCGCCGTCATCGCGAGCAGGCTCGCTCCCACAGGGGATCGGGAAAAGCCATGGGGGGTTATTGCGCCGTCAACTCAACCGCACCCCGAATCCGCTGCAGCATATTGATCAAATGCAACCGCATCGACGCCCTCGCCGCCTCGGCATCATGGCGCGCCAGTGCGGCATAAATCTGCTCTCGCTCGCGAACCACCAACGCCCGATGCTCAACCGTGACGGCAGGCCCGGCCTGTTGCACGACCGCGATCAATGCATTGCCCACATGGGCCATGGCGTCGATGAAGAAGCTGTTGCCGGTGCACTGGGCGATCTGCAAGTGAAATTCGAAATCCACCCGGGTGCTTTCGTCATCCGCCGCCTCAAGAGCATTCGCCGCATCCAGCGCTTCGCGCATCGCCTGCAGCTGTTCCGGCGTGGAACGTTGTGCGGCAATGCCCGCCGCTTCCACTTCCAGACTCAGGCGCAGTTCGATCACGGCCAGTGCGTCGTAGGCGCCGCCCTTGACGTGTTTGCTGCCCTGGAAGTCCCCGGGGCGGGCGGTGTCGACCACGAAGGTGCCGATGCCGTGACGGGTTTCGACCAAGCCTTCGGCCTGCAGCCGCGACATGGCTTCGCGCACCACTGTCCGACTGACGCCGCGCTCCTTGATGATCACCTGCTCGGTCGGCAGCTTGCTGCCCGCGGGCAGCTCGCCGGCCAGTATCTGCTGCGTCAGGTCGACCACCAATTGCTGAGTCATGCTCAAGCGTCGATCGGGTGTGACACGGTCCATTGCACCTATCCATTAAAGCCAGACGATCGCGGCATTATAGCCGCGACCTTGCGCTAAAACTCACTATAATGCCCGCTGATCACACTAGAGCACGCCGATGACGGATCAAGCGTTATCTCCACTGAACAAGCCGCGCCGCCTCGCCGAAACACTGGTCGACCGCTTTGCCCAGCGCATGCGTGAAGGTGTTCTCAAGCGCGGCGAAAAGCTCCCCACCGAAGTGCACATCATGGAGGCCGAAGGCGTCAGTCGTTCGGTGGTCCGCGAAGCACTGTCGCGCTTGCAGGCAGCGGGGCTGGTGGAGACGCGGCATGGCGTCGGCACCTTTGTCCTGGACATGCCGGCACCGGAGGGTTTCACCCTGGGGCCGGCGACCATTGCCACGTTGTCGGATGTGCTCAACCTGCTGGAGTTTCGCCTGAGCCTGGAAGTGCAGGCCGCTGGCATGGCCGCCGAGCGCGCGACGCCTGAAGCCCTGGCCGAACTGGCCCAGGCGCTGGAGGCGTTGCTGCAAGGGCCGGAAAAATCCGGCACCACCATCAATGCCGATTTCCAATTCCATCTGAAAATCGCCAAGGCCGCCGGCAATTACTACCTGATCGACATCATGAAGCACCTGGGTACGAAGCTGATCCCGCGTACGCGCATGAACTCCGCCTACTCCGGGCAAAGTGATCGCAGCGCTTACCTGCAAGGGATCAACGCCGAACACCAGCAGATCTTCGACGCCATCGCCAGTGGCAATGTCGATGCGGCGCGGGCGGCCATGTACCTGCACTTGAGCAATAGCCGCATGCGCCTGTGTGAAACCCAGCAACGCCAGGCTTTCTACAACGAATAAATGCTCACTGATCCTGTGGGAGCGAGCCTGCTCGCGATGGCAGTGGGTCAGTCAACATGGATGCCAGCTGATCCGACGCTATCGCGAGCAGGCTCGCTCCCACAAGTTGATCTCAGTGCTTCAACAACTTAGAAGAAGTTGTATTGAATGCCGACTCGCAGCCGCAACTGCCGATCACTGTCGACCGAGTTGACCTTGATATCGCCCACTTCGAAAAACGGCGCCCAGCGCTTATCCCACTTGTACTTGACCACGGCATTCTGTTCATAGTCGTCAGTGCCGCCGTTATAACGGATGTAGTTGGCATCGAAGTACGTCAGTTGATATTCATACGCCCACGGCCCCTGGTTGGCATAGTTGATGTACACGTCGTAGCGATGGATCTTCTGGTCGTCCTGGCCGTTGTCCGGTACGTCATGGTCAACCTTGTCGCGGTCGAGCTTGGATGAATCGTAACGGTAGCGTCCGGCAATGCTCAGCTCCTTGGTGATCTTGTAGCCCAGGCGCATGCCCATCTTGTAGGTGGTGGATTCCTCGTCGCTTTCCATGGCGAACGAGGGCGTCAGCGTCCAACGATCATTGAGCTTGTGCTGGTAATTGACGGTGAATTCATGGCCGCTGCCGACGGTATTGTCAAAGGCGACGTCTTCACGATCACCGGCGGTCTTGTACTTGAGTTCACCTTCGAGCCCCACGCCGTTGTCCAGCCGCATGCCGAACTTGGCGCGGTCGGCGTGCATGCGGGTTTGTTCCGCATACTGGTGGCGTACGTTGATGTAACCGGTATCGGCCACGGCAACCACTGAAGTGAACAAGGAAACGAGGGACAGCACGACGAGTGTCTTTTTCATGTTTTTTATTCTTGTTAGTTGAATGATTAGTTGGGTTGAACGCCAAATCACAGGCGAGCGCGTGCGCAGCAGTGAAACCTGCGGTTCAACGTCTTCTGCGGGTTAAAACAAGTGCAACGAACGCCTTACTTCAGACAGCGATAGGTATTCGCTGTATGTCGCGACTGGCTTGCACCAGCAAACGGGTGTACGCATGGGCGGCGCCATCGCTCGCCAGGAGCTGACTGTCGAGCGTCTCCACCACCCTGCCCTGCTGCATCACCGCCAGCCGATCACACAAATGCGCCACCACTGCCAGGTCATGGGTGACCATGAGGTAGGTCAGCCCTTCCTGGCGGCGCAAGTCGGCCAGCAGGTTGAGGATTTCCGCCTGCACCGAGACGTCCAGCGCCGAAGTCGGTTCGTCCAGCAACAGCACCCGGGGACGCAGGATCAGCGCCCGGGCTATCGCCACCCGTTGGCGCTGGCCACCGGACAACTGGTGCGGGTAGCGGAAGCGGAAACTGTCGTTCAAACCGACCTTGCGCAGAATCTCGCTGACTTTCTGTGCACGCCCATCGATGCCATGGATGCGCAGCGGTTCTTGCAGCGCGGCATCGACGGTGTAGCGCGGGTGCAACGAGGCATACGGGTCCTGGAACACCATCTGCACGGTGCGGTAGTGGTTCAGTGGCAAGTTGCGAGTCACCGCTTGGCCGGCGACCCGCAGTTGCCCGTTCCAGTGCTGGTACTGCCCGGCCAGGCAACGCAGCACGGTGGTCTTGCCCGAACCGGACTCCCCCACCAGACCAAATGCCTCGCCTTCAGCCACGCTCAAATCAACGTCGTGCAATACCGCGTTCAGTGCCGCGCCCGTGCCAAAACTGAGGTTCAGGCCGGTGATTTCAATCATGCTCATGACAGGCTCCTCAAACGTTCAACCAGAGTGGGTCGCGCTGCAGCACCGGCAGCGTGGCGCGCGGATGGTCCAGGCTCGGCAATGCGGCCAACAGGCCTTGGGTGTAGGGATGGACGGCTTGGTCCAGGTTGGCGGCGGCAATGGACTCGACCACGCGACCGGCGTACATCACCAGCACGCGGTCACAGAAATGCCGCACCAGATTCAAATCGTGACTGATGAAAATCAGCCCCAGGTCCCGCTCGCTGACCAACTCTTCCAGCACGTTGAGCACCTGCCGGCGCACCGACACGTCCAGGGCCGAGGTGGGTTCGTCGGCGATGATCACCTGGGGATCGGTGATCACCATCATGGCGATCATGATCCGCTGGCCCATGCCGCCCGAGACTTCATGGGGGTACAGGTCATAGACCCGCCGGGGGTCGCGAATGTGCACCTTGGCGAGCATGTCCAGGGCGCGTTCGCGGGCCTCGCGATGGGGCACTTTGTGATGGGCCAGATAGGCCTCGGCGATTTGTTCGCCGACCCGCACCACCGGGTTCAGCGAGTACTTGGGGTCTTGCATGATCATTGACATGCGCGCACCGCGAATCGCCTGGATCTGCTTTTCGCTGGCGGCCAACAGGTCGATATCGGCGAAGCGCAACGTCTTGGCGGTGACCCGCGCCGTCGGTGGATGCAGACGCAAAAGGCTGCGGCCGACGGTGGATTTGCCCGAGCCGGATTCGCCGACGATGGCGAGTTTCTCCCGGCCCAGGGTGAACGACACGTCACGCACGGCCAGGGAGGTTTTGCCGGCGTTGCGGAATTCCACGCACAAATCCTGTACCGCAAGTTTTATCTCAGTCATGGGGCTGCTCCTCAGGATTGGCTGCGGGGGTCGAGGACGTCACGCAAGCCGTCGCCCAACAGGTTGAAGGCCAGGCTGACCAGCATGATCGCCGCACCGGGCGCCGCCACCAGCCACCAGCTTTCGAGCATGTAGCGCCGCCCGGTGGAAATCATCGCGCCCCACTCCGGCAACGGTGCCTGGGCGCCGAGGCCGAGAAAACCCAGGGCGGCGGCGGTGAGGATGATGCTCGCCATGTTCATGGTCAGGCGGATGATCACCGACGACAGGCACATCGGGATGATGTGACGCAGGATGACCCGGGTACTCGATGCGCCCTGTAGCTGTACCGCGACGACGAAGTCAGCGTTGCGCAGCGGCAGGGTTTCGGCGCGGGCGAGCCGGGCAATCGGCGGCCAGGCCGTCAGCGCGATGGCGATCACCGCATGCTCCAGGCCTGGGCCGAGGGCGGCGATGAAGGCCAACGCCAGGACCAGGCTGGGGAACGAGATGAAGATGTCGGTGATGCGCATGAACAGGCTGTCGACCCAACCGCCGAAGTAGCCGGACACCGTGCCGACCAACAGGCCGATGGGGCCGACAATCACCGTCACCAGCAAGACGATGTACAGCGTGATGCGCGAGCCATACACCAGCCGGGCGAAAACATCGCGACCGTATTCGTCAGTGCCGAACCAGTGCGCGCTGCTCGGTGCCTGCAACGCGCCGGCAAGGTTCTGCAACAGCGGATCGTGGCCGGCGATCCAGGGCGCGAAAGCCGCGACCAGCATCAGGGTCGAGACCACGACCAGGCCAGCGAACGTCATCGGGTTGCGCAGCAAAAAACGCAGCAGGCGCAGGGTGCTGGCGGCCATCGCTGCGGTACTGGAAGCGGGCAGCGCGGCGGCGCCGGGTGCGCTGGAAGCCAGGGGCAGGTTCATTAGCGAGTCCTCGGGTCGAAGATCTTGTACAGCGCGTCGCTGATCAGGTTCAGCGTCACGAAGATGAGGCCGATCAGCAGCACGCAAGCCATCACCGCGTTCATGTCACCGAGCAGCAAACTGCTGGTCAGGTACTGGCCGAAGCCCGGCCAGGCAAACACGGTTTCGATCAACACCGCGCCCTCCAGCAGACCGCCGTAGGCCAGCGCGACGATGGTCAACAGCTGCACGCGGATGTTGCCGAAGGCGTGGCCCCAGACAATGCGCCGCTGGGACAAACCCTTGACCCGGGCGGTGATGATGTACTCCTGGGACAGTTGCTCGAGCATGAAGCTGCGGGTCATGCGGCTGATGTACGCGACCGAGTTGAAACTGAGGATCACCGCCGGCAGCAGGATGTGCCGTAACGCACTGCGAAAGGCCTCCCAGTCGCCGGACCAGGCCGTGTCGATCAACAACAGCCCGGTGTGTTTCGGGATCAGCCCGTCATAAGCCAGGCCGATCCGCCCGACGCCACCGGCCCAACCCAGCCAGGCGTAGAACACCAGGAAAGCCATCATGCCGATCCAGAAAATCGGCGTGGAATAACCGAACAGCGTGATCAGTCGCGCGATATGGTCCCCGGCGCGGCCTTGGTGGGTCGCGGCGTAGACACCCAGCGGCAGGCCCGCCAGCACACCGAACAGAATCGCCAGGGTGGCCAGTTCCAAGGTGGCCGGGAAGACTCGGGCAATGTCGGTGATGACCGGGTTGCCGGTCAGCAAGGCCATGCCGAAGTCACCGTGCAGCAGGTCGCCTAAATAGATCGCGAACTGGGTCCACAACGGTTTATCCAGGCCCAGTTCCTGGTACACCTGGGCATAGGCCGAGGCGTCGGCGTCCGGGCCGACGATGGCCAGCACCGGGTCCAGCGGCATCACTCGCCCGATGAAAAAGGTCAGCAGCAGCAACCCCAGCAGCGTCACCGCCACCGAGCCGCCGCGCCGGGTCGCCGAAGCGGCCCGGGTGCTCCAGATTGAAAAGGATGCAGTCGACATGTTCATTCCTGCCTTGGCCCTGTGGCCGTCGATTTCAGCGCTGCTTGTAAACGTCCCGAAGACGTGTGGTGGCGGCGGTGTGGCCAATGTAGTTGCGCACATCCGCATGGATCACCACTTCGTCCACCATCTGTGAGACCGGCATGATTGCCCCGGCCTGTTGGTCGTAGAGGGTCTGGATCTGCGCGTAGATTTCACGTTGGCGCTCGGGGTCACGCTCGCGCTCGGCCTGCTCGATCAGTTGATTGAGCTGCGGATTGAAGAACGAGGTGCGCCAGCCCTGGAAGTTGCTCAGCTTGGCTTCGGTGCGGTTGTCCGGGTTGTAGACCAGGGCACGCAGGCTCGAATGCGGATGACGCTCCGCCCCGCCACCGCCACGACCGACGAGGATGTCGAACTGGCGATCGCGCATCGCCCCATAGATCTGGTTGCCGGTGCCGGTGATGATCGTCGCCTGGATACCGGCCTGGGCCAGTGTCGCTTGCAGGCTGGTGGCGATGTTGATAAACGGCGGATCGGTCAGCGAGCGAATGCTCACCTTGAAGCCTTCGGCATGCCCCGCCGCTGCCAGCAGGCGCTTGGCCTCGGCCACGTCCAGGCGATAACCCGGATCGTCCAGACGCGCCGGCAACCCCAGTTGCAACGGTCGCTGATTGATCACGCCGTAGTGCGGCATCACCACGTCATTGATGCCTTGGTAATCGATCAGCAGGCGGATGGCCTGGCGCACGCGGATGTCCTGGAACACCGGCTGCTGCATGCTCATCGCCACGTAGTACAGCGTGCCGCGGGCGATGCTCTGGATGCGCACTTCATCGACCTTGCCCAACGCCTTGATGTCGGTGGCGGCCATGCCCCGGGCGACGTCCAGGTCACCGCGCTCGACCATCAGGCGCAGGGCCTGGGACTCGGTCATGTTGCGCATGATCACCCGACGCAATTTCGCAGGACCACGCCAATAGTCCTCATTGCGACTCATCAGGATCACATCGTTGGCGCGCCAGATGTCGAGCTTGAACGCGCCGGACCCGGCCGTGTGGGTCGCCAGCCACGCCGCGCCTTGGTCGTCGCCGACCTGATGCTGCAAGGCGACACTGCGATCGATGATGAAGGCACTGGGCGAGGTCGCCAGGGTGTTGAGTACCAGCATCGGGTCGGTGCTGCGCGGCAACTCCATGACAAAGGTGTGCGGCCCTTCGGCGCGCATCAGTTTGACGACGTTGTCGGCGGTGAAACCGTAGGCTTTCCAGGTGGAAGCCAGGGCGCGGTTGAGGGTGACTACGCGCTGCAATGACCAGGCGACGTCATGGGCGGTGAGCGGTGCGCCGGAGTGGAACCGCACGCCATCGCGCAATTGGAAGGTCAGGCGCATGCGGTCGGGGCTGACTTCCCAGGTTTTCGCCAGGGCGGGGATCAGCGTGTCCGGCTGCGCCGCGTCCTGCTCCAGGAGCATGTCATAGACATTGGCGTTGACTTCGGCGACCTCCAGCCCCGTCGCCGCGGCAGGGTCCAGGGACAGCAGGTTGATCATGCTCATGCCCACCACCAATTGGTCGGGGGGCGTTTCGCCTTGGGCCAGGCTGACGGGCACCTGCACGGCGCACAGGGCCACGGTGACACACAGCAGCCTGGTCAGGCGCTTGGGCCAGAGTTTCATGGTTCAGTCCTTTCTTATATTTATAAAGACTTTGTTGCCCGGGCAGCCATCAGCCTCAGGCGTGGAACAGGATCAATGTCGCGACAGGGTGTTGGCTTCGATATACGCGAAGTTGATGTCCTCGCCCAACCCGGGCCGATCGGACAGGTGCACAAAACCGTCGGCGTCCATGGGGTCGACGATGCTGTTGAGGTGCGCCGGGACTTCTTCGTAGTCGAGGAACGGGTGCAGCAGGCCACGCTCGTACCAACGACAGTTGCTGATGGCGCCAACTACCGCCAGGTTCGCCGCGCCATTGCCGTGGACTTCGCAATCCATGCCGAACGACTCGGCCAAGTGCGCCACCTTCAGGCACGGCCCGATCCCCCCGACCCCGGCCACGCCGGCGCGCAGGATGTCACAGGACTTCTGGGTCACCCAACTGGCGCGGCTGTGGAACTTGCCGGCGATACTTTCCGGGCCCAGCACCGGGATGTCCAGGTTGGCCGCCAACCACGCATAGGACTCTGCCGAGTCCTCCATCATCGGTTCTTCAAACCAGGCGAAATTCAGTTCCTGTAGCGCCTTGCCGATGGTCAGCGCATCCATGCGGCTGTACCAGTGGTAGCCGTCGAGCATCAACGCGATGCTGGGACCGACCGCCTCACGCACGGCGGCGCAGGCCTGGATGTCCATTTGTGGATTCGGCGCGAAGGAAATCGGCGGCATCCAGGTGTGCAACTTGATGGCCTTGTAGCCGCGCTGGACCAGTTTCTCGGCGAACTGGCCGTACTCGTCCGGCGTCGACAACCCACCCGGCAAATCGTCGCCGCACATCGTCGAGCCGTATGCCGGGACCTTGTCGCGATAGCCGCCAATCAACTTGTGCACCGGCAACTTGAGCTTACGCCCGGCCAAGTCCCACAACGCCTGCTCCACCAGCGCCAGCGCCCGGTCGGTGAACTGCCCGGCACTGCCGCGCTGCCAGTGCGCCAGGTCTTGCCAGATGCTTTCGCGGTCCATCGGGTCGCGACCGACCAGCACTTTGCGCACGAAGGATTCGATGATGTGCGGACGAATCAACTCCGGCGGACCAAAGGCATAACCCTCGGAGCCATCGTCACAACCGATTCGCAGCAAGGCCATCTTGATCATGACCTCATCGCCCGGATGGGCGTGACCGGCGCTGTCCTGGGCGCGGCGCGAAGGGGTGGAAAAGACTTCGACGTGAACGCCTGTGATTCTCATAGAGGGAGCACCCTGTTGTTATTGTTTATTTGTATGTCGTCATACAACGTGACGGATTATTCTGACGTTTCACGTAGACTGTCAACACACAAACTCAATAAAAATTACGGACAACAGCGATTCCTCACGCAAATGAGGTTATTTTTCTTGAAGTGAATCTAGAATGTCGTCATACCACAAAGCAAAAATGATACGACTCTTCGCGGGAGGGCCGCGACGACTGGAAGACGGGAAACCTGTGGGAGCGAGCCGGCTCGCGATAGCGGTCTGTCTGGGTCGGTGATGTTGGATGTGCAGCCGTCATCGCGAGCAAGCTCGCTCCCACAGGGGGTGGCAGCGGGCACTGGATCTGTGAATCGTTCGTCGGGTGATTTTTCCCCTAGACTTGTTGCTGTTTGCTGTACGCCGGGCTTCGAAGAGGCCCGTACGATAAATACAAATGCAAAGGGAATTTCGCAATGCTCAAACCTGTGTGGAAAGCACTCGCCTGCACTCTGGCTTTCGGGGCGTGGGGCACGCTCATGGCCGCTGAGCCGATCGTCATCAAATTCTCCCACGTGGTGGCCGAACAAACGCCCAAGGGCCAGGGCGCGTTGATGTTCAAGAAGCTGGTGGACGAACGACTGCCGGGCAAGGTGAAGGTCGAGGTGTATCCCAACTCCACGCTGTATGGCGATGACAAGGAGTTGGAAGCCTTGCTCCTTGGAGAGGTGCAGATCATTGCGCGGTCGCTGGCCAAGTTCGATCAGTACACCAAGACCGTGCAATTGTTCGACTTGCCGTTCCTGTTTGACGACATCAACGCAGTGGACCGTTTTCAACAGAGCCCCGAAGGCCAGAAGTTGCTCAAGTCCATGGAAAGCAAGAACATTACCGGCCTGGCCTATTGGCATAACGGCATGAAGCAGCTATCGGCCAACAAGCCCCTGCGCCAGCCCGAGGATGCCCGCGGCCTGACGTTCCGGATACAGACCTCCGCGGTGCTGGAGGAGCAGTTCAAAGCGGTGGAAGCCAACGCCAAACCGATGATTTTCTCGGTGGTGTACCAGGGTTTGCGCACCGGTTTGGTCAACGGCACGGAAAACACCTATTCGAACTTCTACAACCAGAAGCTCAATGAAGTGCAGAAATACGTCACCGAGTCCAACCACGGCGTCCTCGATTACATGCTGATCACCACGTCGGACTTCTGGAACGGCCTGCCGCCGGATATCCGCAGCGAACTGGACAAGATCGTGGTCGAATCCACCGCCCATGCCAACAAGGAAGCGGAACGATTCAACCAGCAGGACAAAGAGCATGTGCTGGACGCCAAGACCACCGAGATCATTACCCTCACGCCGCAAGAGCGCAACGCATGGCGCGCCAAGATGAAACCGGTGTGGGCCAAGTTCGAAAATCAGATCGGGCCGGATTTGATCAAGGCGGCCGAGGCTTCCAACAAGGCCCAGTGATGTACCAAGGCCGGGGATACTTGATGCCCCCTGTGGCGAGGGGATTTATCCCCGTTGGGGTGCGCAGCGCCCCTAAAATCTGACACTGCGATGTACCTGCATAATTGCCGGGGGGCTGCTTCGCAGCCCAGCGGGGATAAATCCCCTCGCCACAGAAGCGGGATCATCGCACGTTGAACCTACCGTCCCCAGCAACCCGGCACATTGCGCTATGATCCCCGCCTCGCCCTGAACAGAGCTTTTTCCCGCGAATGCTGCCGTCCACTCCCGACACCATCCCCCTGCCCCCCGTCCTGGTCGGCCCGCTGTTACGGCGGCTGGAGCCTGCGCGCCTGGTGATGTGGCTGGTGGGGACGCAAGCGTTGGCGTTGACGCTACGCATTGACGGTGTCGGCGACCTGGCACTGGATGCGTCGCGCTGCACCGTGGTGCCGGTGGGGCAGCGGGCGTTTGTGCACTTGATCGATGTGATGCTCGACACTCCCCTGCCCCAGGACGTGGCGATTGACTACGACCTGCTGGTGGACGGCGCCCCCATCGCCGAGTGGGCACCACATCTGTTGTATGACGGCACACAATGCCCGAACTTCATGTTGCACTCGCGCATCGAGCAATTGGTCCACGGCTCCTGCCGCAAACCCCACTACCCGGCCAACGACGGCCTGCTTTGCGTCGACCGGCTGTTGGCGCAAGCCCCGGCACAACGCCCGGCCCTGCTGATGATGAGCGGCGACCAAGTCTATGCCGACGACGTCGCCGGACCCATGCTGCGGGCGATCCATGGGCTGATCGAGCGCTTGGGGCTGTTCGAGGAATGCCTTGAGGGTGCCGTGGTGCAAGACAGCGCCAAGCTCTATCGACACCCGGCCAGTTATTACCATCGCGCCGATCTGTTACCGGCACTGGAAAGCAACGAAACCCTGCGCGAGCGATTTTTCGGTGGGGCACGCAAGCCGATTTTCACCAGCAGCAGCGCCGACAATCACCTGGTGACCTTCGCCGAAGTCATGGCAATGTACCTGCTGGTGTGGTCGCCGGTGCCCTGGACACTGATCGCCGTGCAGCCGCCCGAACTGACCGTCGAACGGCGCCAGCGCTACGACCTGGAACAGCGACGCATCGATGCGTTCAAGACCGGGCTGGGCGGCGTGGCGCGGGTGTTTGCGCACTTGTCGTGCCTGATGATTTTCGATGACCATGACATTACCGATGACTGGAACCTGTCCGCACAGTGGGAGGAAACGGCCTACGGTCATCCATTCTCCAAACGCATCATCGGCAACGCCTTGATCGCCTACATGCTCTGCCAGGGCTGGGGTAACAACCCGGACGCCTTTGCTGACGTGCTCGCGCAAACCCTGGCCCTGAGCAACACCGCCCGGGACCGCTACCTCGACAGCGAACCCCAGGACAAACTGATCGACACCCTGCTGGGGTTCCAGCGCTGGCATTACGTGTTGCCAAGCACCCCGGCCCTGGTGGTGCTCGACACTCGTACCCGCCGCTGGCGCAGCGAGAACAACCTCAAGCAGCCTTCCGGCCTGTTGGATTGGGAGGCCTTGAGCGAGTTGCAGCAGGAGTTGTTGGACCATCCGTCAGCGATCATCGTCTCACCGGCACCGATCTTCGGCGTGAAGCTGATCGAGACCGTGCAGCGGGTGTTCAGTTGGTGCGGTTATCCGCTGCTGGTGGACGCGGAAAACTGGATGGCCCATCGTGGCGCGGCCCAGGTGATCCTGAACATTTTCCGCCACTCGCGCACACCCGGTAATTACGTGGTGCTGTCAGGGGACGTGCATTATTCCTTCGTCTACGAAGTGCTGATCCCACACCGCAAGGGCGGCCCGCGCATCTGGCAGATCACCAGCAGCGGCATCAAGAATGAATTCCCGCCCGTGCTGCTGGAATGGTTCGATTGCCTGAACCGCTGGCTCTACTCGCCGCGTTCGCCCCTGAACTGGTTCACCAAGCGCCGGAGCATGCGCATCGTCCCCCACACCCCGGAACACGCCGAAGCGGGCGAACGGTTGTGGAACAGCGCCGGTATTGGCCAAGTGTTTTTCAATGACCAGGGCCAGCCCGCGCAAATCTACCAGCACAATGCCAACGGCCAGCCACCGACGCGAATGTTGCCACCGAAACCACCGCAACCCTGAAGAACACTCGGACAACTGTGGGAGCGAGCCTGCTCGCGATGACGGCGGCACAGTCGACATCATCAGTAACTGACCCACCGCCATCGCGAGCAGGCTCGCTCCCACAGGGGATTGGGGGAGTGTCCAAAACTCAGAACGCCAATTGCAGGGACTGCTGGCCTTCCAGGCTCAGGAGGAACTGTTTGGCCGCCAGGCCGCCAGCAAAGCCGGTGAGGCTGCCGGAGCTGCCGATGACCCGGTGGCAAGGGGCGATGATCGAGATGGGGTTGCGGCCATTGGCGGCGCCGACGGCCCGAACCGCCGTCGGTTGGCCGATCTGGATGGCTATGTCGCGGTAGCTGCGGGTTTCTCCGAAGGGGATGGACAACAGGGCCTGCCAGACCCGGATCTGGAAATCAGTGCCCGCGAAGTCCAGCTCCAGCTCGAAACGACGGCGCTGGCCGGCGAAGTATTCGAGCAACTGACGCTCGGTTTCCTTGAGGACCGGATGCTGAATGTCCTCCTCCAACGGCCCGAGGCGCACCCGATTGAGCCGCTCGTTTTCCCACAGGATGGCCGCCAGTCTTGTCTCCCGGGCGACGAGGATCAGTTGGCCGACGGGGGATGGGATGGTTTTGTACAGAGGCAACATCGGGGGATCCTTATCAAAGCCTTTGTGGCGAGGGAGCTTGCTCCCGCTGGGTTGCGAAGCGACCCTAAACTTGGCACCGCGGTGTGTCAGATTATCAGTTGGGGCTGCTTCGCAGCCCAGCGGGAGCAAGCTCCCTCGCCACAGGGTTCTCACCGGCCCCGTCAGCTCAACAACCCCAACGCCTTCGCCCGCGCCACCGCTTGGGTGCGGCGCTCCACGCCGAGCTTGCTGTTGATGTGGCTGGCGTGGGTCTTGACCGTGTGCAGCGAGATGAACAATTGCTCGCTGATCTCCTGGTTCGAACAGCCTTGGGCAATCAGTTGCAACACCGCCCGCTCGCGACTGCTGAGGTTTTCCACGGGCGCCGTCGGGTCGGCAGGCTGGGTCGCCGTCGAGGGAAGGCGTTCGAGCAGATGATCGCGCAAGGAACTGGGTGGTGCGTGCAGCAGTTGTTCGCGCAACCATTCACGGTGCTCGCCGAACAACCATTCGAAAGGTTGCAACACGCCGCCGCTGGCGGCTTCGAAAGCCTGGGCCAGGGTCCGTCGGGCTTCGGGTTCGCGCCCGATACTCAGCAGCAAGGCGACTTTCTGGTTGAGGGCCATCACGCTGAGCATCTGCCGGCCGGTTTGTTGACCGTGTTCAAGCAAGGCATCGAGCCGTCCTTGGGCGAGCATCGGTTGACCCCGGATGGACTCCAGCACCGCCTGCTGCAGTTCCACATGCAAGGGCAGTTGCGGGTGGAATTCCGGTGGCGCGGCAGCCCGCTCGCCCGTGTAGGTCTGGCCCAGACGGGCCAGCCAGGCGTCCGCCAGGTCGGTGCGCCCCTGGGCCAGCCAGAGTTCGCATTTGACCAGGGTGATCATCGCCAGATAGTAGATCGGCGGAACGTCCCAGATGTGCATCAGGCGCTCGGCCTCAGCCAGTTCGGCGAAGGCACGGGCGAACTCGCCACGGTAGCCCTCGATGCGCGCAATCACGCAATGACCGATCAGCACGCTGATGTCGCGGCAGGCGCGGGCTTCGGTGAGGCCCGCCTGCAACCGCGCAAGGCCGGCCTGGGGTTGCATGCGCAAGGTCAGCAGGAAACCTTCGTACATAATCAACCGCGCCCGCACCGCATAGAGCCGCTGGGGCGACAGCGCGTGCAAACGTTGCAGGCCCTGGTGCACTTCATCCAGCGCCCGCAGGATCTCTCCCCGCGCTTGCAAGACCCGGGCACGATCGTAATGGGCCAGGGCCTCGAACAGTGGGTTGCCGACCCGCTGCGCCAGCTCCAGGGAGTCACGGTTCAGGTTCCGCGCACGCCACAGGTCGCCGTCGGCAATCGCCAGGTTCGACAGCGTGGACAGGCACATCAGGCGCTGGCCGTAGCGTTTATGGGGCAGGCTCTCCAGGGCTTCGCTGCAATAACGCACGGTGGCCTCGCGGTCCCCGCGGCCACGGGCGACGATCCCACTCAGGGCCAGCCATTGGGCGAGCATGGATTTTTGCGCGGTGGCCGAAGGGGCCGGCAGGAAACGACTCAAGTGCGCCGCCAGCTCTTCGGCCGCGTCCAGTTGGCAGGCCAGGCCCAACGCCCAGCTATAGAGCACGATCAGCCGCGGGGTGCTGATGAGCAGGCTGTCGGGCAAGTCCATTTTCCAGCGCAGCAACATGCCGACGTTCTGTTCGGCCAGCAGTTGCTCCTCCGAGAGGTTCTGCACCAGGTTCGCCGCCACGTCCAGGTGCCCGGCCCGCAGGGCCTGTTCCACGGCTTCGTCGATCAGGCCCTGGGCGTTGAACCAGCGACAGGCCCGCAGATGCAGGGTCGCGGCCGGCACCATGGCCGGCGCACTGGGACGACTGCGCAGAAGGTCGGAAAACAGGTGGTGGTAACGGTACCAATGACCGTGCTCGTCCAGCGGCACCAGGAACACCTGGTGGGCCGCCAGGTAACGCAGGATTTCGGCGCTGTCATGGGCCTCGCGCACCGCGTCGCACAGTTCGCTGCAAAAGCGTTCCTGGGGGGCCGTGTCGTAGAGAAACGCCTGGACCTCGGTGGGCAGGCAGTCGATAACCTCTTCGAGCAGGTAATCGCGAATCAGCCCTTCACCACCGTGCAGGGCCTGGGGCAGCAAACCTTCGGTCCCGGCTTCGGAAGCGGCGAGCAGCCAGAAACGCAGCCCGGCCACCCAACCTTCGCTACGCTGGATGAGGTTTTCCAGCGCCTCACCGCGCAACGAACTGCTGTGATGCTGGAGCAGGGTCAGGGCTTCGTCATGAGTCAGGCGCAGGTCTTGCTCATTGAGTTCGAGCAGTTGCCGGGACAGGCGCAGGCGCGCCAAATGCCAGTCCGGGCGCTGACGGCTGGTGACGAGCACCAGCAGACCGTCGGGCAGGTGATTGAGGAAAAACTGTAGGCAGCGATCCAGCACCTGGCTTTGCGCCAGGTGGTAGTCGTCGAGGACCAACAGCAAGGGTTCGCGGGGCGATAAATGCGTGGACAGTTCGTCCAGCAGACCGTCGAGCCATTCTTCGAAGGCGAACGGTTGATGGCGCTGGCGCATTTTCAGCAGCCCCAGTGCCCGACCGCCCAGTTGCGGGAAAAACGCCTGGAGCCCTTCGAGTAGCCGTTCCAGGAACCGCCCGGGGTCGTTGTCCCGGGCGCTGAGCCCCAGCCAGAGGCTCTGCCAATGGGCCGGCAGGCCCTGGCAGAACTCCACCGCCAGGGAGCTTTTACCGAACCCCGCCGGGGCACTGACCAACAGTAACCGCCCGCCGAGCCCTGCGCTCAAACGCTCGCACAACCGCGGCCGCACAACGTGACCGTCGGGCAAGGGCGGGCGGTAGAAGCGCCCGTCCTGTACCGCGATGGCTGCGCGGGCAGAATCCGGAAGTGAAGACAAATCAGTCATGGCCGGCTCTTGTTGAAATGCGGGTGGCGGCGTTGCAGATGTCCGCAGACTAGCGGTAAACGAGGACGTATTGAAGGGAGTGCTACAAATGGCTACAAAAAGACTACAAGCCGATTGACTTGAAAAATTCAGGCAGCCACCGCTCTTGTGGCGAGGGAGCTTGCTCCCGCTGGGTGGCGAAGCCGCCACAAAAAAGCGATGAGCGCTTCGCACTCAAGCGGGAGCAAGCTCCCTCGCCACAGGTTTTGTGTTGACTGATCGAGCAAAAAAACGCCCCGAACCAGTCGGGGCGTTGTTTCGAGGATGCGGCCTCGGGTGCAGCGGTTTAGCGGATGCCGTCCTGGCGCAATGCGTTCGGAGTGAAGTCGGCAGTGGTAGCGGTGAAGCCGAAGTCGTAGGCCGATTTCTCTTCGTTCTTCATGCCCAGTGCCAGGTAGCGGCCGGACTGCAGGTCGTAGAGGGTTTCCAGGGCGTACCACGGCACTTGCTTGTCGTAGTAGTTCTCGGCATGGGCCTCGGCCACGCGCCACAGTTGGCCACGGCCGTCGTAGTGGTCGATCACCGCGGCTTGCCAGGTGTCTTCGTCGATGTAGAAGTCACGCTTGGCGTAGATGTGGCGCTGGCCTTCCTTCAGGGTCGCGGTCACATGCCAGACACGACGCAGCTCGTAGCGGGTCAGGTCCTGGTTGATGTGGCCGGCCTTGATGATGTCGGCGTACTTGAGTTGTGGCGAATCGATCCTGTAGCTGTTGGCAGCGATGTACAGCTCTTTCTTGCCTTCCAGCTTCCAGTCGTAGCGGTCTGGCGCACCGTTGTACATGTCCAGGTTGTCGGAGGTACGCAGGCCGTCGGCCGCCGTACCCGGGCCGTCATAGGACACTTGCGGGGCACGGCGCACACGGCGCTGGCCAGCGTTGTAGACCCACGCCGAACGCGGCTCCTTCACTTGGTCGAGGGTTTCGTGCACCAGCAACACACCACCGGCCAGGCGTGCCGGCGCGGTCACTTGTTGCTTGAAGTAGAACAGGATGTTGCCAGGGTTGGCCGGATCGAAATCCTTCATCTTGTCGCGGAACACGAATTGGTCGCGGAAGTACACCAGGCTGTACGAACCGTTGGGCTGCGGGGTGGCCTGGGTGACCAGGCGTGTCACGCTGCCGCCACGATAGCGGGTGATGTGGTTCCAGATGACTTCCACGCCACTCTGGGGAATCGGGAACGGCACGGCCGTCTCGAAGTTTTCCAGGCCGTTGCCGCCGGACACCAGCTTGGTGTTGACCGCGTTTTTCTTGATGGAGGCGAACACCTCGTCCGGCACGGTGGCGCCACGATGGGTCGGGTAGACCGGCATCTTGAAGGTTTCCGGGTAGCGCTTGAACATCGCGTACTGGCCCGGGGCGAGTTTGGCCTTGTACTGCTCGACGTTCTGCGCGGTGATGGTGAACAGCGGTTTTTCAGTCGGGAATGGGTCGGCAAGGAAACCCTTGCTGTCCACGGCACCGGCATTCTTGGCCATGGGTTTCCAGGCCGAGATCGAACCGTCGGCATTGCCGGCCATCTCGGCGCCCATCGGCGTCAGGCTCTTGCCCAGTTTGTCGGCCTCGGCCGCAGGTACTGCCGCCATGACGCTGGCGGCCAGCAGGGATAGCCCCAGAACACCGACCTGCAACAGATTCTTTGTTATTTTCATAGTGTGTCGTCCTGAAATACGGTGCTTAGAAGGTCACGCCGACGCTGAGCGCCAGGAAGTCACGATCGTCCACGGTGCTGAAATCGCCACCAAAGAAGTTGGTGTAGGCCAGGCTGGCGTTGTAGGTGTTCTGGTACTCGGCATCCAGCCCGAGGCTGACGGCTTTGCGGCCTTCTTCGAAGTTGCCGCCAGGGCCCGGCGAGTAGCCTTTGACGTCATGGGACCAGGCCACGTTGGGCTTGAGGTTCACACCGGCGAAGACGTCCGGGTATTCCCAGATGGCGCGCGCACGGTAGCCCCAGGACGTGGAGGTGGTGAAGCCGTCGTTGTTGCAGTTGCTGTTCACGCCGTTGATGGTCTGGCCGCCACCCGACGCAGTAGAGGTATTGAGCGAGGTACAGAAATCGTTGGGCAGTGCGCCCGGCCCGAACACTGGATCGCGACCGTAGCGGGCGTCGGATTTGCTTTCCAGGCCACCGACATGGGTCACCCCGATTTCACCCACGAGGGTCAGGCGGCTGGCACCCATGACCTGGTCCAGGAAGTGAGTGAATGTGGTCTGGAACTGAGTGATCTCTTTACGACGATAGCCATGCAGGTCTTGGCCCGGCGTGCCCTGGAGCACCGATGCGTCGCCAAATCCGGGAAGCGGCGTCACACCGGCGAAGAGAATGTCGGTGGTGCTCAGTTGCACCGGCGCATTCGGGCGATAGCTGATCTCACCGCTCCACGCCGTGCCGGTAGGCAGTGTCGTAGAGAAACTCAGGCCATAGAGACGGATATCTTCCGGGTACTCGACGAAGTAGTTGGAGTTACCTGCCACGATCAGAGGACGCAGTGCCGCGATTGGCCCTGCGGTATAGAACTGCTGCGCGGCCCCCTGGGCACTGAAAATCGGTGCACGGCTGTGGTAGTTCATGAAGTAGGCACCGAACTCGGTGTCCAGCGGTTCGAACATGTACTTCAACGATGCGCCCCACTGGCCGCTGTCGCGGGCATCGCGGTCCGGGCCACGACGTACCAGCACGCCTTCCTCGTTGATATCGACACCTTGGCCTTCCAGTATCGGAAGAATGACGCCCGGCAGGGGAATGGTTGAACGCTTGTTCAGCACCCGCAGGTTATCGGTACACCCATCGGCAATCACATCCGGCTGGGAGAAGAACGTACCGCAGTTATCCACCACGGTCTGGTCCCATTCAATCTGGTAAAACGCCTCGGCCGACAGGTTGTCGGTCAGGCTCTGGGAGACGTAGAACATGTTGACCGGGATCAGGCCTTCCTTGATCTCGGCACCAGGGCGACGGAACGCGGACACGTCGACCGGGTTGATGGAGTTGATGCCGCCCTGGATGAAGGTACTTTCACCCCAGCTGACCACTTGCTTGCCCAGGCGGACCGAGCCCGGCTGATCGGCGATGGCGTAGTTATGGTAGACGAATGCGTCGAGGATCTGCCCGCCGGAGGACTTGGCGCCTTCCTTGCGGTTGCTGTCGCTGATGTCCTTGTACAGGCGGTGTTCGTCCTTGAGTTCGAAGTCGTACCAGTACTTGCCGCGCACGAACACGCCGGTATCGCCGTATTTCAGCTCCAGGTCATGGATGCCCTTGAAGATCTTCGAGAAGGTTTCCCCTCGCTTGAAGTTCAAGTGACCGTCGTCGGAGGTCTGCGACAGGCCCTTGCCACCGTTGTTGACACCGATCAGGTCTTTGTTGGCCTTGGCCGTGGACCAGCTCGCGCCGACCGACAGCGACGAATCGAACTGGCCTTCGATTTCACCGATGTTGAAACTGACGCCGAATGCAGGCCCGGCGAGCGAAGAGGCGAGACTGACCGCCAGAGGCAGTTTTGCCCGGCGCCAGAACGTGGTTGCTGAGGTCATCGACGCTACTCCATGTGCATTATTGTTATGGCAGTGGACATTTCAAGAACACCTCGATGGCTGGGAGCGGCAGCGTCCCGACATCCATCAAGGTCGCATCGCCCTTTCGTGCGTGCGCCCCGTTCTTGAGAATCCGTGAGCGGACTATAGCCAGCAGGTAGTACGGCTTGATCCCTCTAAAGTGTGATTTGCAGCCCTCGACCACTCTGGAACAGTCCTTTCGCCAGGCCGACAGATGCCGGCACGGCAAGGATGGCTGAAATTTGCGGTTTGACAAGGCAAGCGCTTGCTTGGTGGGGCTGCCGTGCCCTTTCGGGCACGGCAAAAAGGCCTAAAGCGTGGACAGGAAGGTGCTGTTGTTGCTCTGCCATTCGGTGATGTCGACGCGGATACGCTTCTTGTCGAGCTTGCCGACGCTGGTCTTGGGAATTTCAGTAACAAGGGCGATCTGGCTCGGGATCGCCCACTTGCTCAAATGCCCCAGCTCGACGAACGGCTTGAGATGTTCCTTGAGCTCACGAGCCCCGATCTGATGCCCTTCGCGAATCACCAGCAAGGCAAACGGCCGCTCACCCCACTGCGGATCGGGAATGCCGACCACTGCTACTTCGCGTACCGCCGCGTGACGGCTGATGAGGTCCTCAAGGTCCAGGGAGGAGATCCATTCGCCACCGGTCTTGATCACGTCCTTGATGCGGTCACGGATGTCGATGAAGCCCATGTTGTCCAGCGTGGCGACGTCACCGGTGTGCAGCCAGCCGCCGGCCCAGAGCTCGGCGCCCTTCTGCGGCTCGTTGAAGTAACCCTCGGTGAGCCACGGCGCGCGCAGCACCAGTTCGCCCTGGGTCTCGCCGTCGGCCGGCAGGAAGCGGCCCTCGCTGTCGACGATCGCCGCTTCCACCAATGGCCCCGGCACGCCGGCCTTGATCCGGTAGGTGGTGCGTTCGTCCTCGCTGCCGGCCATCAACTCGTCGTTGAGGTGGGCGCAGGACACCAGCGGGCCGGTTTCCGACATGCCATAGGCGGCGGTGAGCTGGATGCCCCGGGCCTTGGCCGCTTCGTACAGGCTGCGGTTCAGCGCGCTGCCACCGATGACGATTTTCCAGCCGCCGAAATCGGTGTCCTGGGCGCCCTTGGCATTGAGGACCATCTGCAGGATGGTCGGCACGCAATGGGAAAAGGTGACCTTTTCCTTGCGCCACAGTTGGACCAGGAATTCGGGGTCGTAGCGACCCGGGTAGACCTGCTTGAGCCCGAGCATGGTCGCCACGTACGGCAAGCCCCAGGCGTGGACATGGAACATCGGCGTAATGGGCATGTACACGTCGTTGGTGCCCAGCAGCCGCACGCTGTCGATGGAGCCCATGATGGTCGCCACGCCCATGGTGTGCAGCACCAGTTGCCGATGGGTGAAATACACGCCCTTGGGGTTGCCCGTGGTGCCGGTGGTGTAGAACGTGGTGGCGACGGAGTTTTCGTCGAAATCCTGGAAGTCGTAGGTGGGGGCGGCGGCGGCCAGCAGTTGCTCGTATTCACCCACCAGGTTCGGCAGGTCAGCGGTTTTTTCCGGCAGGTCGGTCAGCAGCAGGGTCTTGTCCACCGTGGTCAGGTGCCCGGCAATCGCCTGGTACAAGCCGACGAACTCGCTGTTGACCAGCACGAAGCGGTCCTCGGCGTGGTTCATGGTGTAGACGATCTGCTCCGGTGACAGGCGCACATTGATGGTGTGGATCACCGCGCCGATCATCGGGATCGCGAACATGCACTCCAGGTAGCGATGGCTGTCCCAGTCCATCACCGCCACGGTATCACCGGCCTTGACCCCGGCTTCGGTCAGCACATTGGCCAACCGCGCGACCCGCTCTATCAACGTCGGATAGCTGTAGCGCAACTGGTCACGGTAGATGATCTCGCGGGTTTTCTCGTAACGCGTGCCGGACATCAGCAGCCGCTTGATCAGCAGCGGGTATTGATAGGCGCCTTCGGCTGGAGGAATAACGCGAGTCTGCAACATAAGAGTCCCTTTTCTGACTGCACGGTCTTGGCTGGAAGCAAGCACTCTAGAGCGCTTATACACGGATCAAATCAGCCAAAGGAATGATTTGATTCGCGCGCAAATACTAGCCTTGAGCCATCTTCCCCCCGGGTTTCGCAAGCATTGCGTAACCAAACCTTGTCAGAACGGGATCCAACAGCGAGCATAGGTGTCACGCTTGTTACAAAAGCCTGTGGGGGAAATGCCCTGGCAGGTGCCCAGCATGCCACCACTTTTTGACAGAAAATAATGAACACCGAACCGACCTCTTCCCAGGCCACCGTGCCTCAGGGCGCGCCGCTTGTGTCGATCGTGGCCCCCTGCTACAACGCCGGAAAATACCTGGAAGAAGCGATCCACAGCCTCTTTGCCCAGGATTACCCGAACATTGAGGTCATCGTGGTCGACGACGGCTCCACCGACGACAGCCTCGCCATGCTCCGGCAGTTGCAGCAAACCTACGATTTCCAGCTCTACGCCCAGGAGAACCAGGGCGTGAGCGCGGCGCTCAACCACGGGCTGAAGTATGCCAAGGGCACGTACGTAGCGACCCCGGACCTTGACGACGTGATGTTGCCCCATTCGATCCGGGTCCGCGCCCACTACCTGGACGAACATCCGCAGGTGGGCTGCGTCGGCGCGCTGATCGTCTACATGGACAGCGAAGGCCGGACCATCAAGGAGCAACAGCACGATCACCTCCAGGTACATACCTTCGATGACCTGCTGCGCAACGCCGCCGTCATCGGCGCGCCCACGGCCCTGTACCGTATGAGTGCCCTGCGGGACGCCGGTTTTTATGATCCGCAGCTAAGGGTCCAGGATTTCCAGATCACCCTGCGGATCGCCCACCAGGGTTATGAAATCCATGAACTACCGATCTGCGTCACGCGCTATCGGCGCCACCCCAATAACCTGTCGAGAAAATACCGCTTGATGCTCAAGACGGACCTGCAGGCCATCGAGCCCTATCGGGACCACCCAGGCTACGAGTCGGCCCGCACGGTACTGGTGCACAAAGCACTGAAGTACGCCGTGGTCGAAGACCGTAAAGAAGCCTGGCAACTGTTGCGCAGCATCCCCTGGCGCCACTGGAACAAAACCAGCTTCAAGCGCCTCAGGCGGCTGGTCTTGCGATTGCCGATGACAAGGACCAAATCATGAAGTTCTTGCAGAAATTCAAGGAGCGCAAAGTACGAAAGCACCTCAAGCGCCTGGAAAAACTCGAACGAGCGCCGGAAAAAATCCGCCTGCGCTATCCGAAATACCAGGTTGGGGTGGGTACGTATGGCATTCCCGAGGTGATGGAGTTCGGCGACGACACGGTCCTCAAGGTCGGCTCTTATACGTCGATCGCCGAAGGGGTGAAGATCCTGTTGGGCGGTGGGCATCGCACCGACTGGGTCAGCACGTTTCCATTCCCGCGGATGATCGACGAAGCCCGGGATATTCCTGGTAGCTACTCGACCAAAGGCGACGTGGTGATTGGCAGCGACTGCTGGATCTGCGCTGAAGCGATGATCCTGTCGGGCGTGACCATCGGCCATGGCGCCGTGGTCGCGGCCGGCGCGGTGGTGATACGCGATGTCGAGCCTTACGCCATGGTGGGTGGCAATCCGTGCCGATTCATTCGCTGGCGTTTCGAGGAGCCGGTGCGTCAGGCCCTGCTTGAGTCGGCCTGGTGGGAATGGCCGATGGAAGAGGTCAAGGCGGTGTCGCCACTGCTGTGCAATGACAACATCGACGCCTTCCTGGATTACGTCCGCCAACGGCATTGATCACCCCACATTCGCGTGGTGCGATCAAAGGAAAGACCGAAACGGTCAGTGCGCCTCGGTAAACGCCAGCTTCACTCCAATGGCGACGAGCACCGCGCCCATGGTCCGGTCGAACCAGTGACCCATGCGCGCGAAACCGGCGCGCACCCGTTGCTGGCTGAACAGCAGCGCCACCAGGCAGAACCAGACGGCCGTGGCGACCGCCAGGTACACGCCGTAACCGGCCTGGATCGCCAATGGCGTATGGGGGTTGATCACCACAGTGAACAGCGACAGGAAAAACAGCGTCGCCTTGGGATTCAGGCCATTGGTGACGAAGCCCGAAATGAACGCGCCACGGGCGGTCCGTTCACCGACTTCCTTGTGCAGGTTTTCCTCGGCCGGCTTGGCCGGTTGCGCCCGCAGTGCCTTGAAGCCGATGTACAGCAGGTACGCGGCGGCGGCCCACTTCAGCGCGTTGAACAGCACGATCGATTGCGACACGATCAGGCCGATGCCCAGCAACGAATAGCCCACATGCAGGAAAATCGCCGTGCCGACGCCCAGCGCCGTCCAGGTGCCGGCGCGCCGGCCATGGGTCACGCTTTCACGTACCACCACGGCAAAATCCGGCCCGGGGCTGGCAACGGCGAGCAGGTGGATCAGGGCGACGGTGAGGAATTCGGTGAGGTACATGGTGGCGCTCCTTGGCTAGCTCGAATCTCAAAACAAACATCATTGTGTAGCAAATGAATCTGTGGCGAGGGGATTTATCCCCTCGCCACAAAGTTCTTCATAGGCCCCAACATTCGGGCCAAGCCATGGCTGTAACGCATCTGATAGGCTCGCCACATTACGCCTTCGATTCTTGAGATAAAAGGTACAGCTGATGACGAACACCGCCCGCGCCGTTTTCCTCGACCACCCTTCCCTGGACCTCGGCGACCTGGACCTGGGCCCGCTGCGCAGTTGCTTCAGCGACCTGCAACTGTTCGCCCGGACCACGCCGGATCAGGTCATCGAGCGGCTCAAGGGCGCCACGGTGGCGATCACCAACAAGATCGTGATCGATGCCCAGGCCATGGCGGCCAGCCCCGAACTGAAGCTGATCCTGATCAGTGCCACTGGCACCAATAACGTCGACTTGGAAGCCGCCCGCCGCCACGGCATCACGGTGTGCAATTGCCAGGGCTACGGCACACCGTCGGTGGCCCAGCATACGATCATGCTGTTGCTGAACCTGGCGACGCGCCTGGCCGATTATCAAAAAGCGGTGGGCGAAGGTCGCTGGCAGCAGGCTTCGCAGTTCTGCCTGCTGGACTATCCGATTGTCGAACTGGAAGGCAAGACCCTGGGTCTGCTGGGCCATGGCGAACTGGGCAGCGCCGTCGGGCGGCTGGCCGAAGCCTTTGGCATGCGCGTGTTGCTGGGGCAGATCCCCGGGCGCCCGCCTCGCCCCGACCGCTTGCCGCTGGAGCAGTTGTTGCCGCAAATCGATGCCCTGACCCTGCACTGCCCGCTCAACGAACACACCCGGAACTTCATCGGCGCCCGCGAGCTGGCGCAGCTCAAGCCGGGTGCGTTCGTGGTCAATACCGCCCGCGGTGGTCTGATCGACGAACAGGCCTTGGCCGAGGCGCTGCGCAGCGGTCACTTGGGCGGCGCCGCCACCGACGTGCTCAGCGTGGAGCCACCGGTCCAAGGCAACCCGCTGCTGGCCAGCGATATTCCTCGGTTGATCGTCACACCGCACAACGCCTGGGGCAGCCGCGAGGCGCGGCAAAGGATCGTCGGCCAAATGAGCGAAAACGCCCAGGGCTTTTTCAGCGGTACAGCGCGGCGTGTCGTCAGTTGATAAACTGCCGCACTTTTTTTCAAGGAGCAGACCATGGATCCGCGCAGTGAAGTACTGCTTCGTCAGGCCGAGTTATTCCAGGGCTCGGTGTTGTTGGCCGGCCTGCCCGCCGACGACCTGCTCGGCCGTTTGCCAGAGGCCCATGGCTGGTGCTGGCATGCCGGCGATCAGGCAGCGCTGGACACTCGTTTCCCCGGGCGCAGCCACTTTGGCGTGAACGTCCCCGAGCTGGGGTTCGACACCGCCGTGGTGTTCCTGCCCAAGGCCAAGGACCTCACCGACTACCTCCTCAATGCCGTGGCCGCGCGCCTGGCCGGGCGCGAGGTGTACCTGGTGGGGGAAAAGCGCAGCGGCATCGAAGGTGCGTCCAAGCAGCTCAACCCGTTCGGCAAGCCACGCAAGCTCGACAGCGCCCGGCACTGCCAACTGTGGCAAGTCACGGTCGCCAACGCGCCCGAGGCCAAGCCTCTGGAAAGCCTGGCCCAGACCTACGAGCTGCCCCTGGCCGAAGGCCCGTTGAAGGTCATCAGCCTGCCGGGGGTGTTCAGCCACGGTCGCCTGGATCGCGGCAGTGCGCTGCTGCTGGAACATCTGGATAAACTGCCCAGCGGGCATTTGCTCGACTTCGGTTGCGGTGCCGGGGTACTGGGGGCGGCGGTCAAGCGTCGCTATCCACACAACACCGTCACCCTATTGGACGTGGACGCGTTCGCCGCCGCCAGCAGTCGCCTGACCCTGGCCGCCAATGGCCTGGAAGCCGAGGTGCTGACCGGTGACGGCATCGACGCCGCTCCCATGGGCTTGAGCGCGATCCTGAGCAATCCACCGTTCCATGTCGGCGTGCACACCGATTACCACGCCACGGAAAACCTGCTACGAAAAGCAGCCAAACATCTGAAAAATGGCGGCGAACTTCGGTTGGTGGCGAACAATTTCCTCAAGTACCAGCCGTTGATCGAAGAGCATCTGGGCGTGTGTGCGATCAAGGCCGAAGGCCAAGGCTTTCGCATCTACCGGGCCAAGCGCGGCTGAAGCATTTTTAAGAAACAGCACTTGCCCAATCGGATTTGCCTAGGCAGAATCCGCTCCGTCCTAGGGGAGTAGTCTCCCGCGAGCGCCATGCTCGCCCGGCATACGTCAACATACTTGGTCAGCAGACCATGGCGTATGCGGCCCAAGCGTCCACGCAGATGGTCGCTGGGTTTGACAAGACCTATGACACGCACACCTTACCCGGGGCGGGAAGGCTGTACGTGTCATAGCCGTGTCGACCCGCCCCTTTAGGAACTCCTGATGCTGGACTCACTCCTCGTACCTACCGCTATCGTTGCGTTGGCCGAAATCGGCGACAAGACGCAATTGCTCGCGCTCATCCTGGCGGCTCGCTTTCGCAAACCCTGGCCAATCATCGCCGGCATCGTTGCCGCGACACTCGCCAACCATGCGGCAGCCGGCGCGGTCGGCGCCTGGGTCAGCGGTTTTTTCTCCGACGCGGTCTTGCACTGGATACTGGCAGCAAGCTTCACGGCCACGGCACTGTGGACCCTGGTCCCCGACAAGCTGGACGATGAAGAAACGAACACGGCCCGTAAGTTCGGACCGTTCCTGACCACGCTGATTGCGTTCTTCCTGGCGGAAATCGGCGACAAGACGCAGATCGCCACGGTGATGCTCGCTGCGCAATACCCGGAGTTGTGGCTGGTGATCATCGGTACCACGGTGGGCATGTTGATCGCCAACGTGCCGGTGGTCCTGGCCGGCAACTTCGCCGCCGAGAAACTACCCCTTACCTTGATCCGCCGCCTGGCCGCCTCGGCATTCTTCGTCCTGGCGATCGTGGCGGTGTACAAGGCGATGCAGAGTAGTGGGTGGGTTTGACCCTGTGTCACACCTTGGGCTGAGGATAACTGTGGGAGCATAGCTTGCTCGCGATAAACGATGACGCGGTCTGATTGACGTCTGCGTCACCCCTGTCGCGAGCAAGCTTTGCTCCCACAACAATGCTTACTTCTTGGCCTGCTGATACAGCGGCATCACCTTCGGAATCGCCGCCTGCAACGAAGCGATACGGCTGCTCGACGAAGGGTGGGTACTCATGAACTCCGGCGGCGCGCCTTCCGAGGCCTTGGCCATCTTGTTCCACAAGGTGATCGCGGCGTTCGGGTCGTAGCCGGCGCGGGCAGCCAGTTCGAGGCCGATCAGGTCGGCTTCGTTCTCGTTGCCACGGCTGTTGGGCAAGGTCATACCGTAGTTGGCGACGGTGTCGGCCAACGCCAGGCTGTCCTGGCCCAGGCCGAACAAGGCGCCAGCGCCCTGCTTGGCCATCTCGATGCCATAGGCCTTGGACATCGCTTCGCGCCCGTGCTCGCGCAGGGCGTGGGCGATTTCGTGGCCCATGATCGCGGCAATCTCAGCGTCGGTCAGCTTCAACTGGTCGATCAGGCCGGTGTAGAACATGATCTTGCCGCCAGGGCCGCAATTGGCGTTGAGTTCATCGCTCTTGATCAGGTTCACTTCCCAATTCCACTGCGCCGAATCCGGGCGGAACACCGGTGCCTGGGCAATCAAGCGGTCGGCAATGACCTGGATGCGCTTGGCATCGTTGCTGGTCTTGTCCAGCGCGCCCTGGGCGCTCGCCTCACCCATCGTCTTTTGGTAGGACTGGGCGTACATCTGGTTGACCTGCTCGGTCGACAGCATGCTGAACATATACTGCTTGCGCTCCACGCCCACGGCTCCGCCGCTGGTGGTATTGACCGACTGGCAACCGGCGAGCAGCAGAGCCGCGCTCAGAGCACTCACCATCAATGTCTTGTTCATGTAAAAGAAGCTCCCTGGAAACGTGGGCGTATCCTAGGCCTTGATTTGTATCGGCGCCAGATACACAACGAGCGATTACAGATTTTTCGGACAGGGCCTACCCAGTTCATTTGCGACACCCACGCAGCTAAAACAGTCAACCGACGAACAGCGCCTCATGCCGCGCCACAGAAACGCCGATAAAGACTCCAGACGTCATTTCCGCGTCCGGAGCCTTTATGAAATTCAGATCGATCCAGTTTTCCGTGGCCGCCCTGGCCGGTGCCATCGTGCTCAGCGTGGTCGGCGCCCTTGTGCTGTACGCACTGTTTGCCGGCGCCCGCACCCAAGAGATGGTGCAACAGCGAACCACGGCGCAGTTCGAACAACTCATCGAACAACGCCTCAGTGCCTTGGCGCGCACCCAGGCCAGCCTGATCCAGCGGGAACTGGAAGCGCCGCTGTTGCTCGCCCGTGGCCTGGCCACCAGCAACGCCTTGATGGGCATGAACGGCGCGGACGGCAACCCGCAATTGAAGGTGCCCCGCGAGCAAATGATCAGCCTGTTGCGCGAAACCGTGGTACGTAACCCGAAGATCCTCGGCGCCTACATCGCCTGGGAGCCGAATGCCATCGACCACGATGACGCCAATTATGTGAACAGTCAGGTGTTGGGCATGGAAACCAACGGGCGTTTCCTGCCGTGGTGGTTTCGTAACCAGGACGGCTCCCTGGGCCTGGAAAAACTCGCCGACGTGACCGACCAGAAACTGCTCTCCACCGGCATCCGCGCCAGTGAGTACTACCTGTGCTCCCAGGACAGCAAGAAAGCCTGCGTGATCGACCCGGCGCCCTATCGCGTTGGCAACACGATGACCATGCTCGCCTCGTTCATCGAACCGATCATGATCGATGGCAAGTTCCAGGGCATCGTCGGTGCCGACCTGTCGGTGAACTTCATCCAGGACATGCTCGTGGCCGCCGACGGCAAGCTGTACGACGGCGCCGGGGAAATGGCCTTGCTCTCGAGCAACAACCGGCTGGTGGCCTTCACCAAGGACCCGAGCAAACTCGGGGAAAAGGCCAGCGACCTGCTGGATGCCAGTGAACTGGATAACCTCGCCAAGCTTGGCATTGGCGAGGTGCGCTATGACATCGACGAAGAACACGGGCATATCGAGGTGTACATGCCGTTCGGCATCGGCGAGACCAACGCCCGCTGGACGTTGATGCTGCAACTGCCGCTGAATGCGGTCATGGCCGACCTGCAAGCCCTGCAAAAAGACCTCGACCATCAGCGCCAGGCCGATATCTTCGGCATGGCGATGGTGGGCCTGGTGATTGCCGGCATCGGTCTGCTGGTGATCTGGCTGGTGGGCCACGGCATTGCCCGGCCACTCAAGCAAATGGTGGCGATGCTCGATGACATCGCCCAGGGCGAAGGCGACCTGACCCGGCGCCTGGTCAGCGACCGCGCCGATGAACTGGGAGCGATCGCCAGGGGCTTCAACACGTTCCTGAGCAAATTGCAGGGCATGATCACCCAGGTGGTGACTTCGGTGCAGAGCGTCAGCGACTCATCGGAGCACACGGCCGATATCGCGATCCGCACCAACCAGGGCGTGCACAAGCAGATGTCTGAGATCGATCAGGTCGCCACTGCCGTGCACGAAATGACCACTACCGCCCAGGACGTGGCCCGCAACGCGACCCAAGCCGCCCAGGCCGCCAGTCATGCAGACCAGGCCGCCAGCCAGGGCATGCAGATCGTGCGGGACACCTCCACTTCCATCGGTGCCCTGGCCGTGGAAATCGGTAAGGCAGTGGGTGTGGTGCAGACCCTGGCCAAGGACAGCGAGAACATCAACGCGATCCTCACCGCCATCCGTGGGATCGCCGAGCAGACCAACCTGCTGGCCCTCAACGCCGCCATCGAAGCCGCACGGGCCGGTGAACAGGGCCGTGGCTTCGCGGTGGTCGCCGATGAAGTGCGCAACCTGGCACAGAAGACGCAGCAGGCGACCGAAGAAATCCAGGCGATGATCCAACAGTTGCAACAAGGCACCCGGGACGTGGTGCGCGTGATGGAAGATAGCCAGCACCGTACCGATGAAAGCGTGCAGCATGCGGCGAAAGCGGCCCAGGCCCTGGAAACGATCACCCAGGCCGTGTCGGTGATCAACGACATGAACACCCAGATCGCCAGCGCCGCCGAAGAACAAAGCGCCGTCGCCGATGATATCAACCGCAACGTGATCAACATCGGGCAAGTGGCGAACGAAGTGGCCAGCGGTGCCGACGAGTCCAGCGCGGCCAGCGCCGGGCTGACCAAACTGGCAGAGCAGCAGCGGCGGTTGATCAATCAGTTCAGGGTCTGATCCAAAGGCCTCATCGCGAGCAGGCTCGCTCCCACAGGGGATTTGCGGTGGAATTCCAACCTTGCTACCCCCCCAAAAAACTGTGGGAGCAAAGCTTGCTCGCGATAGCGTCAGGTCAGCCGACATTGAGGTGACTGACACACCGCCTTCGCGAGCAAGCCCGCTCCCACAGGGGATTTGCGGTGGAATGTCGACCTTGCGAACACCCCAAAACAACTGTGGGAGCAAAGCTTGCTCGCGATAGCGTCAGGTCAGCCGACATTGAGGTGACTGACACACCGCCTTCGCGAGCAAGCCCGCTCCCACAGGGGGATTGGCGGTGGAATGCCGATCTTGTGAACACCCCAAAACAACTGTGGGAGCGAGCCCGCTCGCGATAGCGTCAGGTCAGCCACATAGAGACTGACTGATAAACCGCCTTCGCGAGCAAGCCCGCTCCCACAGAGGATTTGCGGTGGAATTCCGACCTTGCTAACACCCAAAAAACTGTGGGAGCAAAGCTTGCTCGCGATAGCGTCAGATCAGCCAACATTGAGGTGACTGACACACTATCGCGAGCAAGCTTTGCTCCCACAGACTCCCACAGGTTCAATGCAGGACTCTAGAGTTCGCCGAGGGCTTCGATCAGGGCCTGGTTCTGCTCCGGTGTGCCGATGCTGATCCGCAGGAACTGGGCAATCCGCTCCTGCTTGAAGTGCCGCACGATCACGCCCTGCTCCCGCAGTTTCGCCGCCAACCCTGCCGCATCGTGCCCAGGGTGGCGGGCGAAGATGAAGTTGGCCGCCGAGGGCAGCACTTCAAAACCCTTGGCTTGCAGTTGCGCCACGACCCATTCACGGTGCTCGATGACCAACTGGCAGGTCCGCTCGAAATACTCACGATCATCGAACGCCGCCGCGCCGCCGACATTCGCCAGGCGATCCAGCGGGTAGGAGTTGAAGCTGTTCTTGATCCGCTCCAGCGCTTCGATCAGGTCCGGATGCCCCACCGCCAGGCCCACTCGCAGCCCCGCCAGGGAGCGGGACTTGGACAAGGTCTGGGTCACCAGCAGGTTCGGATAACGGTCCACCAGGCTGATGGCCGTTTCGCCGCCGAAGTCGATATAGGCCTCGTCGACCACCACCACCGAATCCGGGCTGGCCTTGAGGATTTGCTCGACCGCTTCCAGCGCCAGCAGGCAGCCGGTCGGCGCGTTCGGGTTGGGGAAGATGATCCCGCCGTTGGGCTTGGCGTAGTCGGCCGGGTCGATCTGGAATTGCTCATCCAGCGGCACCGCATCGAACTTGATGCCGTACAGCCCGCAATACACCGGATAGAAGCTGTAGCTGATGTCCGGGAACAACAGCGGCTGGTCGTGCTGTAACAGGCCGTGAAAGATGTGCGCCAGCACTTCATCCGAGCCGTTGCCCAGGAACACCTGGTTGCTCTGCACCCCGTAATACCGGGCCACGGCGTTTTTCAGCAGGTCGCTGTTGGGATCCGGATACAGGCGCAGGTTGTCGTTCAGCTCGGTCTGCATCGCCGCCAAGGCCTTGGGCGATGGGCCGTAGGGGTTCTCGTTGGTGTTGAGCTTGACCAGGCGAGTCAGCTTCGGCTGTTCACCCGGTACGTAAGGCACCAGGTTCTTGACGAACGGGCTCCAGAATTTACTCATTTCAGTTCCCCTGCCCGTCAATGGTGTTCTCATCAAGAATGCGGTACTCGGCGCTGCGGGCGTGGGCACTCAGCGATTCGCCACGGGCTAGCACCGAAGCGGTCTTGCCCAGTTCGGACGCGCCCTGTTCGGAACAGAAGATGATCGACGAACGCTTCTGGAAGTCATACACCCCCAGCGGCGACGAGAAGCGCGCGGTGCCGGACGTCGGCAATACGTGGTTGGGACCTGCGCAGTAGTCGCCCAGGGCTTCGCTCGTGTGGCGGCCCATGAAGATCGCACCGGCGTGGCGGATCTGCGGCAGCCAGGCCTGCGGGTCGGCGACCGACAGCTCCAGGTGTTCCGGCGCGATGCGGTTGGCGACCTCGATGGCCTGCGCCATGTCATCGACCTTGATCAGCGCACCACGGCCATTGATCGAGGTGTTGATGATTTCGGCACGGTCCATGGTCGGCAGCAACTTATCGATACTGGCAGCCACCTTGTCGAGGAACTCGGCGTCCGGGCTGACCAGGATCGCCTGGGCGTCTTCGTCGTGCTCGGCCTGGGAAAACAGGTCCATGGCGATCCAGTCCGGGTCGGTCTGGCCGTCGCATACGACGAGAATTTCCGAAGGCCCGGCGATCATGTCGATGCCGACCTGGCCAAACACGTGACGCTTGGCGGTGGCGACATAGATATTGCCCGGCCCGACCACCTTGTCGACCCGTGGCACGCTTTCGGTGCCATAGGCCAGCGCAGCCACGGCCTGGGCGCCGCCGATGGTGAACACCCGGTCCACGCCAGCGATGCAAGCGGCGGCCAGCACCAGCTCGTTGATTTCACCGCGCGGGGTCGGGACGACCATGACCACTTCGGTCACGCCGGCAACCTTGGCCGGGATGGCGTTCATCAACACCGAGGACGGGTAGGACGCCTTGCCACCCGGCACGTACAGGCCGGCGCGGTCCAGCGGCGTGACCTTCTGGCCCAGCACCGTGCCGTCGGCTTCGGTGTAGCTCCAGGAGTCCTGTTTCTGCCTCTCGTGGTAGTCGCGCACCCGCGATGCGGCTTTTTCCAGGGCTTCGCGCTGGGGCACGGTGATCCGGGTCAGGGCCAGTTCCAGGCGCTCGCGCGGCAGGATCAGGTCGGCCATGGACGCCACTTGCAGGCCATCGAATTTCTGGGTGAATTCCACCAAAGCGGCATCGCCACGCTCGCGCACGGCCTTGATGATGTCCAGCACCCGCTGATTGACCGAGTCGTCAGACACACTTTCCCAGCTCAGCAGATGATCCAGATGATGTGCGAAATCCGGGTCGGCAGCGTTGAGTCGGCGAATCGAAGTGGGAGCGGTCATAGCGAGGGCCTCATTAATGGCAAATGCTCAGGCGCCCTAAGCTACCAGTCCATTCGCGTGGGCACCTGAGAAAATTGGCTATGACACGGATAGACGGGCGCGACTCAAGGTCGCGCAGGTGAATCAGCCGCGGTGTCGCGATTCCACTGCCTTGCGCAGGGTATCGATCAGAGCCTGGATACGGGCATGCTGCATTTTCATCGAAGCCTTGTTGACGATCAGCCGGGAGGTGATGTCAGCGATGAAATCCTGGGGTTCCAGACCGTTGGCCCGCAGGGTGTTACCGGTGTCGACCACGTCGATGATCTTGTCCGCCAGGCCGATCAGCGGCGCCAGCTCCATCGAACCGTACAACTTGATGATATCGACCTGGCGGCCCTGCTCGGCGTAGTAACGCTTGGCAATGTTGACGAACTTGGTCGCCACGCGCAAACGCCCCTTGGGCTCCGGCGCGCCGACTTTACCGGCGGTCATCAGCTTGCAACGGGCGATCCGCAGATCCAGGGGCTCGTACAGGCCCTGGCCGCCGTATTCCATCAACACGTCCTTGCCGGCAACGCCCAGGTCGGCGGCGCCATGTTCCACGTAGGTCGGCACATCGGTGGCACGCACGATCAGCAAGCGCACATCGGCCTGGGTCGTGGGGATGATCAGCTTGCGGCTCTTGTCCGGATTCTCGGTCGGCACGATGCCCGCTTCAGCCAGAAGCGGCAGGGTGTCGTCAAGGATGCGGCCCTTGGACAGTGCGATGGTCAACATGGGAAACGTCAGTCCTTATCAAGGTACTCATGCCCGGTCGCAAGCGGCGCCGGACACACATCGAGGGTGCAAACACCCTCGATTTGAAACTATTCAACAGGCACATCCTTGTGCCCATGCAGCCGGGACTAGCCCGGTACGCGGCGGATCTTGGCGCCGAGCATCTGCAGTTTTTCTTCGATGCACTCGTAACCACGGTCGATGTGGTAGATGCGGTCGATCAGGGTATCGCCTTCGGCAATCAGGGCCGAGATGACCAGGCTGGCCGAGGCCCGAAGGTCGGTGGCCATGACGGGCGCGCCCTTGAGCTTCTCGGTACCGGTAACGATGGCAGTGTTGCCTTCGACCTGGATCTTGGCACCCATGCGATGCAGTTCGTAGACGTGCATGAAGCGGTTTTCGAAGATCGTCTCGATCACTGCGCCCGTGCCTTCGGCAATGGCGTTGAGGGAGATGAACTGCGCCTGCATGTCGGTCGGGAACGCCGGGTACGGAGCGGTCCGCACGTTGACGGCTTTTGGCCGCTTGCCGTGCATGTTCACTTCGATCCAGTCTTCACCGCAGGTGACTTCGGCACCGGCTTCCTTGAGTTTTTCCAGGACGGCTTCGAGGATGGTCGGATCGGTGTCCTTGACCTTGACGCGGCCACCGGTGACGGCGGCGGCTACCAGGTAGGTACCGGTTTCGATCCGGTCGGGCATCACTTTGTAGGTGGCCGAATGCAGGCGCTCGACGCCATCGATGGTGATGGTGTCGGTGCCGGCACCGCTGATCTTGGCGCCCATGGCGATCAGGAAGTTCGCCAGGTCGACCACTTCAGGCTCGCGGGCGGCGTTTTGAAGTACGCTGCGGCCCTTGGCCAGTGCGGCGGCCATCATGATGTTCTCGGTACCGGTCACGCTGACGGTATCGAAGAAGAAGTGCGCGCCGCGCAAGCCGCCTTCCGGCGCCTTGGCCTTGATGTAGCCGCCTTCGACGTCAATCACCGCGCCCATGGCTTCAAGGCCGCGAATGTGCAGGTCCACCGGACGCGAGCCAATGGCGCAACCGCCAGGCAAGGCGACTTCGGCTTCACCGAAACGGGCGACCATCGGGCCCAATACCAGGATCGACGCACGCATGGTTTTCACCAGTTCGTACGGGGCGACCAGGGTCTTGATGGTGCGCGGGTCGATCTCGACGCTGAGCTTCTCGTCGATCACCGGCTCGATGCCCATGCGGCCGAACAGCTCGATCATCGTGGTGATGTCGTGCAGGTGCGGCAGGTTGGCCACGGTCACCGGGCCATCGCACAGCAAGGTTGCGGCGAGGATCGGCAGGGCGGAGTTCTTTGCCCCGGAAATACGGATTTCGCCATCAAGACGAACGCCGCCGGTAATAATCAGTTTATCCATAAGAATCTCGAGGCCCTTGGGCTCAGGTGCGCTCGGCCCAGGCCGCGCTGCTGAAAAATTTCATCGTGACCGCGTGGATGCTGCCATCGGCGATCCATGGGTTCAAATGGGCATAGATGCTCTGCTGACGCTTCACTGGGCTCAATGCCGCCAGTTCATCGCTGATCACGTTCAACTGGAAGTTGCAGCCTTCGCCTTCAACTTCCACCTGCGTACCAGGCAGCTTTCCTTCAAGGAAGCTCTTCACTTCTACAGCCTGCATGCTCAACCTCAATCGGCGCCCTGTGCGCGCGGGTCGCACATCATACAAAAAAGCCCCGCGCCTGCGAACCCCGCGAAGCAGGACTCTGACGGGGGGACTTTTCCAACGATGTGGGTCAGGGGTGCGCCAACAACTCGGTCAATTCGCTGACCTGGGCTATTTCGCGCATGTCTTCGGGCATCCCACGGATGCTCCACGTTTTTCCGGCAGCCTTGGCGTCGCGCATGAAGCACAGCAGCAGCGACAAGCCGACGCTGCTGGACTTCTGCACCGCCGAGCAGTCAATGACCACCTCGGCGGCACTGACGGACTTGATCAGCGCCTGGCCCTGCTTGCGCAGGGCCGGGCCGGTGCGGTAATCCAGCACGCCACTGAGCAACAGCTCACCAGTCCCGCCCAGACGAACGGCCGACTCACTCACCGACTCGATCATTGTGCCTGCTTCTCTTGGGCATCTTCAGCCACTTCCTTGGCCTTGGCGACCTCACCGGCCCAACCGTTGATGGTCTTGTCCAGGTCATTGCCATTGCGCTGCATCGCGTCGGCGAACTGATCACGGAACAGCTTGCCGATATTGATGCCATTGATGATCACGTTGCGCACTTTCCACTCGTCGTTGATTTTCTCGAGCGTGTAGGACACAGGATAGATCGCGCCGTTGTTGCCCTTGACCTGCATGTCGACACTGGTGCGGGTACCGCTTTCGTCCTTGGCCGGCGAAACGGTGATGCCCTGGTTGTTGTATTCAAGCAAGGCATTGCCATAGAACTGCATCAGGCTGCGCTTGAAGTTCTCCTGGAAGCGGGTCATCTGCGCCGGGGTTGCCTTGCGCGAGTACTTGACGGTCATGATGCTCTTGGAGATGCCATCGGCGTCGACCACCGGGCCGACAATGCCGTTGAGGGCGTCATAGAACGCGCTTGGGTCCTGCTTGTATTTCTCTTTGTTGGCGGCAAGGTCCGCCAACAGCCGGGTGGTCGTGTCCTGGATGATGTCATGGGCCGAAGGCGCCGCCACGGCGTTAGCCATCAACGGCAGCGCCGCGAGCAACACCAACAGGCCACGTCGCAAGATAGAGATCATTCAAAAGCTCCTCATTTGGCGTCTTTGCTAACGGTATTGAGCAGGAATTTACCGATCAGGTCCTCGAGCACCAGGGACGACTGCGTGTCGTGGATGACGCCACCGTCCTTGAGCACGGTGTCTTCCCCACCCACGCTGATGCCAATGTATTTTTCACCCAGCAGCCCAGCCGTGAGGATAGATGCAGTGGAGTCAGTCGGCAGGTTATCCACGCGCTTTTCCAGCTGCAGCGTTACCCGCCCGGTGAAATCCTCGCGATTCAGATCGATTGCCGTGACCTTGCCGATAGTGACACCGGCCATGGTCACCTTGGCTCTGACCGTCAAACCGGCGATATTGTCAAAGTTTGCGTAAAGTTTATAAGTATCGGTGCTTGCCGTCGGCGCCAGTCCACTGACCCGCAGGGCCAGCAACAGCAAAGCCAGGATGCCAGCCAGCAAGAAAAGGCCGACACCGATTTCCAGGGTGCGGTTTTGCATCAGAAATCTCCAAACATCAAGGCGGTCAGAATAAAGTCAAGGCCCAGGACCGCCAGCGAGGCGTACACCACGGTCTTGGTTGTGGCACGGCTGATCCCCTCTGACGTGGGCTCACAGTCATAGCCTTGAAACACGGCGATCCAGGTCACGACGAAAGCGAATACGGCACTTTTGATCACGCCATTGAGGACATCGTCGAGAAAGTCGACGCTGTTTTGCATGTTGGCCCAGTAGGATCCTTCATAGACCCCCAGCCAGTCGACGGCCACCCACGAGCCGCCCCAGATCCCCACGACGCTGAAAATCATCGCCAGCACCGGCAGGGAAATGAAGCCGGCCCACAGGCGAGGGGCGATGATGTACTTGAGCGGGTCGACACCGATCATTTCCAGGCTGGACAACTGCTCGGTGGACTTCATGTTACCGATTTCAGCCGTCAGCGCCGAACCGGCACGCCCGGCGAACAACAGCGCGGTCACCACGGGGCCGAGCTCACGCAGCAGCGTCAGCGCCACCATCTGCCCGACCGCTTGCTCCGAACCGTAGCTGGACAAGATGCTGAAGCCCTGCAGCGCCAGCACCATGCCGATGAAGATCCCGGAGACCACGATAATCACCAGGGACATCACCCCCACCGAGTGCAACTGCTTGACCAGCAGGCCAAAGCCGCCGCCCGTCGAGTTGCGACCGAGCAAGGCGTGCATCAGGAACAACGAAGAACGGCCCAGTACCGCCACCACGTCGATGCCGGAGCGGCCGAACAGGCGAATTCTTTCCAATAGCGATTTCTTGCGCATCAGCGCTTCCCCAACAGATCGGTACGGTAATCCGTGGCCGGAAAATGGAACGCCACGGGCCCGTCCGGATCACCCTTCATGAATTGGCGAATACGCGGGTTGTCCGAATCCGCCAGTTCCTGCGGCGTGCCCTGCCCCAGCACCTGGCCATCGCCGACCACATAGATGTAGTCCGCGATGCTCGCGGTTTCGGCCAGGTCGTGGGAGACCACGATACTGGTGATGCCCAGCGCATCGTTGAGCAGGCGGATCAGGCGCACGAGCACACCCATGGCGATCGGGTCCTGGCCGACAAAGGGTTCGTCGTACATGAGGATCTTCGGATCGAGGGCAATCGCCCGCGCCAGCGCGACCCGACGCTTCATGCCACCGGACAGCTCGTCGGGCATCAGGTCGAGGGCACCCCGCAGCCCGACTGCCTGCAACTTGAGCAGCACGATGTCGCGGATCATCTCTTCCGGCAGGTCGGTATGGACCCGCAGCGGGAACGCCACGTTCTCGAATACGTCGAGATCGGTAAACAGCGCGCCACTCTGGAACAGCACGCCCATGTGCTTGCGCGCATCGAACAGGTCGCTGCGAGACAACTCGGGAAGATTCTGACCATTGACCCAGACTTCGCCGGCGCTGGGCCGCAGTTGTGCGCCCATCAACCTCAGCAGCGTGGTCTTGCCACACCCGGAAGGCCCCATGATGCCGGTGACCTTGCCGCGCGGAATGCGAATATCGATGTCATTGAAAATGCTGCGCGTCCCTCGCTTGAAGGACAGTCCCTTCAGCTCGACCGCGTAGGCGTTGTCGGCACTCATCTAAACTCCTTGCGATGCAGCCTCACATTCGAATGCCCTGGCAGCCGACAAGCGCCGGTACCGCCGGGCGTGCGAACCGGCGGCGAACTATATCACTGCAACAGCCAAGCGCCCAAGGCCACCTCCCCGTCCGTTAAGCCTGGCTTAAGGTAAAAAGCTACATTTTATGTCGAACATTGCGGCTCCTCGAACAAAGCATGACGAACTTACGTGAGGGAATTGTTCATTGCCGCTATAATCGCCGCCTTTTCATCGGGCTATACGATTTCTGACATGAGCCAATCCAGCGACCTGATTCAATCGGCACAACGTACCATCCGCCTCGAGCTCGAAGCCGTGCAAGGCTTGCTGCCCCATATCGACGCTGATTTCGTACGCGCCTGCGAGATGATTCTGGCCAGCAAGGGCCGCGTGGTCGTGGTCGGCATGGGCAAGTCCGGGCACATCGGCAACAAGATCGCCGCCACGCTCGCCAGTACCGGCACCACGGCTTTTTTTGTCCATCCGGCCGAAGCCAGCCACGGGGACATGGGCATGATCACCCGGGACGACATCATCCTGGCCCTGTCCAACTCCGGCTCCACCAATGAGATCATCACCCTGCTGCCGCTGATCAAGCGCCTGGGCATCCAGTTGATCAGCATCACCGGCAACCCGGACTCGCCGCTGGCCAAGGCCGCCGAAGTGAATCTCAATGTCCATGTCGAACACGAAGCCTGCCCGTTGAACCTGGCACCGACCTCCTCCACTACCGCCGCCCTGGTCATGGGCGATGCCCTGGCCGTGGCGCTGCTGGAAGCCCGGGGCTTCACCGCCGAAGACTTCGCTTTCTCCCATCCCGGTGGCGCCCTTGGCCGTCGCCTGCTGCTGAAAGTCGAAAACGTGATGCACGCCGGCGAGGAGTTGCCGCAGGTGCTGCGCGGCACGCTGCTCAAGGACGCGCTCATGGAGATGACCCGCAAGGGACTGGGCATGACCGTTATCCTGGAGGCCGACGGCAAGCTCGCCGGGATCTTTACCGACGGCGACCTGCGCCGCACCCTGGACCGCACCATCGACATCCACAGCGCGACCATCGAGCAAGTCATGACGCCCCACGGCAAGACCGCCCGCGCCGAGATGCTCGCCGCCGAGGCCCTGAAAATCATGGAAGACCACAAGATCAGCGCCCTGGTGGTCGTCGACGACGAAGACCGTCCGGTGGGCGCCCTGAACATGCACGATCTGCTGCGTGCCGGAGTCATGTAAATGAACACAGACCTGTTGCAACGCGGCAAAGCCATCAAGCTGGCGGTTTTCGATGTGGACGGCGTACTGACCGACGGACGCCTGTACTTCCTCGAAGACGGCAGCGAGTTCAAGACGTTCAACACCCTCGACGGCCAAGGCATCAAGATGTTGATGGCCGCTGGCGTGCAGACCGCTATCATCAGCGGCCGCAAGACCCCGGTGGTCGAGCGACGCGCGAAGAACCTCGGTATCCCGCATCTTTACCAGGGGCGCGAAGACAAACTGGTGGTGCTGGACGAGCTTCTGGGGCAACTCAACCTAAGCTATGAACAGGTGGCCTACCTCGGTGACGACCTGCCAGACCTGCCGGTGATTCGCCGGGTCGGCCTGGGCATGGCGGTCGCCAACGCGGCCAGCTTCGTACGCGAGCATGCCCACGGCGTCACCACGGCGCGCGGCGGCGAAGGTGCGGCCCGCGAATTCTGTGAACTGATCCTGCGCGCCCAGGGCCGCCTCGAAGCGGCCAACGCCGCGTACCTGTGAGCCATTTATGCTGAGCAAGAAGATTCGCACCATTGTGGTGTTCGGCTGTATCGCGGCGATTTTTGCGGCGGTGGGCTATTGGAACATCAGCCCCGAACAGTTCCTCGACCAGCCTGCGGCCCAGGTCGAGGAAAAGATCGACTGGTACGCGACCAACACGCACACCCTGCAGTACCTGCCCGACGGCAAGGTGCAGTACGAGATGACCTCGGACAAGGTCGACCACGTGAAGGCCACTGATATTACCCTGGTGACCAAGCCGGACCTGAACATGTTCCGCGGCACCGAGTTTCCGTGGCATGTGCAGAGCGAACACGCCGAAGTCAACTCCGGCGGCACCGAAGTGGAACTGATCGACTCGGTACGCGTCGCCCGAACCGACGAGAAAAACCGTACGACCATCATCACCAGCACACGCATGACCGTGTTCCCACAGCAAGAATATGCGCAGACCGAGCAACCCGTTAGAATCGACGGCGCCGGGGGTGTATCGACCGGCACGGGAATGAAAGCGTATTTGAAGGAAAGCAGGATACACCTGCTATCGAACGTAAGAGGACAGTATGAAGCTCGCTAAAACCCTCCCTATTTTGCTCAGTCTGGGCGCAGCACTGGGAAGCGCGAGCGCCTGGGCTCTTCCCGACGACCGCAACCAACCTATCCGTATCCAGGCCGACGATGCCCAGCTCGACGACAAGAATGGCGTCGCCACCTATAAAGGCGACGTGATCATCACCCAGGGCTCGATGAAGGTTACCGGCAATACCGTGACCATCACCCGCACCCAGTCCGGCGATATCGACGTAGTGACCTCGGTGGGCAACCTGGCCTATTTCGAACAGCTGCAAACCGCGGGCGACACCAAGCCTGTGCAGGGCTACGGGGTAACCATCCAGTACCACGCCTCCCAGGATCGCGTCGTGCTGATCGACCGCGCCAAGGTGGTCGACAAGGACAACAACGTGACCCAAGGCGAGAAGATCGTCTACGACACCAACAAGAAACTCGCCAGCGCCGGTCGCGCCACCGGCAGCAAGGTGACCGAGTCGCGTCCGCGGATCGATATGGTGATCCAGCCGAAAAAGAAAACCGAACAGAAGGCCCAGTAATGGCAACTCTGAAAGCTCAGCACCTGGCCAAGAGCTACAAGAGCCGCCAAGTCGTGCGTGATGTCAGCCTGTCCATCGACAGCGGCCAGATCGTCGGCCTGCTCGGCCCCAACGGCGCAGGCAAGACCACCTGCTTCTACATGATCGTCGGCCTGGTCCAGGCCGATCAGGGCCGCGTGCTGATCGACGACCTGGATGTCAGCCACCAGCCGATGCACGGCCGGGCGAAGGCCGGTATCGGCTATTTGCCGCAAGAAGCGTCGATCTTCCGCAAACTGTCGGTTGCCGACAACATCATGGCGATCCTCGAGACCCGCAAGGAACTCGACAAGGCCGGCCGTCGCCAAGAGCTGGAAAGCCTGTTGCAGGAGTTCCACATCAGCCACATTCGCGACAACCTGGGCATGAGCCTGTCCGGTGGCGAACGGCGTCGCGTGGAAATCGCCCGCGCCCTGGCCACCGCGCCGAAGTTCATACTGCTCGACGAACCGTTCGCCGGCGTGGACCCGATCTCGGTGGGCGACATCAAGCAGATCATCCATCACCTCAAGGCCAAGGGAATCGGCGTGCTGATCACCGACCACAACGTGCGCGAGACGTTGGATATCTGCGAAACCGCCTACATTGTCAATGACGGCCAGCTGATCGCCGAAGGCGATTCCGCAGCCATCCTGGCCAATGACCTGGTCAAGGAAGTGTATCTGGGCCACGAGTTCCGCCTGTAAGCACAAGTGTCTGGCGAATCGCTCGAGCGTCGTTTAATTTTATTATGGCGACGCTCTAGGCAAACACTTCAGTTTCAGGCATATAATTTGCTTAAGTTTGGCGCCTCGGCGCCCTGTAGTGGATGGCGCATGTGCGCCGGCGAATAAGGTGTTAAGCCCCTGCCATGAAACCATCGCTAGTCTTGAGAATGGGCCAGCAGCTGACGATGACACCGCAGCTGCAACAGGCCATCCGCCTGCTCCAATTGTCGACCCTGGACCTGCAACAGGAAATCCAGGAGGCCCTGGAGTCCAATCCGATGCTCGAACGCCAGGAAGAAGGCGACGACTTCGACAACACCGATCCGCTGGCCGACAACGTCGAGCAGAAGACCAACACCGAAATCCCGGAACCGTCCTACCAGGAAGCCGCCCCGACGGTGGATAACCTCGAGGATGGCGAATGGAACGAACGCATCCCCAACGAACTACCCGTGGACACGGCCTGGGAAGACGTCTACCAGACCAGCGCCAGCAACCTGCCGAGCAGCGATGACGACGAGTGGGACTTCACCACCCGCACCTCGGCCGGCGAGAGCCTGCAAAGTCACCTGCTGTGGCAACTGAACCTGGCGCCGATGTCCGACACCGATCGCCTGATCGCCGTGACCCTGATCGATTGCATCAACAACCAGGGCTACCTGGACGAGACCCTCGAGGAAATCCTCGAAGCCTTCGATCCCGAGCTCGACATCGAGCTGGACGAGATCGAAGCTGTCCTGCATCGCATCCAGCAGTTCGAGCCAGCCGGCATCGGCGCCCGCAACCTGGGCGAGTGCCTGTTGCTGCAACTGCGCCAGTTGTCCGCCAAGACACCCTGGCTGACCGAAGCCAAGCGACTGGTCACCGATTACATCGACCTGCTGGGTGGCCGCGACTACAGCCAACTGATGCGGCGCATGAAGCTCAAGGAAGATGAGCTGCGCCAGGTCATCGAACTGGTGCAGAGCCTCAACCCACGCCCCGGCTCGCAGATCGAATCCACCGAACCCGAATACGTGGTCCCCGACGTGATCGTGCGCAAGCACAACGATCGCTGGCTGGTGGAGCTCAACCAGGAGTCGGTGCCCAAGCTGCGGGTCAACGCCCAGTACGCCGGATTCGTGAAACGCGCCGACACCAGCGCCGACAACACCTTCATGCGCAACCAGTTGCAGGAAGCGCGCTGGTTCATCAAGAGCCTGCAAAGCCGCAACGAAACCCTGATGAAAGTGGCCACCCAGATCGTCGAGCATCAGCGCGGCTTCCTGGAGTATGGCGACGAAGCGATGAAACCGTTGGTCCTGCATGACATTGCCGAGGCAGTGGGCATGCACGAGTCGACGATTTCCCGGGTAACCACCCAGAAATTCATGCATACCCCTCGGGGCATCTATGAATTGAAATACTTTTTCTCCAGCCACGTCAGCACCTCCGAAGGCGGCGAATGCTCGTCCACAGCCATCCGCGCGATCATCAAAAAACTGGTGGCCGCGGAAAATCAGAAAAAGCCGTTGAGTGACAGCAAGATCGCTGGTTTACTGGAGGCACAAGGCATTCAGGTGGCCCGCCGCACCGTCGCCAAATACCGCGAATCCCTCGGGATCGCGCCTTCGAGCGAACGCAAGCGGTTGATGTAACGGGCCACGCCACAGCGTTCCAGTGGCAGGCATTTCTGCCTGCCGCTTTATGCACTGGCAACGAAGGAGAAGCTGTATGCAAGTCAACATCAGTGGACACCAACTGGAAGTGACCGAACCCCTGCGCACCTACATCGGCGAAAAACTCGACCGATTGGAGAGGCATTTCGACAAGATCACCAACGTGCAGGTCACGATGAACGTCGAGAAGCTGCTGCAGAAAATCGAAGCCACGCTGCATATCCCCGGCGGAGAAGTGGTTGCCAACGCAGAGCACACAGACATGTATGCCGCGATTGACCTGCTGACCGACAAGCTGGATCGCCAACTCAAAAAGCATAAGGAAAAGACCCAGAGCCTCCTCCAGGGCGCAACCGGTCGTTAACCCCCCCAATCCATGATCCGACTAGAATCCATCCTGACCCCCGGCCGTTCCCTGGTGAACGCGCCGGGTGGCAGTAAAAAGAAAGCCCTCGAACAAATTGCCAACCTGATCCACCGCGAAGTGCCGGATCTGGAAATGCAGGACGTCTTCGAGGCCCTGGTTGCCCGTGAAAAACTCGGTTCCACCGGTTTTGGCAACGGTATCGCCATTCCCCACTGCCGCCTCAAGGGTTGTGCCGCACCGATCAGCGCGCTGCTGCACCTTGAAGCCGCCATAGATTTCGACGCCATCGACGGCGCCCCGGTCGACCTGCTGTTTGTATTGCTGGTACCGGAAGCGGCGACCGATGCGCACCTCGAGCTGCTGCGCCAGATTGCCAGCATGCTGGACCGCAAGGAAGTGCGCGAAAAACTGCGCAGCGCACCGAGTAACGAAGCTTTGTACCAGGTGGTCCTGGACGAGCAGAACGGTCATTAAAAATGCGCATGATCATCGTCAGTGGCCGCTCCGGCTCCGGTAAAAGCACTGCCCTCAATGTGCTTGAGGACAGCGGCTACTATTGCATCGACAACCTGCCCGCCGGCCTGCTGCCGGAACTGGCCGAGCGCGCCCTGATCCACACCGAGCTGGCGCAGCCGCTGGTGGCGGTGTCCATCGATGCGCGCAACCTGCCAAGCCACCTGTCGCGTTTTCCTGAACTGCTCGAGGAAGTGCGCAGCCGGCATATCCAGTGCGACGTGCTGTACCTGGATGCCGATGAAGAGACACTGCTCAAGCGCTTTTCCGAAACCCGTCGGCGCCATCCGCTGAGCAATGCCAACCGCTCCCTGGCCGAAGCCATCGAGGATGAAAGCCAGCTGTTGGGGCCAATCGCCGACCTGGCGGACCTGAAGGTCAACACCACGCACCTGAACCTGTATCAGTTGCGCGACACGATCAAGCTGCGCCTGCTCAACCAGCCGGAGCCGGGCACGGCGTTCCTGGTGGAGTCGTTCGGCTTCAAGCGTGGCATGCCAGTAGACGCCGACCTGGTATTCGATGTGCGCTGCCTGCCCAACCCTTATTGGAAACCGGAATTGCGCGAGCAGTCCGGGCTCGACCAGCCGGTGATCGACTACCTGGCCGCACAGCCGGATGTCGAGGAAATGTACCAGGACATCTCCAGCTACCTGCTCAAATGGCTGCCCCGCTTTGCCGCGAGCAACCGGGCCTATGTCACGATCGCCATCGGTTGCACCGGCGGCCATCACCGCTCCGTCTACCTGACCGAACGCCTGGGTCAACTCCTGCAACAATCCCTGAAGAATGTCCAGGTTCGCCACCGCGACCTCAGCTAAAGGATTCACATCGCGATGCCTGCTCGGGAAATTGAAATCATCAACAAGCTGGGTTTGCATGCCCGAGCGTCGGCCAAGTTCGTCGGGGTTGCCGGCCAGTTCCAGGACACCACCATCAGGGTTGGCCGCACACCCGAGACGGCGGTCGACGGTAAAAGCATTATGGCGATGATGATGCTCGCCGCCGGCAAGGGCACCAAGATCCACCTGAGCACTGAAGGGGAGCAAGCGCAAGAAGCGATGGATGCCCTGGTGGACTTGATCAACAGGTACTTCGACGAAGGCGAGTAACCGACCCAAGCTCAGGGCAGACTCATTGTGACGAGAGGATTTCTTGTGGGAGCAAAGCTTGCTCGCGATGAACGATAACTCGGCCGACCTGCACAATCGCAGCGCCTGCATCGCGGGCAAGCCTTGCTCCCACAGATCCCTTCGCCACGGATAAACCACGCCAGCACAGATGCCGGTGTTCACGCCCCGTCGCTTGTCACGCCAACGCCGTATCCAGCACCATCATCAAACAAAACCCCACCAACAGCCCCAGGCTTGCCAGTTTCTCGTGGCCATTGCGACGGGATTCGGGAATGACCTCGTGAGTCACCACCAAGAGCATCGCCCCGGCTGCCAACGCCAGCCCCAAGGGCAAGAGCATCTCGGCCAGGCTCACCAACCAGGCGCACAGCAGCGCGAACGCTGGTTCGACCAGCCCTGACGCCGCGCCAATCAGGAATGCCTTGACCCGCGACATTCCCGCCGCAGCCAGCACCAGGGCGATCACCAGCCCCTCGGGTACATCCTGCAAGGCGATACCCATCGCCAGGCTGTCGGCATCCGGCATACCGCCACCCGCCGACACACCCACCGCCATGCCCTCGGGAATATTGTGGGCGATGATGGCAAACACGAATAACCATATCCTCGGCGCAATGATCGGCCGTCCTGATACCGCGACAAGCCTTTCGGGGCTGGCCGAGACCTTGCGGTCCACCAGGTACAGCCCGAACGCGCCCAATAGAATGCCGAAACTGATGAGACCGCTGGCGGCCCAAGGGGTTAGCCCCAACTGCTCGGCCGCCGCAATGCCCGGCACAATCAGCGAAAATGCCGTGGCGGCGAGCATCACCCCGGCACCGAAGCCCAGCAACAAATCGCTGACGGCCTGGGGCATGCGCCGGATGACCAACACCGGCACGGCCCCCAGCGCGGTGCCCAAGGCGCACAGCCCGCCACCCTCGAGCGCACGCAACAGCCTTGGCTCCAGGTCCAGCCATGCCAGGCCCTGTGCCGCCAACAACGTCATCCCGGCCAACAGCAACAACGATCCCAAGGCATAGCGGAACATCCGTCCGCTTCCAATCGCCAGTGTTTGAGTATCCATAGTCAGCCTTGGGTTATTTTCAGGAAGGGCTCGTAGCCAGCGCAGCCTGGTAGCGCCGGGCGACCTCAGGCCAGTTGATCACGTTGTAGAAGGCGCTGATGTATTCCGGACGACGGTTCTGGTAGCGCAGGTAATAGGCGTGCTCCCAGACGTCCAGGCCAAGAATCGGTGTGTTGCCGTTCATCAGCGGGCTGTCCTGGTTGCCGCTGCTTTCTACCACCAGGGTCTTTTGCGCAGTCACGCTCAACCAGGCCCAGCCGCTGCCGAAACGGGTCAGCGCCGCTTTGGTGAAGGCTTCCTTGAAACGCTCGATACCGCCCAGTTGCGCTTCGATCGCCGCCGCCAGGGCACCATCGGGCTGGCCGCCGCCTCGGGGCGTCATCACTTCCCAGAACAACGAATGGTTGGCATGACCACCGCCCTGGTTGATCACCGCAGCCCGCAGGCTTGGCGGCAACTGTTCCACGCTGGACACCAGCTTTTCGATGGGCCACCCGGCGTATTCAGTGCCGTCCATCGCCGCGTTGAGGTTATTGATATAGGTCTGGTGATGCTTGGTGTAGTGGATCTCCATGGTTTGCGCATCGATGTGCGGTTCCAGGGCGTCGTAGGCGTAGGGCAATGCAGGCAAGGTAAAAGCCATTTTCAATGAACTCCATGGTGAAGAGGGGCATTGCGCTGCCGGGGCGCGGCGGCGTTGCAGTGCAGCAGGCGCTGGGTGCGAGGGTATTCACCGTGCTCGCTGATGAAACTCAGCAGTTCGACATAGGTCTTGTGGCTCTGGCGCAGCGCGGCGGCGCGCAGGGCCGGCGCCAGACGTTCGTCCTGGATCGTCTGCAACAACCGTTGGTGGATCGCACACAAGTACTCGGCGCTCTCCTCCGGCTGGTTCAGGCGCAAGTGCAGGTCCGCCAGGTTGTGGTGGGAGACGACGCAGGCGGCCACGGCTTCGTCGGCATCCGCCCAGCGCTCGAACAGCACCTGTGCCAGGGCCAGGGCTTGCAGGTAGGCTTCGCGGGCATCTACCAGCTCACCCTGCATGAAACAGCGATTGGCCCGTTCGATCGTACGTTTCCAGTGTTCCATGATGAGTCCTCCACACAGGTGTCGGGATTACACGCCGCCGGCGGTGAGCTTCTCCGGGTCCAGCAGGACTTCGAGTTCGCTGCGTGTCAGGTCGGTGTGTTCCAGGGCGACATCGATGACCGGCCGGCCTTGCTGGTAAGCCTTCTTGGCGATTTCAGCGGCCTTCTGGTAACCGATGATCGGATTCAGGGCGGTCACCAGGATCGGGTTGCGTGACAACGCTTCCTTGAGCCTGGCCTCGTTGACCTTGAATGTGGCGATGGCCTTGTCCGCCAGCAAGCGGCTGGCGGTGGACATCAGGGCGATGCTGCTCAGCAGGTTCTGGGCAATGATCGGCAGCATCACGTTCAATTCGAAGTTGCCCGATTGACCGGCGATAGTGATCACCGTGTCGTTGCCGATCACCTGGGCCGCAACCATCGCGGTGGCCTCCGGAATCACCGGATTGACCTTGCCGGGCATGATCGAGGAACCCGGTTGCAAGCCTTCGAGTTCGATCTCCCCCAGGCCCGCCAACGGTCCGGAATTCATCCAGCGCAGGTCGTTGGCGATTTTCATCAGCGACACGGCGGTGGTCTTGAGCTGCCCGGAAACCGCGACGGCGGTGTCCTGGGAACCGATCAGCGCGAACAGGTTCTTGCCCGGGGTGAATTGCACCTGGGTTAATTGCGTCAGTTGTTGGCTGAACAGTTCGGCGAAGCGTGGATGGGCGTTGACCCCGGTACCGACCGCCGTGCCGCCCTGGGCCAGGGATTGCAGGCTCGGGAGCAAATCCTGCAAGTGACCGATATTGGCCTTGAGCTGCTGCGCCCAACCGTCGAGCACCTGGCTCAGGCGCACCGGCATGGCATCCATCAGGTGGGTGCGGCCGGTCTTGATGAACGGGTGGACCTGCTCGGCCTTGCGCTCGATCACCTGCACCAGGTGCAACAGTGCCGGCAGCAACTGCTCATGCAAGGCCAGCGCAGCGCTGACATGAATGCTGGTGGGGATGATGTCGTTGCTGCTCTGGCCGCAATTGACGTGGTCGTTCGGATTGATCGCTTCTCCCAGCAGGCGACTGGCGAGGGTGGCGATCACTTCGTTGGCGTTCATGTTGGAGCTGGTGCCGGAGCCGGTCTGGAAGATGTCCACCGGAAAATGGTCCATGAACCGGCCTTCGAGCAGCCCCAGGGACGCATCGACGATGGCCTTGCCCTGGGCTGGACTGATTTGCTCCAGCTCTACGTTGGCCCGGGCGGCCGCCGCCTTGGCCAGGATCAGGGCGCGGATGAACTGCGCCGGCATACGCTGGCCGCTGACCGGGAAGTTATCCACGGCACGCTGGGTCTGTGCACCGTAGAGGGTGTCCACCGGGACTTGCAGTTCGCCCATGCTGTCGCGTTCGATACGGGTATTACTCATCGGGAGATCCTTGCACCAGTTCAATAAGAGAAATCGACGGCTCCAGGGCGCAGGTCGCCAGCGCCCAGGCATGGCGCTGCCAGCGCTCGAGGCGGCAGCGGCACAGTGATTGTCGTTCGAGGTCGCGCAAGGGGCGCCAGGCCTGGTCGAGGCAGAGATTGCGCCAATGCCAGGGCAGCGCGACGTCGGAGGCGGTGTCGAGCAACAAGCGCAAGGCGGTTTCGGAAATCATCCACGGCGATGTCGTGGTGCAGCAGGCCAGATAGCGGCCCTCAGCCAGGTAGTGCTCGATCAGCCGCGGCTCGTCAGGGTTCAGCGCGCAACGGATCTGGCGACTCATCCAGCGCCAGCTTTCAAGGTAGGGTTGTTCGTGCAGGGCAGAACTCATGACCGGGGGCTCGCTCGGCGAATGAGATTCATTATTAGATGATAATAAGAAGCAACACAAGCCTGATGAAGATCGCATTGTGGCGAGGGGATTTATCCCCGCTGGGGCGCGTAGCGGCCCCCCAACAATCTTCCAGACGCACCGCTGTGTCAGTTTTTTGGGGGCGCTTCGCACCCCAGCGGGGATAAATCCCCTCGCCACAAGGATTTCCGCGGACACAAAAAAGGCGCGTCACCCAGCGGATGACGCGCCCTTTTTTGTGGGATGGGTATCAGCTCCCCGCCACCGTCATCCGCTCGATCAGTACCGAACCGGTGCGGATGTTGCTGCGCAGTTCCAGGTCGTTGCCCACGGCCAGGATCTGCTTGAACATATCGCGCATGTTCCCGGCGATGGTCACTTCCTGGACCGGGAACTGGATCTCGCCATTCTCGACCCAGAAACCCGCCGCGCCACGGGAATAGTCCCCGGTGACCATGTTCAGGCCGTGGCCCATCAGTTCGGTCACCAGCAGGCCACGCCCCATGCGTCGCAGCAAGACCGCCTGGTCTTCTTCGCCATGGGTCACGAACAGGTTATGCACGCCACCGGCATTGGCCGTGCTCGGCATGCCGAGCTTGCGGCCCGAATAGGTACCGAGGATGTAGGACACCAGTTCGCCGTTTTCCACGAACGGCTTGGCGTAGGTGGCCAGGCCATCGCCGTCGAACGCCGAGCTGCCCATGGCCTGCATCAGGTGCGGACGTTCGTCGATGGTCATCCATTCCGGAAACAGTTTCTGGCCCAGCGCGCCTTCGAGGAACGACGACTTGCGGTACAGGTTGCCGCCGGACACCGCCGACAGGAAGCTGCCAAACAAGCCACCGGCCAGCTCGGCGGCAAACAGCACCGGCACTTCGCAGGTCGGCACCGGCCGCGCGCCCAGGCGGCTGGCCGCCCGTTGCGCGGCTTTCTGGCCGATGCTTACCGGGTCCGCCAGCAGGGTGCCCTGGCGGTTCACGTCATACCAGTAATCGCGCTGCATCTGGCCGTCGGCTTCAGCGATCATGACGCAACTGAGGCTGTGGCGGGTCGACGCATAACCGCCGATGAAGCCGTGGCTGTTACCGTAGACCCGGCAGCCCTGGTGAGTATTGAGCGTCGTGCCGTCGGCGTTCTTGATCCGCGAGTCGGCATCGAATGCTGCCGCTTCGCAGCGCAGTGCCTGCTCGATGGCCTGTTCAGGGGTGATGTCCCAGGCGTGGAACAGGTCGAAGTCTCGCTGCTCCTTGCACATCAGTGCGGCGTCGGCCAGGCCCGAGGCTTCGTCTTCGGAGGTGTGCTTGGCAATCGCCAGTGCCGCGGCGACGGTTTCACGAATGGCCTCCGGACCGCTGGCCGAGGTGCTGGCCGAGCCCTTGCGCTGGCCCACGTACAAGGTGATGCCAAAGCCCTGGTCGCGATTGAATTCGACGGTTTCCACCTCGCGCTGGCGCACCGAGGTCGACAGCCCCTGCTCCAGGGACACCGCCACCTCACAGGCACTGGCGCCCTGTCGCTTGGCTTCGGCAAGGATCTGCTCGACTTGTTCCTGCAGTGCCGGCAATGCTTGCGGGCCGACGCTCTGAACTGCACTCATGGTGTTCTCCACTCAAATTCTGCTCTCGGTAATGGCCTTCGAGCGACCGGGCCGGACAAGCGGCCCCCGACTGGTTATCATGGCGGCGTTTCTTTGCGGACTGCCACCATGGTTGATTCTTACGACGACTCCCTCTACGAGGGTGAAAAAAGCAAATCCCAGGTCAAACGCGAGCTGCATGCTCTGGTTGACCTCGGCGAGCGCCTGACAACACTCAAGCCTGACTTGCTGGCCAAACTGCCTTTGACCGACGCCTTGCGCCGGGCCCTGGCCGATGCGCCCAAGCACACCGCGAATATCGCGCGTAAACGGCACCTGCAATTCATCGGCAAACTGATGCGCGATCAGGACACTGACGCCATCCTGGTTCTGCTCGATCAACTCGATGCCTCCACCCGGCAGTACAACGAACGCTTCCATAACCTGGAACGCTGGCGCGATCGCTTGATCGCCGGCGATGACGGTGTGCTGGAAAAATTCGTCATCGACTACCCGGAGGCCGATCGCCAGCAATTGCGCTCCCTGATCCGTCAGGCCCAGCACGAACTGGCGCAAAACAAGCCACCAGCCTCGAGCCGTAAAATCTTCAAATACATCCGTGAGCTGGACGAGACTCAACGCGGCTTGCGCTGATCACTAACAGCTTTACCCTCCTGCAAGAGGTTTCCGTGGCGAGGGAGCTTGCTCCCGCTCGGTTGCGCAGCAACCGCATCGGGGCTACTGCGTAGCCCAGCGGGAGCAAGCTCCCTCGCCACGATGACTCGCGCAAGCCCCTGAGCATTTTCATGCGCCCGTGCCACCCACGGTAATCGCATCGATCTTCAGGGTCGGTTGGCCGACGCCTACCGGCACCGATTGCCCATCCTTGCCACACGTCCCCACGCCACTGTCCAGCGCCAGGTCGTTACCGACCATCGACACCTTGCTCATCGCCTCCGGCCCATTGCCGATCAGGGTCGCGCCCTTGACCGGCGCGGTGATCTTGCCGTCCTCGATCAGGTAGGCCTCGCTGGTGGAGAACACGAACTTGCCGCTGGTGATGTCCACTTGGCCACCGCCGAGGTTGGCGCAATAGATGCCTTTTTTCACCGAGGCAATGATTTCCGCCGGATCGCTTTGGCCACCCAGCATGTAGGTGTTGGTCATGCGCGGCATCGGCAGGTGCGCGTAGGATTCGCGGCGACCGTTGCCGGTACGGGCCACGCCCATCAGGCGGGCGTTGAGCTTGTCTTGCATGTAGCCCTTGAGCACGCCGTTCTCGATCAGCGTGGTGCACTCGGTCGGCGTGCCTTCGTCATCGACGCTCAGGGAACCGCGACGTCCGGCCAGGGTGCCGTCATCGACAATGGTGCAGAGTTTCGAGGCGACCATTTCACCCATGCGCCCGCTGTAGGCCGAGCTGCCCTTGCGGTTGAAATCGCCTTCCAGGCCGTGCCCCACCGCTTCGTGCAGGAGCACGCCGGACCAGCCGGAACCCAATACCACCTGCAATGTACCGGCCGGGGCCGGGATCGCCTCCAGGTTGACCAGCGCCTGGCGCAGCGCTTCGCGGGCGTAACCCATGGCGCGGTCTTCGCTGAGGAAATAACGGTAGTCGGTGCGTCCACCGCCGCCATGGCCGCCACGCTCACGACGACCGTTCTGCTCGACGATCACGCTGACGTTGAACCGCACCAGGGGCCGCACGTCCGCCGCCAGGCCGCCGTCGGTGGAGGCCACGAGGATCCGTTCCCAGACCCCGGCCATGCTCACCGTCACTTGCTGGATGCGCGGGTCGAGGGCCCGGGTCGCGACGTCGATGCGCTTGAGCAACTCGACTTTTTCGGCGCGGCTCATGACTTCCAGCGGGTTGTCCGGCGCATACAACTGCGCCACGTCCTGGCTGCTGAACGCCTGGACCGTGCCATTCTGCCCGGCCCGGGAGATCGAGCGGGCCGCACGGGCAGCCGCACCGAGGGCTTCGAGGGTGATGGCGTTGCTATAGGCAAAACCGGTCTTTTCCCCGGACTGGGCGCGCACGCCCACGCCCTGGTCAAGGTTGAAACTGCCTTCCTTGACGATGCCGTCTTCCAGCGACCAGGACTCGGAGATCTGCCCCTGGAAATACAGGTCGGCGGCATCGATGCCCGGGCCGGCCAGGTCGCCCAGCACGCCTTGCAGGCTTTCGAGGGTTACGCCGCCGGGGGCTAAAAGGTGTTCACTGACTGAGGACAACAACCCGCTCATATGATTTACGCCTTGAATTCGTCGTCTTGGACAGGTCGCTGTCGAGCGCCCTGCGAGAAAAAGCGCCGATGGCTAGCCACCGGCATGCGCGCCCGGATGGACGCCTGTTCATTGTTGTCGCGCTCGGCCAGCAGCACGGCCTCGCCTTGATCCTGTTGTGCCAGCACGCGGCCCCACGGGTCGACAATCGCGGCATGGCCAAAGGTTTCCCGTGGCCCCGGATGCAGGCCGCCCTGGGCAGCCGCCAGCACATAGCACTGGGTCTCGATCGCCCGGGCGCGGATCAGCACGTCCCAATGGGCGGCGCCAGTCACCGCGGTGAACGCCGAGGGCGCCGTGATCAGCTCGGCCCCGGCAGCTCGCAGCTCGCTGTAGAGCTCCGGGAACCGCAAGTCATAACAGACCGTCAGGCCCACCCGCCCCACTGGAGTATCGGCAACCACCACGTTGGCACCATAAGCATAGTCATCCGACTCGCGATAGCGCCCGCGATTGTCCGCCACATCCACATCGAACAGGTGCAGCTTGTCGTAGCGCGCGACGATCTGGCCTTGGTCGTCCACCAGCAACGAACAGGCATGGGACCTGGCCTCGGGCTGATCCACCGGCGGTAACGGCAACGTGCCGGCCACAATCCATAACTTGAGGTCACGGGCGACCTGTTTCAACCAGGGCAGGATCGGTCCCTGACCAAAGGCTTCGGCACGACCGATCTCGGCGATGTCCCGGCGTCCCATCGCGGCAAAATTCTCGGGCAGCACTGCCAGCCTCGCGCCGCCGGCGGCAGCCTGCTCCAGCAGCACACGGGCGCGCGCCAGGTTGGCGAGCACATCGCTTTGGCTGACCATTTGAATCACTGCGACTGGCATGGTGCATCCCTCATTTTTGTCCTCGCCCAAGGCGGGTGTGGGAGCAAAGCTTGCTCGCGATGAGGCAGGTACATCCAACATATAGGCTGGTTGATACACCGCAATCGCGAGCAAACTTTTCTCCCACAGGCCCGCTCCCACAAGGGGGTTGGCGTCGAACTGTCAGAACGGCTTGTCGAAGGTGATCTTCGGCTCTTTCCACGGCCCCTTGACGTCGTATCTTACGCTGGCAAATCGCGCGACGCGGTCACCGATCAGTTTGTCGATCAGAAACAGCGCCCCACCCACCGCCGGTGCGCCAACGATCAGCGCGGCGATCGGCAGGTTGTTGGTCACCGGCAGTGTCACCAGCAGCTTGGCGTCGACCCGGTCGGCCACCATGTCCAGCGTGCCGTTGAGTTCCAGGTTGCTCGACGGCCCGGTCAGGGTAATGGGTTCGCGGGTTACGTATACACCGTCGCTCGCCACCAGCAGCCCCTTGACCCGATCGTAGCTCAAGCCCTTGCCGAACAGGTCGGAGAAGTCCAGGCGCAAGCGTCGGCCGATGGAGTTGAAGTTCAGCAGTCCAAATACCCGCAACGCCTGGGCGCTGCCTTCGACTTCGACGAACTGGCCCTTGCTCAGCGACGCGTCGAGGCTGCCGGAAAAGCGCTTGGTGGCAACCCACGCCGGCGAACCGGGCCAGCGACCATCGACATCCAGGCGGAATTCCTGGCTGGTCACGCTCGGGGCAAAGCCCCAGCCCTTGAGCACATCGCCCAGGTTCTTGCCGCTGATACGGCCCTTGTACCAACTGCTGGTGGAACCGGGCACGCCTTCCCAGCCGCCACTGCCGTTCAACACCATGCCCTTGAGGCCCATGTCCAGATTGTTCAGCGCGATGCCCTTGGCGGTCGGGCGCACTTTCAACGACCACGCACCGATAAGATCGGGGCCCTGGAACAATTGGTCGATGGCAATATCCATGGCCGGGATTTTCCCGGGATCGACCGACGCCAACGGGTCCGGTGCGTTTTCATCCGCCTGGACCGTCGGGTCCGTGGCTGGCAGGCGAACATAATCAAGCTTGATACCAATCGGGGCGGCCTTCGCATCCGGCAGGCTGACGTTGCCCTTGGCCTGCTGGCTGTCGAGGCGCAAGGCCCAGGCGTCCGGCTTGCGGTCCAGTTGCACCGACGCCTGGTCCAGGGTGGTGCCCATGGCCGTGAGCTTGCCGACGCTCAGATCGACGCTGCTGAGCAGTTGCTTGGCGCTGCCGCCCGGATCCTGACCGGCGTACTTGTTCACCAGGTCCTGCCACGGGCTTACGTCCAGTTCCGACAGTTTGCCGCGCAGTCGCAACCCCTTGGCCCCAGGCAGGACCGCATCACCGGCACCCAGCAACAACTCGCCGCGACCGTCGGCGATTTTCCCGCTCGGTGCAGCGTAAGTGAAGCTGGCCAGGTCGCCATAATCGACCCAATAACGCCGCTCCGGCCCTTGCAGGGTCATGCGAAACACCGTGTCACGCCCGACATCGGCGGCCATGCCAAAAGGTGCCGGCAGGTCGACGGCCACGCCCTTGAGGTTGGAACTGACCGACAACTGGCTGTCGGCACCGTCGAGGATTACTTGCAACTGGTAGGGCACGACACCGGATACCGGCAACGGCTGGGTGACATTCAGCCAACTGCTGAGTTTCTTGATCTCCACCTGCCCGGACGCAGCGACCCGCGTATTGAGCGCGCCGGCACGGCCCTCAGCGAAAATCTGCGCGGTCACAGGCCGGTCGAATGCCCGGGCGCTGATGCCCTTGCCGCTCAAGCCCTTGTTGCTGTCGAAGCGGAAATCGCCCTTGAGCTGAGTCAGCTCCAACGCCGGTTCGCTGAGCTTGAGGCGGGCCTTGTCGGTGGCGAAGTCCACCAGGATCTTCGGTTGCTCGCCTTTGACCAGCGGGATATCGAGCTTCACGCCGCCTTGCAGGTCGCCCTCGCCTTCCCAGCCGGCGAACGTCTCGGCGGTCCCGATCGGTGCCGTCTGGAGGATTTTCAGGCCGTCGCCCAGCCCTCCGGCGAACCCGCCGTCCAGCAGCAGATGAGAACTCTGCCCGGTCGGCACATGGGGAATGTTCACCGACACATCCTTGACCTGGGTATCGAGCAGTTGCCCTTGGCTGGCGAAGATGCGCACGCCGCTGTCTTCGACGAAGACATCGCCGCTGACCTTGCTGACCGAAGGCCAGCCCGGCTGGAACGCCAGCTCGGCGTCATGCACCTTGAAAAACAGGCTGATGCTGCGGTCCGCGTCCCCGGCACCTTTATTCAGCGAGCCTTGGTACTGGAAAAAGCCCTCGTCCACCGCGCCCTTGACGATGGCCGTGCGCAGCCACTCATCCAGCGCCGGGCTGAGGACCGCCGGCAGGTACTTGGCGGTGTAGCGTCCGTCACCGTCCACCAGGCCGACCCGCAGGTCCATGTAGTCTTCCTGGCTGTGGTCGAAATGCAGGCGGATCAGGAAGTCGCCGGCAATCCGGCCCTCCTCGCCCAGCACCTTCAGATACGGCGCGATCAGGGTGAATCCTTGCTTGTCGAGCTTCCAGGTCAGCCGGGCGTTGGCCTGCAGGTACTGCCAGGGCTTGGCGAAGATCGGGTCCAGGTGCAGGGAAAAATCCTTGCTGTCCATGCGCAGCTCGCCGCCGCCCAGGTCACCGCTCAAGCTCCCGGAGACGTTGCGCGCCGCCGGAGCACCGCGATAGGCATCAAAGCCCACGGTGTCCAGGTTGGTGGCGAAGCTGATTTTCTGGTCACCGGTGTTCTGCGGCCGGTAGTCCAGCAACACGTTGCGCAGGCCACCGGTGACCTTGAGACGGTCAATGGTCGTCGCCAGGCCCTCGGGCAGCGGTGCCAGGGCATTGAGCAAAGGCGTGAGCGGGGTCAAGTCGAGGCGGTCGGCCTGCAGATGCCAGCGCTCCTCGGTCTTTTCGCTGGCGGCACTCTGTTGCAGCTGCAGGCGCGATTCCCAGCGGGTCTCGCCCAGGTTCATCGCCAGGGAATCGAAGGTTGCGGTGAACCCTTGGCTGCCGCGCTGGAAATAGCCGTTGAGGGCCAGGTTGTGGATCTGCACAGGCTTGCGTTCGCCGTAGGCGCCCTGGAGCTGCGGTGCGTTCAAGCGCATGGCCGCGCTTTGCACCGTGCCCTCGCCCCAACTGAGCCAGAACTCACCGCCGGCCTTGATCTGGGAGAAATTCCATTGCTGGGTCAGGCGTTTCGGCAGCCATTTGGACCAGTCGCTTTGCGGCAGGCTCAAGTAGGCATCGGCCTGACCATTCTTCCAGTCGCTGGCACGCAGGCGGGTACGCAGGTTGATCGCCACCGGCTGGCCGTCCGGCAGGGTCAGGCGGGCATCCAGGCGCTGGCGGGTGGCGCCGATGCGCAGGCTCAAGCCGACGTAGGTCAGGGTCAGCGGTGGTTGCTCGACGGGTTGCAAGGTCACCTGGCTATCGAGCACCGAGAGCTTGGAAACCATTTGCATGCGTTCGAGCAATTGCTGCGGATCGAGGGGCTGATCGCCCTGCACCGGCAAGCCTTCCAGGGCCCACTTGCCGTCGGCGCTCTCCTTGAGGCTGATCTTCAGACCGCTGACTTCCAGGTGGGCGATGCGCACCTGACGTGCCAACAGGCTGTCCCACAGGTCAGGTACGGCCCGCACCTGGTCCAGGTGCAGGGCGTTGGGGCCTTCGCCAACCACCACGTCGCGCGCCGCCAGGATCGGCGCCAGGCCGCTCCAGCTACCGTCGAGGCTGCCGATGTGCACGGGCATGCCCAGGGCTGCGCCGGCCCGGGTCTCGACCTCGGCACGGTATTCGGCTACCAGCGGGACCAGCTCGCGACCGAGGCTGACGTACAACGCCAGCAGCACCAACAGCAGCGCGCACAGACCCAGCCCCCAACGGGTCAGCGTCGCCATCATGCGTGTCAGACGCTCCATGTCAGTGGGCTCCCCTGGCAAAGACAATCAAATCCGCGGGCCCGCCGCTTCCCAAGCTCTTCAGAGCAACACCACGTCGTATTGTTCCTGGGAATACATGGTTTCCACCTGGAAGCGAATCGTGCGCCCGATAAATGCTTCCAACTCCGCGACATTACCTGACTCCTCGTCGAGCAGGCGATCGACCACTTTCTGGTTGGCCAACACTCTATAGCCGGTCGCCTGGTAGGCGCGCGCCTCCCGGAGGATTTCGCGGAAGATTTCGTAACACACGGTTTCCGGAGTCTTGAGCTTGCCGCGGCCCTGGCAACTGCTGCACGGTTCGCACAGCACCTGCTCAAGGCTTTCGCGGGTGCGCTTGCGGGTCATCTGCACCAAGCCCAACTCGGTGATCCCGATGATGTTGGTCTTGGCGTGATCGCGTTCGAGTTGTTTTTCCAGGGTCCGCAGCACCTGGCGCTGGTGCTCTTCATCTTCCATGTCGATGAAGTCGATGATGATGATCCCGCCCAGGTTACGCAGGCGCAGTTGCCGGGCGATGGCGGTGGCGGCTTCCAGGTTGGTCTTGAAGATAGTTTCTTCCAGGTTGCGATGGCCGACGAACGCTCCGGTGTTGACGTCGATGGTGCTCATGGCTTCGGCCGGATCGACCACCAGGTAACCGCCGGACTTGAGCGGCACCTTGCGTTCCAGGGCCTTCTGGATTTCATCTTCGACGCCATACAGATCGAAAATCGGTCGCTCGCCAGGGTAATGCTCGAGGCGGTCGGCGATTTCCGGCATCAGCTCGGCGACGAACTGGGTGGTTTTCTGGAAGGTTTCCCGGGAGTCGATGCGAATTTTCTCGATCTTGGGGCTGACCAGATCCCGCAGCGTACGTAGCGCCAGGCCCAGGTCTTCGTAGATCACGCTGGGGGTGGCGATGGTCTTGATCTGCGCGGCGATCTGGTCCCAGAGCCTGCGCAGGTAGCGGATGTCCATGAGGATTTCATCGGCCCCGGCCCCTTCGGCGGCGGTACGCAGGATGAAACCACCGGCTTCCTTGATGCCTTCTTTTTCCACGCAGTCGCTGACCACCTGCTTGAGGCGCTCGCGCTCGGCTTCGTCTTCGATTTTCAGGGAAATGCCGACGTGGGCGGTGCGCGGCATGTACACCAGGTAGCGTGACGGAATCGACAGTTGCGTGGTCAGGCGCGCGCCCTTGGAGCCGATGGGGTCCTTGGTGACCTGCACTACCAGGCTCTGGCCTTCATGGACCAGCGCGCTGATGCTCTCCACGGCCGGCCCTTCGCGCATGGAAATTTCCGACGCATGGATGAACGCCGCGCGGTCCAGGCCTATATCGACGAAGGCCGCCTGCATGCCCGGCAGCACCCGCACCACCTTGCCTTTATAGATATTGCCGACGATGCCACGCTTTTGCGTGCGCTCGACGTGGACCTCTTGCAGCACACCGTTTTCAACCACCGCCACGCGCGATTCCATCGGCGTGATGTTGATCAGGATCTCTTCACTCATGGCAGGGTCTCGTTCAGGCATGTTCACGATTATGGCCGCATCAGTCAGACGGCGCTCAGCGCGCGCTCAAGGTTTGCCAACAGGGTATGCCGAAATGGCCCAGTAGTTCTGCGGTTTCGCACAGCGGCAGGCCGACCACGGCCGAATAACTGCCCTCAAGCCCGGCGACAAAAACCGCCCCCAAACCCTGGATGCCATAGCCGCCGGCCTTGTCCCGGGGTTCGCCACTGGCCCAGTAGGCCGCCGCTTCCTGCTCCGTGATCGAACGAAAGCGCACCAGGCTGCGCACCACGCGAGATTCGCAATGCTGCCCATCCAGTATGGCGATGGCGGTCAGTACTTCATGTTCGCGACCGGACAGGCTCAAGAGCATCGTCATGGCGTCGGCCTGGTCCAGTGGCTTGCCGAGAATCCGCCCATCCAGCACCACGGCGGTGTCGGCGCCCAGCACGCAGCCATCCACATCGGCGCGCAGGGCCCGTCGCCCAGCCTCGGCCTTGCCGCGCGCCAAGCGCTCGACATAGGCCGATGGGGTTTCGTGAGCCAGGGGAGTTTCGTCGATGTCCGCGCTGACGGCGGTAAACGGTACGCCGATCTGCGTGAGCAGCTCACGCCGACGCGGTGAGCCTGAGGCGAGGTAAAGCGGCTTCATCAAGACATCTCCCTATCAAGGCCAATGCCTGACCGAATCAGTTGATTTTGAAACGCAAACGCAGGCCACGCAAACCGAAGCTCACCCAAGGCCAGAGCAAGGCGCTGACCAGAGCCGGCAGCACCAGGGCCAGGGTCGGCTGGCGATTGCCGGTCAGTGCGCTGAGCCACAGTTGCACCAGTTGCGCCAGGCCAAAGATCACCAGGATCACCAGGCACTGTTGCCACATGGGGAACATTCGCAGGCGTTGTTGCAGCGACAGCACCAGGAAGGTGATCAACGTCAGGATCAGCGCGTTCTGCCCCAGCAGCGTGCCATAGAGCACATCCTCGGCCAGGCCCAGACACCAGGCGGTGACCATGCCGACCTTGTGCGGCAAGGCCAGTGCCCAGAAGGCCAGCAACAGGGCCAGCCACAGTGGGCGCAGGATTTCCATGAACTGCGGCAGCGGCGAAACGCTGAGCAACAGGCCGATGGCGAAGGTCAGCCAGACCATCCAGCCGTTACCGGATTGGGTACTGCTCATTCTTCTCGTGCTCCCCTGGTGGCTGGCGCGGTGTCCGGCGTGGAGGCTGGCGGCTTGGCGGCGGGCCGGGCAGGCTGGAACGCCGGCGCGTGAGTGCTCGAACGGGTCGGTTTCGCAGCGGGCGTAGCCGGTGCAGCGGCCGGCGCGGGTGTCGGTGCCGCCGGTGCCGCCGGTGCAGCCGATGCAGGCACTTGTGGCTTGGGCACGGTGGCAGGGACTGGCGCCGGAGCGGCTGGTGCCGGGGCAGCCGACTCACCGCCCTGCCGGTCCTGGGCCTCCTGGGCCGCGGCGGCATCGTTGGCCCGCTCTTCCGGCGTGCGGTTGTCACTGAAGACCAGCAACAGGTAGCGGCTGCGATTCAGGGCCGCCGTCGGCACCGCGCGCACGATGGCGAACGGCTGGCCGGAGTCATGGATGACTTCCTTGACCGTCGCCACCGGATACCCAGCCGGGAAGCGCTGGCCAAGACCGGAGCTGACCAGCAGGTCGCCTTCCTTGATGTCGGCGGTATCGGCCACGTGCCGCAGCTCCAGGCGTTCCGGGTTGCCGGTGCCGCTGGCGATCGCCCGCAGGCCGTTGCGGTTGACCTGCACCGGAATGCTGTGGGTGGTATCGGTCAGCAACAGGACGCGGGAGGTATAAGGCATCAACTCCACCACCTGGCCCATCAGGCCACGGGCATCGAGCACCGGCTGGCCGAGGACCACACCGTCACGCTCGCCCTTGTTGATCAGGATGCGGTGGGTGAAGGGGTTGGGGTCCATGCCGATCAACTCGGCCACTTCGACCTTCTCGTTGACCAGCGCGGAAGAGTTGAGCAACTCGCGCAGCCGAACGTTCTGCTCGGTGAGGGCCGCCAGCTTCTGCATGCGTCCCTGCAACAGCAGGTTTTCGGTCTTGAGTTTTTCGTTTTCGGCGACCAGCTCGGTCCGGCTGCCAAACTGACTGGCCACACCTTGCCACAACCGCTGCGGTAGATCGGTGATCCAGTAGGATTCCATCAACACCAGCGACATCTGGCTGCGCACTGGCTTGAGCACCGTGAAACGGGCATCGACCACCATCAGCGCGACCGATAGCACGGTCAGCACCAACAGGCGCACACCCAATGAGGGGCCTTTGGCGAAAAGCGGTTTAATAGGCCGCTCCTCCCAGGCAAATGTTTTCTTTATTCATACGGCATCAAACCGGCCTGGATACGAATGACAGAAGATAAACGCCAACGGGCAGCACTGCAAAGTGCTGCCCGGGAGCGAACAACATAGACGATCCAGCCAACTTATTCGCTGGAGAGCAGGTCCATGGTGTGCTTGTCCATCATTTCCAATGCACGGCCACCGCCGCGGGCAACGCAGGTCAACGGGTCTTCGGCCACGATCACCGGCAGGCCGGTTTCCTGGGCCAGCAGTTTGTCGAGGTCACGCAGCAGTGCGCCACCACCGGTCAGCACCAGGCCGCGCTCGGCGATATCCGATGCCAGCTCCGGCGGCGACTGTTCCAGGGCGCTCTTGACGGCCTGGACGATGGTCGCCAACGACTCTTGCAGCGCTTCGAGCACTTCGTTGGAGTTGAGGGTAAAGGCCCGTGGAACGCCTTCGGCCAGGTTACGGCCGCGTACGTCGACTTCACGCACTTCACCGCCCGGGTAGGCCGTGCCGATTTCCTGCTTGATACGCTCGGCGGTGGATTCGCCGATCAGGCTGCCGTAGTTGCGACGCACATAAGTGATGATCGCTTCGTCGAAACGGTCGCCGCCCACACGCACGGATTCGGCATAGACCACACCGTTGAGGGAGATCAGCGCGATTTCAGTGGTACCGCCACCGATGTCAACGACCATCGAGCCACGGGCTTCTTCCACCGGCAGACCGGCACCGATGGCAGCGGCCATGGGTTCTTCGATCAGGAACACTTCACGGGCACCGGCACCGAGGGCCGACTCACGGATAGCCCGACGCTCTACCTGGGTGGACTTGCATGGAACGCAGATCAGCACGCGAGGGCTGGGCTGCAGGAAGCTGTTTTCGTGAACCTTGTTGATGAAGTACTGCAGCATCTTTTCGCAGACGCTGAAGTCGGCGATCACGCCGTCCTTCATCGGACGAATGGCCGCGATGTTGCCCGGTGTACGGCCCAGCATGCGCTTGGCTTCGGTGCCGACAGCCACGACGCTCTTCTGGTTACCGTGGGTGCGGATGGCCACGACCGAGGGTTCATTCAGGACGATACCGCGCTCGCGCACGTAAATAAGGGTGTTGGCAGTGCCCAGGTCAATGGAGAGATCGCTGGAAAACATGCCACGCAGTTTCTTGAACATGGGAAAGGGACCCTAGGCAACGCGTGGGTAAAAAAGTGCGGCAAACTCTAACAACGACAGGGATTTTGGGCAAGGCGCCAATATGTTAAATTGGCCGCTTTTCTGTGCACCAAACCCCACAATCGCGGCCGTAAGGCCGTAGAAATGCGGTAGTGTTCCGACAATCTAACACACGGACAGACTGCGTCCGTTTTGTTTTCCACTGGAGAATCCCATGGCGCTTGAACGCTCCGACGTGGAAAAAATCGCTCATCTGGCCTGTCTGGGCCTCAATGAAGCCGATCTTCCACACATCACTTCTGCCCTGAACAGCATTCTGGGGCTGGTCGACGAGATGCAGGCGGTCAATACCGACGGCATCGAACCACTGGCTCACCCACTGGAAGCCAGCCAGCGCCTGCGCGCCGACGTCGTGACCGAGTCCAATCACCGCGAGGCCTACCAGTCCATCGCACCAGCGGTCGAAAACGGCCTGTACCTGGTTCCGAAAGTCATCGACTAAAGGGAAAGAGCCTCTCATGCATCACATGACCCTGGCCGAGATCGCCCGCGGACTCGCCGACAAGAAGTTTTCCTCCGAAGAACTGACCAAGGTCCTGCTGGCGCGCATCGCCCAGCTCGACCCGCAGCTCAACAGCTTCATCAGCCTCACCGAAGAGCTGGCCCTGGGCCAGGCCAAGGCCGCCGACGCCCGGCGCGCCAACGGTGAGAGCGGCGCCCTGCTCGGTGCGCCGATCGCCCATAAAGACCTGTTCTGCACCCAGGGCATCCGTACCAGTTGCGGCTCGAAGATGCTCGACAACTTCAAGGCACCGTACGACGCCACCGTGGTCGCCAAGCTGGCCGCCGCCGGCACCGTGACCCTGGGCAAGACCAACATGGACGAATTCGCCATGGGTTCGGCCAACGAGTCGAGCTACTACGGCGCGGTCAAGAACCCGTGGAACCGGGAACACGTACCGGGCGGTTCGTCCGGCGGTTCGGCCGCCGCCGTGGCCGCGCGCCTGCTGCCAGCCGCTACCGCCACCGACACCGGCGGCTCGATTCGCCAACCAGCGGCGTTCACCAACCTCACAGGCCTCAAGCCCACCTACGGCCGCGTCTCGCGCTGGGGCATGATCGCCTACGCCTCCAGCCTCGACCAGGGTGGCCCGCTGGCGCGCACTGCCGAAGACTGCGCGATCCTGCTGCAAGGCATGGCTGGCTTCGACCCGAACGACTCCACCAGCATCGATGAACCGGTGCCGGACTACAGCGCCAGCCTAAACGGCTCGCTGCAGGGCCTGCGCATCGGCGTACCGAAGGAATACTTCAGCGCCGGTCTCGACCCGCGCATCGCCGAGCTGGTGCACAACAGCGTCAAGGCGCTGGAGAAGCTCGGCGCGGTCATCAAGGAAATCAGCCTGCCGAACATGCAGCACGCAATTCCCGCGTACTACGTGATCGCCCCGGCGGAAGCGTCCTCGAACCTGTCGCGCTTCGACGGCGTGCGCTTCGGCTATCGCTGCGAGAACCCGGAAAACCTGATCGACCTGTACAAGCGTTCCCGCGGCGAAGGCTTCGGCGCCGAAGTGCAGCGCCGGATCATGGTCGGCGCCTACGCGCTGTCCGCCGGCTACTACGATGCCTACTACCTCAAGGCGCAGAAAATCCGCCGCCTGGTGAAGAACGACTTCATGGCCGCCTTCAACGAAGTCGACATCATCCTCGGCCCGACCACGCCGAACCCGGCCTGGAAACTCGGCGCCAAGAACAGCGACCCGGTCGCCGAGTACCTGGAAGACGTCTACACCATCACCGCCAACCTCGCCGGCTTGCCGGGCCTGTCCATGCCGGCCGGCTTCGTCGATGGCCTGCCGGTGGGCGTACAGCTGCTCGCGCCGTATTTCCAGGAAGGCCGCCTGTTGAACGTTGCCCATCAGTATCAGCTGAACACTGACTGGCACACCCGCACCCCAACCGGCTTCTGAGGAGAAACACATGCAATGGGAAGTCGTGATCGGGCTGGAGATTCATACCCAGCTCACCACCCGGTCGAAAATCTTTTCCGGTAGCTCCACCACGTTCGGCTCCGAGCCCAACACCCAGGCCAGCCTGGTCGACCTGGGCATGCCCGGCGTGCTGCCGGTGCTCAACGCCGAAGCGGTGCGCATGGCGGTGATGTTCGGCCTGGCGATTGACGCCGAGATCGGCCAGCACAACGTGTTCGCCCGCAAGAACTACTTCTACCCGGACCTGCCCAAGGGCTACCAGATCAGCCAGATGGAACTGCCGATCGTTGGCAAGGGCCACCTGGACATCGCCCTGGAAGACGGCACGGTCAAGCGCGTCGGCATCACCCGGGCGCACCTGGAAGAAGACGCCGGCAAGAGCCTGCACGAAGAATTCAACGGCGCCACCGGCATCGACCTGAACCGTGCCGGCACGCCGCTGCTGGAAATCGTCTCCGAGCCGGACATGCGCAGCGCCAAGGAGGCCGTGGCCTACGTCAAGGCGATCCACGCGCTGGTGCGTTACCTGGGTATCTGCGACGGCAACATGGCCGAAGGCTCGCTGCGCTGCGACTGCAACGTGTCGATCCGCCCCAAGGGCCAGGCCGAGTTCGGCACCCGCTGCGAGATCAAGAACGTCAACTCGTTCCGCTTCATCGAGAAGGCGATCAACAGCGAGATCCAGCGCCAGATCGAACTGATCGAGGACGGCGGCAAGGTCATCCAGCAGACCCGCCTGTACGACCCGAACAAGGACGAGACCCGTCCGATGCGCAGCAAGGAAGAAGCCAACGACTACCGTTACTTCCCCGATCCGGACCTGCTGCCGGTGGTCATCGAGGACTCGTTCCTCAATGATGTACGCGCCACCCTGCCGGAGCTGCCACCGCAAAAACGCGAGCGCTTCCAGGCGCAGTTCGGGCTGTCGAGCTATGACGCCAACGTCCTGGCCACCAGCCGCGAACAGGCCGATTACTTCGAGAAAGTCGTGAGCATCGGCGGCGACGCCAAGCTGGCGGCCAACTGGGTGATGGTGGAGCTGGGCAGCCTGTTGAACAAGCAGGGCCTGGAAATCGACCAGTCGCCGGTCTCGGCCGAGCAATTGGGCGGCATGCTGCTGCGGATCAAGGACAACACCATCTCCGGCAAGATCGCCAAGATGGTCTTCGAAGCCATGGCCAATGGTGAAGGCAGCGCCGACGAGATCATCGAGAAGCGCGGCCTGAAGCAAGTCACCGACACCGGTGCGATCAGCGCCGTGCTCGATGAAATGCTCGCGGCCAACGCCGAGCAGGTCGAACAGTACCGTGCGGCAGACGAAGCCAAGCGCGGCAAGATGTTCGGCTTCTTCGTCGGCCAGGCCATGAAAGCCTCCAAGGGCAAGGCCAACCCGCAGCAGGTCAACGAACTGCTCAAAAGCAAGCTCGAGGGCTGATAGCCATGGAGCCAGTACCGGTATCTGGCTCGGACACCTGTGGCGAGGGAGCTTGCTCCCGCTGGGCTGCGCAGCAGCCCCTCAATCCGGCAGCGGAAATGGGGGCCGCTGCGCGCCCCAGCGGGAGCAAGCTCCCTCGCCACAATGCATTCCACAACCCCATTGATGTGGGAACCCCGAACATGAAGCGTCTCCTCGGCGCCTGCGCCCTGCTGTCCCTGCTGGCCGGTTGCGCCAGCCAGAGCGGGACGGTCGATCCACACGGCTACGACCAGACCGGCGTCGCCTCTTATTACGGTGCAAAACACCACGGCAAGCGCACCGCCAGCGGCGAGCGTTTCAACCAGAATGGCCTGACCGCCGCCCATCGCCAGTTGCCGTTCGGCACACGAGTGAAAATCACCAACCTGGGCAACAATAACAGCGTGGTGGTGCGCATCAACGACCGTGGCCCATACTCTCGAGGCCGCCTGATCGACGTATCCCGCGAAGCAGCCGAGCAACTGGGCATGTTGCGCAGCGGAACCGCACGGGTGCGCGTGCAAGCCCTCGACGATTGATAGACGGAGCCCGGCCATTTCCCTACTCACCGCCCTACCGCTGCTCAGCCTGATCGAACTGTTCGGCGCCCTGCTGTTGCTGGTCGGCGGTGCCGAGCTACTGGTACGCGCCGCCGTGGGCCTGGCGGCACGCTTGCAAATCCGGCCGCTGATCATCGGCCTGAGCGTCGTAGCCTTCGGCAGCAGTGCGCCGCAAATGGCCGTCAGCCTGCAGGCGACCCTGGCGCAGAACGCCGACATCGCCGTGGGCAGCGTGATCGGTAGCAGCATCTTCAACATCCTCGTCACCCTCGGGCTGTCGGCGCTGATCATTCCGCTGCGCGTTTCGCGCCAACTGGTGCGCCTGGACATCCCGTTGATGATCGGTGCCAGCCTGCTGGTGTTCGTGCTGGCCTGGAACGAAGAACTGACCCGACTGGACGGCGTATGGCTGCTGGTGGCCCTGGCGGTGTACCTGGGCCTGTTGCTGCGCCAGTCCCGGCATTCGGCACGACCGCACACCGTGGGTATCGACATGGCGCAGATGTCCTGGCCCAAAAGCCTGGCGATGATCGTGACGGGCCTGACGATGCTGGTTTTCGCCGGGCACCTGCTGTTGGGTGCGGCGGTGGAAGTGGCGACGGACCTGGGGCTGTCGGAGCGAATCATCGGCCTGACCATCGTCGCCGTCAGTACCTCACTGCCGGAACTCGCCACCTCGCTGATCGCCGCCCTGCGGGGGCAGCGGGACATCGCGGTGGGCAACGTGATCGGCAGCAACCTGTTCAACCTGCTGGGTGTACTGGGGGTGACCGCCCTGGCGGCACCCTCGCCATTGTCGGTCTCGCCCAACGCCCTGGATTTCGACCTGCCGGTAATGCTCGGCGTCGCTGTGCTGTGCCTGCCGGTGTTCTATTCCGGTTACCGTGTCACCCGTGCCGAAGGCCTGCTGTTCCTGGGCTTGTACCTGGCCTATGGGCTGCATGTGGTGGCGTTCACCACCGGCATGCCCCTGGCCGGCCAACTGGAACGGCTGATGCTGTTCTATGTGCTGCCGACCCTGCTCGCGTTTTTGCTGTTCACCTCCCTGCGCGCCTGGCGCCGCCAACACCACAAGAGGGATTTGCCATGACCGACACTCCAAAGACCGGCCTGGACATGCGTCGCCAGGTCATGGGCGACGCGTTCGTCGACCGCGCCCTGGGCAACGCCACCGAATTCACCCAACCGTTGCAGGACTTCGTCAACGAACATGCCTGGGGCAGCGTCTGGAGCCGCGAAGGCCTGCCGCTGAAGACCCGCAGCCTGATCACCCTGGCCGCCCTCACCGCCCTCAAATGCCCGCAGGAATTGAAAGGCCACGTACGTGGCGCGCTGAACAATGGCTGCACGGTGGAAGAGATTCGCGAGGCGTTGCTGCATTGCGCGGTGTATGCGGGCGTGCCGGCGGCAATCGATGCGTTTCGGGCGGCGCAGGAAGTGATCGATAGTTATCAGAAATCTGAGTGACCGTTAGATCGCTATCGCGAGCAGGCTCGCTCCCACAGTGGATTTTCGGTGTACATAAAATTCCGATACACCTGCTCTGTGGGAGCGAGCCTGCTCGCGATTGGGCCTAAAGAACACCACAACCTTCGAACCTAGATCCACCCACCCCACTGCAACACAAAAATCCCCAGGTTGGTGGTAATCGCTGCCATCAAGGTGGTGATGACGATGATCGCCGCCGCCAGTTCATGGTTGCCATCGGCTGCCCGGGCCATGACGAAGCTGGCGGCGGCGGTGGGGCTGCCGAAGTACAGGAACAGGATCCCCAGCTCCGCCCCGCGAAAGCCCCAGAGCCAGGCGCCGAGGGTGGTCAACAGTGGCAAGCCGACCATTTTCACCAGGCTCGAACTCAAGGCCATCTTGCCGCTCTTGCGCAAGGCCGCCAGCGACAGTGTGCCGCCGATGCAGATCAGCGCCAGGGGCAAGGTCATTTGCGACAAGTACTTGGCCGAGGTCTCGAACCAGTTCGGCAGGCCGATCTGCCAGTAGGCGAACGGCGTGGCGACAATCACACTGATGATCAGCGGGTTGCTGATCACGCTTTTGCAGATGCTCCACGGGTCGGACTTGATCACTGGGCTGTAGACCGCCAGCACGATGGTCGACAAGGTGTTGTAGAACAGGATCACCAGCGCCGCGAGAATCGCCCCCAGGGAAATCCCGTAGTCGCCGTACATGCTCGCCGCCAGCGCCAGGCCGATGACGCCGTTGTTGCCGCGAAACGCACCTTGGGTGTAGATGCCGCGATCTTCCCGCGGGCATCGCCAGATCGCCCAGCCCCAGGCCATGGCGAAACTCGCCAGGGTAGCGACGGAGAAATAGATCAGCAGGTCAGGCTGCAACGCCGCATGCAGGTCGGCATGGAGGATGCCGAGGAACAACAGCGCCGGCATGGTGACGTTGAACACCAGGGACGAGGCGATGTGGATGAAGTTGTCGTTGATCCAGTCGATGCGCTTGAGCAACACCCCCAGAAACAGCATGGCAAACACCGGCGCGGTGACGTTCAGGGTTTCGAGGAAAATTGCCAGCATGCCGAGGACCTTCAGAGGGGTGTCGTTAGGTGGCTAATGATAAGCCACTCACGGCATTGGCGTCTGGTAGAGCGTTATCGCGAGCAGGCTCGCTCCCACATTTATTCTGCGCCAAACACAGAATCCACATTCACCCTACATCCCTGTGGGAGCGGGCTTGCTCGCGAAGACGTCGGCACATCCAACATCCATGCAAGCTGATCCATCGCTTTCGCGAGCAAGCCCGCTCCCACATTGGTTCTTCAGTGGGCAGCGGATCAGGTAATCGGCGCCGGGTTGAACAAGGTGATGTCGTTGTACAGCTTGTGCCGCTCGGCCCAGGTCTGTTTCTTGCCGCTGGCCACGTCCAGGTAGTAGTGGAATAGCTCCCAGCCCAGCTCCTCAATGGTGGCGCGTCCGGTGGCAATCCGGCCGGCGTCGATGTCGATCAGGTCCGGCCAGCGCTGGGCCAGTTCGGTGCGGGTCGAGACCTTCACCACTGGGGCCATGGCCAAGCCGTACGGCGTGCCGCGACCGGTAGTGAAGACATGCAGGTTCATCCCCGCCGCCAGTTGCAGCGTGCCGCAGACGAAATCACTGGCCGGTGTGGCGCAAAAGATCAGGCCCTTTTGCTTGAACCGCTCGCCCGGGCCGAGCACGCCATTGATCGCGCTGCTGCCCGACTTGACGATCGAGCCGAGGGATTTCTCGACGATGTTCGACAGCCCGCCCTTCTTGTTGCCCGGCGTGGTGTTGGCGCTGCGATCGGCCTCGCCCTTGGCCAGGTAGCGGTCGTACCAGTCCATTTCCCGCACCAGTTCCTGGGCCACCTCCTGGGTTTGTGCCCGGGAGGTCAGCAGGTAGATCGCATCGCGCACTTCGGTGACTTCGGAGAACATCACCGTCGCCCCCGCGCGCAACAGCAGGTCCGAGGCATAGCCCAGCGCCGGGTTGGCGGTGATGCCGGAAAACGCATCGCTGCCACCGCACTGCATGCCCAGGATCAGCTCCGAGGCTGGCACGGTTTCGCGACGGCGCTGGTCGAGCTTCTTCAAGCGAGTCTCGGCCAGCTCCATGATCTGTTCGATCATTTCGGTGAAGCCGTGACTGGAATCCTGCAAGCGATACAACCACGGCTCGCTGAGGTCCACCGAACTGTCGTTCTCATGCATCACCTGCCCGGCCTGCAATTTCTCGCAGCCCAGGCTGATCACCAGTGCTTCGCCACCCAGGTTCGGGTTGCGCGCCAGGTTACGCACGGTGCGGATCGGGATGTAGGCGTCGGTGGCGGTGATCGCCACGCCACAGCCGTAGCTGTGGGTCAGCGCCACCACGTCATCGACGTTCGGGTATTTGGGCAGCAATTCGTCCTTGATGCGCTTGACCGCATGGTCCAGCACCCCGGTCACGCACTGCACCGTGGTGGTGATGCCCAGGATGTTGCGCGTGCCGACGGTACCGTCGGCGTTGCGATAGCCCTCGAAGGTGTAGCCCTCCAGCGGCGCATCGGCCACCGGCACGTCGGTGGACAGCGGCAAGCTGTCCAGCGGCGGCGCGGTGGGCATGCGCAGTTGGTCTTCCTTGACCCAGCTGCCACGGGGAATCGGTTGCAGCGCATAGCCGATGACCTGGCCGTAGCGAATCACCTCGCCGCCCTCGGGAATGTCCACCAGGGTGACCTTGTGACTCTGCGGCACGAAGTCGACGGTGACCAGCCCGTCCGGGAACGCGGTTCCGGCCGGTACGCCCTGGTCATTGACGACGATCACCACGTTGTCCCGCTCATGCAGGCGGATGTAACGGGGCGAATCGGCATGTTCAATCAGTTGCATTGACGCCGCTCCTTCAGGATTTAGCTTCAGACAGGCTGGAGATGTCGGCATCCTTGGCCGTGGGTTCCTTGAGCACGACACGCTTGATCGGCCCAACGATGACCAGGTAGCTGAACACCGCCACCAGCGCGTTGCAACCAACGAACACCAGTGCCCACTTGAACGAACCGGTGGCGCTGATGATGTAGCCGATGACGATTGGTGTCGTGATCGATGCCAAGTTGCCGAAGGTGTTGAACAGGCCACCGCTCAGGCCAGCGATCTGTTTTGGCGACGTATCGGAGACCACGGCCCAGCCCAGTGCGCCGACGCCTTTACCGAAGAAGGCCAGGGCCATGAAGCCCACTACCATCCATTCGATGTCGACGTAGTTGCACGCCACGATGCTGCTGGACACCAGCAGGCCGGCGATGATCGGCGTCTTGCGGGCGAAGGTCAGCGAGTGGCCCTTGCGCAGCAGGTAATCGGAAATCACCCCGCCCAGCACGCCGCCGATGAAACCGCAGATCGCCGGCAAGGACGCAATGAAACCGGCCTTGAGGATGGTCATGCCACGTTCCTGCACCAGGTACACCGGGAACCAGGTCAGGAAGAAGTAGGTGATACCGTTGATGCAGTATTGGCCCAGGTACACGCCGAGCATCATGCGGTTGGTCAGCAGTTGGCGGATGTAATCCCACTTCGGACCGTCGGCTTTCTTTTCCTTGCCCTTGTCCTGGTCCATATCGACCATCGCACCATTGGCAGCGATGTGATTGAACTCGGCCTCGTTGATCATCGGATGCTGACGCGGGCTGTAGATCACCTTCAGCCAGATCAGCGAGAACACGATGCCGATCACACCCATCACGATGAACACGTGCTGCCAGCCGAAGCGGTAGACGATCCAGCCCATCAGCGGTGCGAACAACACTGTGGCGAAATACTGCGCCGAGTTGAAGATCGCCGAGGCGGTGCCGCGTTCTGCGGTAGGGAACCAGGCGGCGACGATCCGTGCGTTGCCGGGGAAGGACGGCGCTTCGGCCAGCCCTACCAGGAAGCGCAGCATGAACAGCGCAACCACAGCCGTGGACATGCCGAATTCACCGACATAGCCTTGCAGCACGGTGAACAGCGACCAGGTGAAAATGCTCAAGGCATAGATTTTTTTCGACCCGAAACGGTCGAGCAGCCAGCCGCCGGGAATCTGCCCGGCCACGTAGGCCCAGCCGAAAGCGGAGAAGATATAACCGAGGGTGACGGCGTCGATGCCGAGGTCTTTTTGCAGGCTGGAGCCTGCGATGGCGATGGTGGCACGGTCGGCATAGTTGATCGTCGTCACCAGGAACAGCATGAGCAGGATCAAATAGCGGACGTGAGTCGGCTTGGTCGCTTGCATGTAAAAGTACTCCCACTATTTATTTTTATGCGGGTCAGCAGATTGTACGGCCGGGGCTGGAAATCCAGCTCCGGCCGGTGTTGCGTTTACGATCCGATGTAAGAGGTCTTCACCACGGTGTAGAACTCTTGCGCGTAGCGACCTTGCTCACGCGAACCATAGGACGAACCTTTGCGCCCGCCGAATGGCACGTGGTAATCCACGCCGGCGGTCGGCAGGTTGACCATCACCATGCCCGCCTGGGAATGGCGCTTGAAGTGATTGGCATACTTCAACGAGGTGGTGGCGATACCGGCGGACAGACCGAACTCGGTGTCGTTGGCCATCGCCAGCGCCGCCTCGTAGTCGGCCACACGCACGACGTTTGCCACCGGGCCGAAGATCTCTTCGCGGCTGATGCGCATAGAGGCTTCGCTGTCGGCGAACAGGGTCGGCGCCAGGAAATAACCTTCGGTGTCGCACGTCACCAGGCCACCGCCGCTGACCAGCCGCGCGCCTTCACTCTGGCCGATGTCGATGTACTTCAAGTCCTGGCTGAGCTGGGCTTCGGAAACCACGGGGCCAATGTCAGTACCAGCCTTCAACGCATGACCGACCTTGATCGACTGCATGCGCTCGGCCATGGCCGCGACGAACTTGTCGTGGATGCCGGCGGTGACGATCAGGCGGCTCGAAGCCGTGCAACGCTGGCCGGTGGAGTAGAACGCGCTCTGCACCGCCAGTTCGACGGCCTGCTTGAGGTCGGCGTCGTCGAGGATGATCTGCGGGTTCTTGCCGCCCATCTCCAACTGCACCTTGGCTTGGCGCGACACGCAGTTGACCGCGATCTGCCGGCCCACACCCACCGAACCGGTAAAGCTGATGCCGTCGACTTTCGGGCTGTTGACCAGCACTTCGCCGACCACGCGGCCGCTGCCCATCACCAGGTTGAACGCACCGGCCGGGAAACCGGCGCGGGAAATGATCTCGGCCAGGGCCCAGGCGCAGCCCGGCACCAACTCGGCGGGTTTGATCACCACGCAGTTACCGTAGGCCAGGGCCGGAGCGATTTTCCACGCGGGGATGGCGATCGGGAAGTTCCACGGGGTGATCAGACCGACCACACCGAGGGCTTCGCGGGTCACTTCGACGTTGACGCCCGGGCGCACCGACGGCACGTAATCGCCCGAAAGGCGCAGGCATTCACCGGCGAAGAACTTGAAGATGTTACCGGCGCGGGTCACTTCGCCAATGGCTTCGGGCAGGGTCTTGCCCTCTTCCCGGGCCAGCAGTTGGCCGAGTTCTTCACGGCGGGCGAGGATCTCGCTGCCGACTTTGTCCAGCGCATCATGACGGGCCTGGATGCCCGAGGTCGACCAGGCCGGGAACGCGGCGCGGGCGGCTTCGATGGCGGCATTGACTTGCGCTGCATCAGCCTTGGCGTATTCACCAATGACATCGGACAAGTCAGACGGGTTGATGTTGGTGCAATAGTCGGCACCGGCCACCCACTGACCGTTGATGTAGTTATCGAAACGCTTTGAATCTGCCACGGAGCTACTCCTTCTACAAAAGCTGTCTAGGGACGCATAGCGTCCCTGGTGGCATTCCCACCTGGAGCGTGGGGACGAACAAACCTTACGTAAAAAGCCGCTGATTACTCAGCGGCCTCATCGGGTTTGTTACTGCTTGCCTTGCTTGTCGATCAGCGCGGCCAGGGCTTCGTATTCTTCTGGCAGCAGGTCGGTCAGCGGGGTGCGCACAGGGCCCGCGTCATAGCCAACGATCTTCGCGCCAGCCTTGACGATGCTCACCGCGTAACCGGCCTTGCGGTTGCGGATGTCCAGGTAAGGCAGGAAGAAGTCGTCGATGATCTTGCCCACGGTTTCGTGATCGTCGCGGGCAATGGCGTGGTAGAAGTCCATCGCGGTTTTCGGGATGAAGTTGAACACCGCCGAGGAGTACACCGGCACGCCCAGGGCCTTGTAGGCCGCGGCGTAGACTTCCGCAGTCGGCAGGCCGCCCAGGTAGCTGAAGCGATCGCCAAGACGACGACGGATCGACACCATCAGTTCGATATCGCCCAGGCCATCCTTGTAGCCGATCAGGTTCGGGCAGCGCTCGGCCAGTTGTTCCAACTGAGTGGCGTTCAGGCGGCAGACGTTGCGGTTGTACACCACCACGCCGATCTTCACCGATTTGCACACGGCTTCAACGTGGGCGGCAACGCCGTCCTGGCTGGCTTCGGTCAGGTAGTGCGGCAGCAGCAACAGGCCTTTGGCACCCAGGCGCTCGGCTTCTTGAGCGTATTCGATGGCCTGGCGGGTGGCACCGCCGACACCGGCAAGGATTGGCACGCTGGTGGCGCAGGTATCGACAGCGGTCTTGATGACCTGCGAATACTCGCTGCCGGCCAGGGAGAAGAATTCACCGGTGCCGCCCGCTGCGAACAGTGCAGAGGCGCCATACGGGGCCAGCCACTCGAGGCGCTTGATGTAGCTGTCGCGATTGAAATCGCCTTGGGCAGTGAAATCGGTGACCGGGAACGACAGCAGGCCAGACGAGAGGATGGACTTCAGTTCTTGTGGATTCATTATTCGAACACCCTGGGACGCAAATGATGTGTATGAAATGGTTAAGCTTCGGCCAGAAGTTGTAGGTCATCGTACAACTTAAAATGTGAACGTCAACTGCATTTCGTCTTTTGTCGGGTGCCGGGGCTGGGGGATTTGTCGCGAAGCCTTGTAAATCGGGACTTTGAGGGGATTGGAAGAGGATGAAACTTGTCGGCCGAGGCCGGGACCATTCATCGCCACTGTCAACTCTGCCAGTAGGCATCGCCACAGCAAGGGGGGCATAACCCCCGTATGGCCGCGCCACGCCCGGCCGTGTGCTTTTTCAATCTTTTAGTGAGCCCGCCCGCACGCGACGACCAGGGCCGCCTCACAGGGAGTGAAATCATGACGACGTATGCGAAGCCGACGCTTCAGGATTTTCCAGCCAATGAAGAGGTCACGATCCGCTTGTCGAAGATCGAGACGTTGACCATAGAGATTCCGAATGCAGATTTCGAACCGAACTCGTCAGCCCAATTGACCCTCGACTCCAAACGTGTGGGCGCTTTTGCCACCCTGACTGAGGGCGAGGAGTCTACGCCACGCAAGGATGTGACATTGACTTTAACCAACGCCGACTTGATGGCATTCGAAGGCAAATTGGTTGAGCTTCGTTACGAGGTCAGTTACGAGGCCGGCTGGGACAACGATCAATCCGAGCCGCAAATGTTGCGGGTTGAGGCATAAGGCTGGTCGCCTACTATCAGACAGACACCCAGATACAAAGCCAGACACCATTCTCTTGTGGCGAGGGGATTTATCCCCGCTGGGGCGCGAAGCGCCCCCAAACTGATACCTCTGGATATCAGGATTGGGTCGACTGCTTTGGGGCTGCTTCGCAGCCCAGCGGGGATAAATCCCCTCGCCACAGAAATCATGCCCCGGTCCAGCCAGAACAGTGACTCACCTCTTCTCAACTGGCAGAACCTAACCCTGCGCCTGCGCCTCTTCATGGGCCTGGCGCAGCCGCTCACGGCTGTTGGTCAGGTGCAAGCGCATGGCCGCCCGGGCGGCGTCGGAGTCCTGGCGGGCGATGGCTTCGTAGATTTCCTCGTGCTCGCGGCTCAGGCGATCCATGTAGTGCTGGTGGTCATCGTGGGCCAGGCGCGCCGAGTTCAGCCGGGTGCGCGGGATGATGCTGGTGCCCAGGTGGGTCATGATGTCGGTGAAATAACGGTTGCCGGTGGACAGGGCGATTTCCAGGTGGAAGGCGAAGTCCGAAGCCACCGCATCGCTGGCATGGGCGGCGCTTTCCTTCAAGGCATCGAGGGCGGCGCGCATCGTCGCCAGTTGCTCATCGCTACGGCGCTGCGCCGCCAGCCCAGCGGACTCCACTTCCAGGCTGATGCGCAACTCCAGGATCGCCAGCACGTCCCGCAAGGTGACCACCGTGGCCGGGTCGATGCGGAAACCGCTCGGGCTCGGGGTGTCCAGCACGAAGGTGCCGATGCCGTGGCGGGTTTCCACCTGGCCGGCCGCCTGCAACCGGGAAATCGCCTCGCGCACCACGGTGCGGCTGACGCCATGGGCTTCCATGATCGCCGACTCGGTTGGCAATTTATCGCCACGCTTGAGCAGACCGTCGCGAATCTGCTCGGTCAGCACCGTCACCAGCTCCTGCGCCAGGCTGCGGCGTTTGCGGGGAAGGCGTGGTACGTCGATCGGGTTTTCCATGGGTCTGTGTCTCGGCAAGCGGCTGAATGGCATCATCATAGCGCAACGTGGTTGTACGATCACCGTGGGTGCGGTGGCAAGTCTGGTACTGACACCGAGTCGCCTTCATCGCGAGCAGGCTCGCTCCCACATTGGATCGGTTGCGTAGCTAAATATCACGATCAACACAAATCCAGTGTGGGAGCGGGCTTGCTCGCGAAAGCGGTTGTCCGATACATCAATATCAACTGACCCACCGCCTTCGCGAGCAAGCTCGCTCCCACAGGTTTTGTAGTGTTCAGGCGGTCACGGTGCGCTCCACCAGTTGGCCATTTTCGATCCGCACATGTCGCGGGTGGAAACGTTTCAAACTGCTTCGATGGCCAACGCTGACAATGCTCAGGCCCGGCAACTGGTCGATCAGCGCCTGGTACAGCGTCGCCTCGTCTTCTTCATCCATCGCCGACGTGGCTTCGTCCATGTACAACCATTGCGGGGCATAAAGCAATGCACGAGCAAACGCCAGGCGCTGTTGCTCACCGGGCGAGAGCATGCGCTGCCAGTGATTGCTTTCATCCAGCCGCGGGACCAGGTGCGGCAGGCGGCAGGTTTCCAGCACCTGTGCATAACGTTCGTTGGGGTAGACGTCGCCAGCCTGTGGATAACTCAGCACTTCGCGCAGGCTGCCAATCGGCAGATAGGGTTTCTGCGGCAGGAACAGATAACGCGCCGCCGGAAGCCGGATCGTCCCGTGCCCCGCTGGCCACAAATGCCCCATCGCACGAAACAGGGTGGATTTGCCGCTGCCGGAACGACCGCTGAGCATGACCCGCTCGCCCGGCGCCACGCTCATGTCGGCGTTATCAAGCAAATGACGGCCGTCGGCCAGGTCCAGCCCCAGGTTGCGCACCTTCAATGCGTCGCCCTGGTTTTGCACGTCGATGGCCGGCACACGGTCTTCGTTGTCGCTCATGGCCTGGCGGAAGCTCAGCAGACGATCACAGGTGGCGCGCCACGCGGCGAGGTCGGCGTAGGCACTGATGAACCAGCTGAAATTCTCCTGCACATTGCCGAACGCCGAGTTGATCTGCATGAGCTCGCCCAGTTGGATCTTGCCGGCGAAGTAACGCGGCGCGGCGACGATGAACGGGAAGATGATCGCGATCTGGCCATAGCCGGAAGTGAAGAACGTCAGGCGCTTGGACACTCGCATGATGTCCCAGAAGTTATGCCAGACCAGGCCGAAACGCCCGCTCAGGCGGCGGTTCTCGTTCGGTTCGCCGTTGTACAGCGCAATGCTCTCGGCGTTTTCACGCACCCGCACCATGGAGAAACGCAGGTCGGCTTCGAAGCGTTGCTGGTTGTTGTTCAGCCCGATCAGGCGACGGCCGATCAGGTGCGTCAGCCAACTGCCCACCGCCGCGTACACCAGTGCGCACCAGAACATGTAGCCCGGGATGGTGTAGCCGAACACTTCGATGCTGCCCGAAACGCCCCACAAAATGATCGAGAACGACACCAGGCTGACCACGGTCCGCAGCAGCCCCAAGCCCAGGCTCAGGGTATTGGTGGTGAAGCTGTTGAGGTCTTCGGAAATCCGCTGGTCCGGGTTATCGGTATAACCGCCCTGCTCCAGCCGGTAATAGTTCTTGTCATTGAGCCAACGGGCAAAGTGCTGCTCCGTCAGCCAGGCCCGCCAGCGAATGGTGAGCATCTGCGTCAGGTACAAGCGGTACACCGCGCCCAGGATCGCCACCGCCGCAATGCCGCAGAAATACAGGATCAACTGCCAGAACGCCGCGCTGTTCTTCTCTTGCAGGGCGTTGTAGAAATCCTTGTACCAACTGTTGATCCACACCGAGATAGCCACGCTGAACAGCGACAGCGCGATGACAGCGATCAACAACGTCCAGGCCTTGCCCTTCTCCTCACTGCGCCAGTATGGCGTGGTCATTTGCCAGACACGACGGAAAAACTGCCCGCGCACCGCGTCATTGACCGCGGAATATTCAGCGTTCTGATTCATGGTTAAGGCTCAATAGAGAAAAGAACTCGGGCCGATCATAGAGCAACGGCCCGATTTATCGCGAGGGTGGACAACATTTGTTCAGCGCAGGTTCAGCGACGCACGGGGCGCTTCTGCAATTTGCGCTGCAAGGTCCGCCGGTGCATGCCCAGGGCGCGGGCCGTCGCGGAGATATTGCCTTCGTGTTCAGTCAGCACCCGCTGGATGTGCTCCCATTGCAGGCGATCCACCGACATGGGGTTTTCCGGCACCAGGGTGTCGAGGTCGGCATGCTCGGACAACAGCGCCGCCAGGACGTCATCGGCGTCCGCCGGTTTGCACAGGTAATTGCAGGCGCCGCGCTTGATAGCCTCGACCGCGGTGGCGATGCTCGAATAGCCGGTGAGGATCACCACGCGCATCTCCGGGTCCAGCTCCAGCAGCTTGGGCAGCAGCACCAGGCCGGAATCGCCGTCCATTTTCAGGTCCAGGGCGGCGTAGTCCGGCAGGTCGGCCTGGGCGAGGGCCAGGCCCTCCTCGGCGGAGCCGGCGGTGCTCACGCGAAAGCCGCGACGGGACATGGCCCGGGCCATCACGCGGGTGAACGTGGCGTCGTCATCCACCAGCAACAGGTGCGGCAGTTCTTCGCCGTCGACTTGGATCTCGTCACTCATGTTTCGTCTCCTCGGTCGGCATGGGGCAAGCGCAGCTCGGTGAGCGTGCCGCCTTCCTCATGGGGGTAGAGTTTCACCGAGCCGCCGGCGCGTGTCACGCTGGCTTTGCTCAAAAACAGGCCGAGGCCGAAGCCTTTGCCCTTGGTGGTGTAGAACGGCTTGCCGATCTGCTCGGCGATCGCCAACGGGACACCGGCGCCGTGGTCGCGGATGCTGATGGTCAGCTCATAGGCGTTCCAGTCCAGCGCCACTTCCAGCCCTTCGGGGCAGGCATCGGCAGCGTTGTTCAACAGGTTCAGCAACGCCTGGGTCAGGTCCGGCGGCGGTGCCATGCGCGGCACCGGGCCCTGGCCCAGGCGCTGGAAGCGGTAACTGGCTTCCGGGCGCATCAGGTGCCAGCGGTTCAGCGCCTCATCGAGCCAGTCAGTGACGTCCTGCATATCGATGGCCAGCCGGCGATTGGCCTCGGCGGCGCGCACCAGGTACTGCAGGGTTTCCTTGCAGAGCTTGACCTGATCCTGCAACACGCCCAGGTCCTCTTGCAGTGCCGGGTCGTGATGATCCTGGCGCATCTCCTTGAGCAACACGCTCATGGTCGCCAGCGGCGTGCCCAATTCATGGGCGGCGCCAGCGGCCTGGGTCGCCACGGCCAGCAATTGCTCATCGCGCAGGCCCTCTTCGCGGCGGATGGCCCGCAGTTCTTCCTGGCGGCGCAGTTCCTCGGCCATGCGCGCGGCAAAAAACGTGATCACCGCCGCGGCCAGGGCGAAACTCAGCCACATGCCGTAGATCTGCAGGTTTTCCCGGGCGATGGGGAAGGTTTCCAGCGGGTAGAAACGCGCCAGCAGCAAGGTGTACAGCGCCAGGGCGATGCCAGAAAGGATCAGCGAAAACCGCCATGGCAACGTCACCGCGGCGATGGTCAGCGGCACCAGGTAATAGGAAACGAAGGGGTTGGTGGAACCGCCGGAGAAATACAGCAACGCGCTGTGGATAAACAGGTCACAGGCCAGTTGCACGGCGTATTCGAGCTCGGTCACCGGCCACGAGGTGCGCAGACGGATGGCTGTCAATGCACAGAGCACGCTGGAACAGGCAAGGGTGATCGCCAACTGCAGCCAAGGCAGCGGCAGCAGATCGAACCAATAGGCGAGCCCCACGGAGCCGGCCTGGGCCGCCAGGACCAGAATGCGGATAAACGTCAGGCGCCAGAGGTTCTGGCGAGAGGCGGAAGTCATTTGCAAAGGGGCGAGCATGAGCTCTCCTGATGAGCGCTCCAGGCGGATCGCACGGAGTATAACCAAGGCGCGGGTTGCAGCGGCAGATATGCGGCAAAGCGCCACAGCTTCCAGCCTCGCTGCATGACCTTGTGGCGAGGGGATTTATCCCCGCTGGGGCGCGAAGCGCCCCCAAAAGATCAGCCATCACACTGAACCAGTGTCATGACACTATTGGGGCTGCTGCGCAGCCCAGCGGGGATAAATCCCCTCGCCACAAAAAGCCTCCCACCCGCAATCTGTATAGAAGTTGTAACTGTGCGAACCCACCCATAAAAGCTAGAGTCTTACCGTTCACGCAGGCCCGGACCTTACCCCTGCGCCTCATCCCAAGGAGCTTTCATGCACACGTTCAGTCGCCCCGCCGCCCTGCTCGCCCTCAGCCTCGGCACCCTCGCCAGCCTGCCGGCCCTGGCCGCCGATGAGCTGCATTACAACCAGATTTCTCTACGCGCCGAAGTCAACAAGGACGTAGCGCGCGACCTGATGATCGTCACCCTCTACACCGAGGAACAGAACACCGACCCGGCCAAACTCGCCGCAGCCGTCAGCACCACACTGAACAAAGCCATCGGCCAGGCCAAACAAGTCAAGGACATCACCCTGCGCCAGGGCAGCCGCAGCAGCTACCCGATCTACGACAACAAAGGCGGGAAAATCACCGGCTGGCGCGAACGCGCCGAACTGCGCCTGGAAAGCGCCGACTTCGCCGCCCTGTCCAAGCTCACCGGCGAATTGCTCACCGATATGAAAATGGGCGGCATGGACTTCGCCATCTCGACCGCCGTGCGCCAAAGCAGCGAAGACGCCCTGCTCAAAGACGCCGTCAACGCCTTCAAGGCCCGCGCCCAACTGGCCACCGACGCCCTGGGCGGCAAGGGCTACAAAATCGTCAACCTGAACTTCAACACCAACGGTTATCCACAGCCGTTCATGCGCCCGCAGATGATGATGAAAGCGGCGTCCATGGATGCTGAGTCGGTTACGCCGGAAGTGGAAGCGGGCACCAGCCAAGTGACGATGGCGGCGGATGGGGTGATTGAGGTGTTGATGCAGTAACCCGCCTGATCGTTCCCACGCCCGCGTGGGAACGATCAAATTGCCTGCTGCATTGTTTACTTCAGCAAAGGCACCGCCGCCTGCGCGAGTTGGGTGAGCAACTCAATATCTTGCCCGTCGCGCGCGCCATCCTCGTTTAAATCAGTTTTTATCCCCACCTTGTCGTAGTGGTCATCCTTCAGAGAGGACGACACAAAGGTATCGAGGTAACACTGTTCGTCACGGTAGAACTTGAGCCGAACCTCAGGGTTTTCATCACGATCAAGATCTTTAAGTGATATGCGGATTTCGTTAGCGGCCATCATCGAACCTCATCCGTTAAGTTAGATCGGTACGGCATCGCTGCTTTGAATAAAGCACGCCCGTATCCAGCATCCTAACCACGCCCCCGAGACCGTCTACTGTCAGAGCTGACAGGTGGACGCCCATACAGACCGAACCGCTCAAACTTGCGAGGAGAAACCCGGTGGCGAGAGGATTTATCCCCGCTGGGCTGCGCAGCAGCCCCAAACCTGACACCTCGGTGTATCAGCTGGATGCAGTCGCTGCTGTTGGGGCCGCTTCGCGCCCCAGCGGGAGCAAGCTCCCTCGCCACGATTTTGTGGTCGGCCAGCAATTTGAGGTTGGCCCTCAGGCCGCCATCGCGAGCAAGCTCGCTCCCACAGGGGAACGCGGTCCCACCAAGAACCAGGTCGGCTGTTAGGCCGCCTCGCGGTGGACGTTGATCTCGGCGCCCCGTTAACCACGATGGCCGAACGCAGGCATTGTGGAGTGGGCATCCCGGCATGGATGCCGGGATAGCCGCGCTGGGCCATGGATGGCCCTTCGCGGCGGGCCCACGGAGCAATGCCGGAGTGAGGTGCCGAGTGGTGGGGCAAAAGCGCTTTGCTTACTTTCGCGCTCTTCGAAAGTGAGTCGCTGTAAAAGCGAAACCATAAGTGGCCGTTACCGCAGCAATGGATATGTACCCGGTCAACAACATCCTGGCCGGCTGTCAGGCCGCCTCGTCCAAAGCGCTATACCCAAACCCAACAGTCCCCCTCACTTTTCGATATTTCCAACACCCCCACCCACAACGCTACCCTCCTGAAAACCGTCACCACCCCAAGGGATTTCATGGACAGAACCACCTTCAAGCCCCTCCTGCTCACCCTAGCCCTGATCAGCAGCGCCCCAATAGCCCAAGCCGCCACCACCCTGGTCTACTGCTCCGAAGCCAGCCCCGCCGGATTCGACCCCAGCCAATACACCAGCGGCACCGACTTCGATGCCTCGGCCGAAACCGTCTTCAACCGCCTCACCCAATTCAAGCGCGGCGGCACCGAGGTCGAACCCGGGTTGGCCACGAGCTGGGACGTGTCACCCGACGGCCTGGCCTACACCTTCCACCTGCGTGAAGGCGTGAAATTCCACACCACCGACTACTTCACCCCCACCCGCGAGTTCAACGCCGACGACGTGCTGTTCACCTTCCAGCGCCTGCTCGACCCGCAACACCCATTCCGCCAGGCCTACCCCACCGAGTCGCCGTACTTCACCGACATGGGCCTGAACACCACGATCAAGAGCGTCGAGAAAGTCGACGAGCACACCGTGCGCTTCAACCTGAACAACGTCGACGCGGCTTTCGTGCAAAACCTGGCGATGAGTTTTGCATCCGTACAATCCGCCGAGTACGCCGCGCAGTTGCTGAAGGAAGGCAAGGCCAGCGACCTCAACCAGAAACCCGTCGGCACCGGTCCGTTCGTGTTCAAGCGCTACCAGAAGGACTCGCAGATCCGCTACGCCGCCAATCCGGCGTACTGGAAACCCGAGGACGTGAAGCTCGACAACCTGATTTTCTCCATCACCCCGGACGCCGCCGTACGCCTGCAAAAACTCAAGCGTGGCGAATGCCAGGTCAGTGGTTACCCACGCCCGGCCGACATCGAAGTGATCGAGCAAGACCCGAACCTGCAAGTGCTCAAGCAGCCCGGTTTCAACCTGGGTTTCCTGGCCTACAACGTCACGCACCCGCCCCTGGACCAGCTCAAGGTCCGTCAGGCGCTGGACATGGCCATCGACAAGCCGGCGATCATCAAGGCCGTGTACCAGAGCGCCGGGCAATTGGCACAGAACGCCTTGCCGCCGGCCCAGTGGTCGTTCGACCCGACCATCCAGGACGCGCCCCACGACGTGACCAAGGCCAAGGCGCTACTCAAGGAGGCCGGGGTTGCACCGGGTACCACCATCGATTTATGGGCGATGACGGTGCAACGTGCCTCCAACCCCAATGCACGAATGTCTGCGCAGATGATCCAGCAGGATTGGGCCAAGATCGGGATCAAGGCCAACATTGTCAGTTATGAATGGGGCGAGTACATCAAGCGTGCAAAAAATGGCGAACACGATGCAATGATCTACGGCTGGACCGGCGACAACGGCGACCCCGACAACTGGCTGGGCGTGCTGTACAGCTGCGCGGCGGTCAAGGGCAGCAACTACGCCAAGTGGTGCGACCCGGCGTATGACCGCTTGATCCAGCAAGCCAAGGTCTCGACCGACCGCCAGCAACGTATCGATTTGTACCGACAAGCGCAGAAAATCCTCAAGCAACAGGTGCCGATCACCCCGATCGCCAACTCCACGGTATTCCAGCCAATAAACAGGCAAGTGGTGGATTTCAAACTCAGCCCATTCGGCCTCACACCCTTCTACGGCGTGGGTTTGAAGAAGTAACACCCGCCCATTTCCGGTGCATTGCGGCTGCGCAGCGCACCGGGAAAGGGCGCGTTTTTCCTCAAAAAAACACGCGCAAACGATCAAATGCGTCGGAAGTTACACAGATGCGACATTAAGGTACGTTCGTGCCACTGTTTCGGACTTGTGACCGCTCTGGATCTTGCATTGGGTATGGGGCCTGCATAAGTATCCGCAGGACGACTCACGAGGTCGCCCTCAAATCCAAAAATGACAACAAATCATGAGGCCAACATGCTTAAACAAGCGGTCATTCCGTTTTTAGTCGGTGCCAGCTTACTAGCCAGCGCACCTTTCGCCCAAGCCGCGACTAACCTGGTGTTCTGCTCCGAAGGGAGCCCGGCCGGTTTTGACCCTGGTCAGTACACCACCGGAACCGACTTCGACGCCTCTGCAGAGACCATGTTCAACCGCCTGACCCAGTTCGAACGCGGCGGCACCGCTGTGATTCCTGGCCTGGCGACCAAGTGGGATATTTCCCAAGACGGCCTGACCTACACCTTCCACCTGCGTGAAGGCGTCAAGTTCCACACCACCCCGTACTTCAAGCCGACCCGCGAATTCAACGCCGACGACGTGCTGTTCACCTTCAACCGCATGATCAACAAGGACGACCCGTTCCGTAAGGCGTACCCGACCGAATTCCCGTACTTCACCGACATGGGGATGGACACCAACATCACCAAGATCGACAAAGTCGACGACCACACCGTCAAGTTCACCCTCAAGGATGTCGACGCCGCGTTCATCCAGAACATGGCCATGAGCTTCGCCTCGATCCAGTCCGCCGAGTACGCTGCCCAGCTGCTCAAGGAAGGCAAGGCACCCGACATCAACCAGAAGCCGGTCGGCACCGGCCCGTTCGTGTTCAAGAGCTACCAGAAAGACTCCAACATCCGCTACACCGGGAACAAGGATTACTGGAAGCCTGAGGACGTGAAGATCGACAACCTGATCTTCGCCATCACCACCGACCCGTCGGTGCGCATGCAGAAACTCAAGAAAAACGAATGCCAGATCACCCTCTTCCCACGCCCGGCCGACCTCAAGGCCCTGAAGGAAGACAAGACGCTGAAGATGCCTGACCAGGCCGGTTTCAACCTGGGCTACATCGCCTATAACGTGATGGACAAGATCAAGGGCAGCAACGAGCCGAACGTGCTGGCTGACCTGAAAGTCCGCCAGGCGCTGGACATGGCGGTCAACAAGCCGCAGATCATCGATTCGGTCTACCAGGGTGCCGGCCAGTTGGCCGTCAACGCCATGCCACCGACCCAATGGTCCTACGACACCACCATCAAGGACGCCAAGTACGACCCTGAGAAAGCCAAGGCGCTGCTCAAGGAAGCCGGCGTCAAGGAAGGCACCAACATCACCCTGTGGGCGATGCCGGTCCAGCGTCCGTATAACCCGAACGCCAAGTTGATGGCCGAGATGCTGCAGTCCGACTGGAAGAAGATCGGCCTGAACGTCAACATCGTCAGCTATGAATGGGGTGAGTACATCAAGCGCTCCAAAGGCGGCGAGAACCAGGCGATGATCATCGGCTGGAGCGGTGACAACGGTGACCCGGACAACTGGCTCAACGTGCTGTTCGGCTGCGACTCGCTGGCCGGTAACAACTTCTCCAAATGGTGCGACAAGAAGTTCGATGGCCTGGTCAAGGAAGCCAAGCGCACCACCGACCAGTCCAAGCGCACCGAACTGTACAAACAGGCACAACACGTCCTCAAGGATGCCGTGCCGATGACACCTATCGCTCACTCGACGGTGTATCAACCCATGCGCGCCAACGTGCAGGATTTCAAGATCAGCCCATTCGGCTTGAACTCCTTCTACGGCGTCAGCGTCAGCAAATAAAGATAGGCAACGGCGGCGTCTTCAACGTCGCCGTTGCTTTATCGGCCGAGACCAAGACTCAGGAAATCGCCTACATCCAAAAACACTGCGTACCACAGCAGTTGGTTTAGGACGTATCGCCTTTTCCCACAAGTCTTTCAGGCATTACGCATTTACCGACCGGTCCACGACTCATACCGTCGAGGCCTGGACGGCTTGCCTGCCCTGCGGCATCGCTACGCAATGGAATGAGCTCAGTGCTCCGGACCTGTCCCCGGACAAATACCGGTTCACTGTTAAAACACCCCGAACGAGAGAGGGAGCCACATGCGCCATACCTTGGTTTTATCCGCATTGCTGGGCACCGGCCTGCTGGCCGCGACATCCGCAGCCCAGGCCGCTGACGGCAGCCTGGTGTTCTGTTCCGAAGGCAGCCCCGCCGGTTTCGACACCGCGCAATACACCACGGCCACCGACAACGATGCCGCCGAACCGCTGTACAACCGCCTGGCCGAGTTCGAAAAAGGCGCGACCAATGTCGTTCCGGGCCTGGCGACCAGCTGGGACATTTCCGAGGACGGCCTGAAATACACCTTTCACCTGCGTGAAGGCGTGAAGTTTCATACCACCGACTACTTCACCCCGACCCGGGACTTCAACGCCGACGACGTGCTGTTCACCTTCAACCGCATGCTCGATCCGCAGCATCCGTTCCGCAAGGCCTACCCCACCGAGTTCCCGTACTTCAACGGCATGAGCCTGAACAAGAACATCGCCAAGGTGGAAGCGACCGGGCCGTTGACGGTGGTCATGACCCTCAACAGCGTGGACGCCGCGTTCATCCAGAACATCGCCATGAGTTTCGCCGCGATCCTGTCGGCCGAATACGCCGACCAGTTGCTCAAGAACGGCAAGCCGAGCGACATCAACCAGAAACCGATCGGCACCGGGCCATTCGAGTTCAAGAGCTACCAGAAAGACTCCAACATCCGCTACGTCGCCAACAAGCAGTACTGGGCGCCGGAACGGGTCAAGCTGAACAACCTGATCTTCTCCATCAACACCGATGCCTCGGTACGGGTGCAGAAGCTCAAGGCCAACGAATGCCAGGTCACCCTGCATCCGCGCCCGGCCGACGTGCCGGCCTTGAAAAACGACCCCAAGCTGCAGTTGATCGAGAAGCCCGGCTTCAACCTTGGCTACATCGCCTATAACACCCGCCACAAGCCGTTCGACCAGGTCGAGGTGCGGCGGGCGCTGGACATGGCGGTGAACAAGCAGGGCATTCTCAATGCCGTGTACCAGGGCGCGGGGCAACTGGCGGTCAACGCCATGCCGCCAACCCAATGGTCCTACGACGATACGATCAAGGACACCGCCTACAACCCGGAAAAGGCCAAGGAATTGCTCAAGGCCGCCGGGGTCAAGGAAGGTACCGAAATCACCCTCTGGGCCATGCCCGTGCAACGCCCGTACAACCCCAACGCCAAACTGATGGCCGAGATGCTCCAGGCCGACTGGGCGAAGATCGGCCTGAAGGTGAAGATCGTCAGCTACGAATGGGGCGAGTACATCAAGCGCACCAAGAACGGCGAGCACGACATCAGCCTGATCGGCTGGACCGGCGACAATGGCGACCCGGACAACTGGCTGGGCACGCTGTACAGCTGCGACGCCATTGGTGGCAACAACTACTCCATGTGGTGTGACCAGGATTACGACAAGCTGATCAAGCAGGCCAAGGTCGTCACCGACCGCGACCAGCGCACCGTGCTCTACAAACAGGCCCAGCAGTTGCTCAAGCAGCAAGTGCCGATCACCCCTGTTGCCCACTCGACGGTCAACCAGCCGCTGAGTGCCAAAGTCGAAGGGTTCAAAGTCAGCCCCTTCGGTCGCAACGTGTTCTCGGGCGTCAGCCTGAACCCATAACCGTATAGCCACGCAGCTAGGGTTTCCTCTGGAAGCCCTCACGCAGACGTCTTGCCTGAATTCGCCGATCAGGCGCCATGCAAACGTTTGCCAGCTGTGAATGAGTTGTAAAAACCAATAGCCGTATCACCAAAAAAGACCGGCATAAAAAAGAAAGAAAAGGAGCTTTACCCATGAAACTGAGCAGCACCGCGATACTGGCCCTGGCCATCAGCAGCATCACCGCGACAGCCTATGCAGAATCCCAGAGCCAGGCGGTCACTCCAGTGACCCTCAAGACCACCAGCGAGCAAAGCGAAGCCAAGGGCTTCATCGAAGGCCAGTCCATCAGTGGCACCACTCGCAACTGGTACGCCAACGAGCAATTCAAGCGCGGCGCGAAACTCACCTATCGCAAGAACGGCGAAGCACGCGAGACCGACCGGCGTATCAACTGGGTGCAAGGCACTATCATCAAGTACAACTCGGGCTTCACCGAAGGCACCGTAGGCTTCAGCACCGAATTGGCCGCCTACAACGCCATCGCCCTGGACCAGGACCGCAAGGACCTGGCGTCCAACAATGGCGGCGCACCGACCACCCGTCCTGGCGCCGGCAACAACCGTACCCTGACCCGCGAAGGCGGTGACGCCGTAGGCCAGTGGAGCAAACTGGGCCTGGCCAACGTCAAGGCCCGCGTTTCCAACACCACCCTGACCGCTGGCCGCCAGAACTTCAGCAGCCCGATGGTCGACGTCATCGGCAACCGTGCCCTGCCTTCCAGCTTCCAGGGTGTGAGCCTGCACAGCGAAGAGTTCGAAAACCTGGGCTTTGACATCGCCACCTTCGACCGCAACTCGCCGCGTACCGAAGAGAGCCTGCGCAAGTTCCGTTCCGAATACGGCGACAGCAGCGTTGAAACCGATCACGTCAACACCGCCGGTATCACCTACCAGCCCCTGGCCAGCCTGAAGACCAGCCTCTGGGCGACCCAGGCCGAGGACATGTGGAACCAGTACTACTTCGGCGCCACCCATGAACTGGGCGACAGCTCGGTGCTGAGCCTGACCACCGGCCTGAACTACTACAAGACCGTGGACTCGGGCAAAAGCAAGCTCGGCGAGATCGACAACGACACCTACTCCCTGTCGTTCGGCCTGACGCACCAAGCCCACAGCCTGACCTTCTCGTACCAGGAAGTGAACGGCAACGAGTACTTCGACTACCTGCACGAAACCAACGGCATCTACCTGGCCAACTCCCTGCTGTCGGACTTCAACGGCCCGAACGAGAAATCCTTCCAGATCGCCTACGGCCTGAACATGGCCGAATACGGCGTGCCTGGCCTGAAGTTCAACATCTACCAGGCGCGCGGCTGGGGCATCGACGGTACCCACTACAACAGCACTGGCTATAGCGACGTGCGGGCCATGGACGGTGAGCACCACTATGAATACGGCGTCGGCGCGTCCTATGCCGTACAGAGCGGTCCTTTGAAAGCCACCGCGATCCGTGCGACCTACACCGCACACCGCGCCAGCGAAAACCAGGCCGACGGCAGCCTCAACGAGTTCCGCCTGGTCACCACCATTCCGTTCAACATTCTCTAAACTCCCACCGGGCGGTCGACTCACAAGGTCAACCGCCCGGTCTTTTGCCATTTACCCGATTGCAGAGGATTGACGATGAACATGATCCCCCTACGCGCAGCCATCGCCGCTGCGTTGCTGAGTGTCGCCGTTGGCGCCGCGGCCAAACCCCTGGTGGTTTGTACAGAAGCCAGCCCGGAAGGCTTCGACATGGTCCAGTACACGACTGCAGTCACTGCCGACGCCGTGGCAGAAACCATTTTCAACCGCCTGGCCGACTTCAAGCCCGGCACCACCGAAGTGATTCCGGCCCTGGCCGAATCCTGGGACATCAGTGACGATGGCCTGACGTACACCTTCCACCTGCGCAAGGGCATCAAGTTCCATACCACCGAATACTTCAAGCCGACCCGCGACATGAACGCCGACGACGTGGTCTGGAGCTTCCAGCGCCAGCTGGACCCGAATCACCCATGGCACAAGCTGTCGAGCGTGGGCTTCCCGTACTTTGAAAGCATGGGCTTCAAAGAGCTGCTCAAGAGCGTCGAGAAAGTCGACGAGCACACGGTCAAGTTCAGCCTGACCCGCCGCGAAGCGCCGTTCCTGGCCGACATCGCCATGGCCTTCTCCTCGATCTACCCGGCCGAATACGCCGACCAGTTGCTCAAGGCAGGCAAGGCCGGCGATCTCAACAGCAAGCCGGTCGGCACCGGGCCGTTCATCTTCCAGCGCTACAACAAGGACGCCCAGGTGCGCTTCAAGGCCAACCCGGACTACTTCCGTGGCAAGCCGCCGGCCGATGCCCTGGTGCTGGCCATCGCCACCGACAACAACGTGCGCATGCAAAAACTCAAGACCAACGAGTGCCAGATCGCGCTGTATCCAAAACCGGATGACATCCCCAGCATCAAGAAAGACCCGAACCTGAAGGTCGCTGAACTGGACGCGATGACCGTCTCCTACACCGCCCTGAACACCAGCCACAAATACATGAGCGACGTGCGGGTGCGCAAAGCCATCGACCTGGCCTTCGACAAGGAAGCCTACGTCAACGCGCTGTTCGGCAAGGGCAACGCCACCGTGGCCGTCAACCCGTATCCGCCAACCCTGCTGGGCTTCAACCACGACCTGAAGAACCCGCCTCGCAACCTGGACAAGGCCCGTGAGTTGCTCAAGGAAGCCGGTGTGCCGGAAGGCACCGTATTCACCCTGTTCACCCGCAACGGTGGCGGCCCGACCAACCCCAACCCGATGCTCGGCGCGCAGATGATGCAGGCCGACCTGGCCAAGGTCGGAATCAAGGTCGACATCCGCGTGATGGAATGGGGCGAAATGCTCAAGCGCGCGAAAAACGGCGAGCACGACATGGTTTCCGCCGGATGGGCGGGCGACAACGGCGACCCGGATAACTTCCTGACGCCTATGCTCAGTTGCGAGGCGGCCAAGAACGGCGAAAACTACGCGCGCTGGTGCAATGAGAAATTCCAGGCGCTGATCGACCAGGCTCGCGCCACAGTGAACCCTGAGGAACGCATCAAGCTCTATGAACAGGCCCAGGTGCTTTTCAACCAGGACCTGCCATGGATCAGCATGGCCCACACCCGCATGTTCACCGCAATGCGCAACAACGTAGAGGGTTATGTGATTAGCCCGCTCACCACCAACAACTTCGCCACCACCCAGGTGAAGTAGATAAGAAAACGCCCGGCCGCTCTTGACCCAAGAGTTGCCGGGCACGCCTAACCGGCTGATGAGGTACACCTGAAGATGTTTAGTTTTATTGCCCGCCGACTGGGATTACTGATCCCCACGTTCTTCGGCATCACCTTGCTGACCTTCGCGTTGATTCGCATGATCCCCGGCGATCCCGTGGAAGTGATGATGGGCGAACGTCGGGTCGATCCCGAAATGCATGCACAGGCAATGGAACGCCTTGGCCTCAATAAACCGCTGTATGCCCAGTACCTGGACTACATCGGCAAACTGGCCCACGGCGACCTCGGCGAATCGCTGCGTACCCGTGAAAGCGTATGGACCGAGTTCAGCTCTCTGTTTCCCGCGACCCTGGAACTGTCCATGGCCGCCCTGTTGTTCGCCGGCATCCTGGGCCTTTTGGCCGGGGTGATCGCGGCACTCAAGCGAGGATCCCTGTTCGACCATGGGGTGATGGGCGTCTCCCTGGCGGGGTATTCGATGCCGATCTTCTGGTGGGGCCTGATCCTGATCATGTTCTTCTCGGTGTCCCTGGGCTGGACGCCGGTGTCGGGGCGGATCGACCTGCTCTACGACATCGAGCCGCGGACCGGCTTCATGCTGATCGACACGCTGCTGGCCGATGAGCCCGGCGCGTTCCTCGATGCGCTGCACCACCTGATCCTGCCGGCCATCGTGCTGGGCACCATTCCGCTGGCGGTAATCGCCCGCATGACCCGCTCCTCGATGCTCGAAGTGCTGCGCGAAGACTACATCCGTACCGCCCGAGCCAAGGGCCTGTCGCCTTCGCGCGTGGTATTCGTGCATGGCCTGCGCAACGCGCTGATCCCGGTGCTGACCGTGGTCGGCCTGCAAGTCGGCACGCTGCTGGCCGGTGCGGTCCTGACTGAAACGATCTTCTCCTGGCCGGGCATCGGCAAGTGGCTGATCGAAGCCATCGGCGCCCGGGACTACCCCGTGGTGCAGAACGGCATCCTGTTAATCGCCTGCCTGGTGATTCTGGTCAACTTCGTCGTGGACATCCTCTACGGCTTTGCCAACCCACGCATCCGTCACCAGCGCTGAGATCAAAACCATGAGTACTCCAACTACCGCGGTAGCAGTCGATCAAAGCCTGCTGTATCCGTCCCCGTACAAAGAATTCTGGCAGGCGTTTTCCCGTAACAAGGGCGCCGTGGCCGGGCTGCTGTTCATGATCCTGGTGGTGTTCTGTGCGATCTTCGCGCCGTGGGTCGCGCCTCACGACCCGAGCGAGCAATACCGCGACTTCCTGCTGACGCCGCCGGCGTGGCTCGAGGGCGGGCAGATCCAGTTCCTGCTGGGCACCGACGAGCTGGGCCGCGATTTGCTCTCGCGCCTGATCCAGGGCTCGCGCCTGTCGCTGCTGATCGGCTTGTCGTCGGTGGTGATGTCGCTGATCCCGGGCATCCTGCTGGGGCTGTTCGCCGGGTTCTTCCCGCGCCTGCTCGGCCCGACCATCATGCGCTTGATGGACATCATGCTGGCCCTGCCCTCGCTGCTGCTGGCCGTGGCGATCGTCGCCATCCTCGGCCCAGGCCTGATCAACACCGTGATCGCCATCGCCATCGTCTCGCTGCCGTCCTACGTGCGCCTGACCCGCGCCGCCGTGATGGGCGAGCTGAACCGCGACTACGTGACCGCCGCCCGCCTCGCCGGTGCCGGCCTGCCACGCCTGATGTTCATCACCGTGCTGCCCAACTGCATGGCGCCGCTGATCGTGCAGGCGACCCTGAGCTTTTCCTCGGCGATCCTCGACGCCGCCGCCCTGGGCTTCCTCGGCCTCGGCGTACAACCGCCAACCCCGGAGTGGGGCACCATGCTGGCCTCGGCCCGCGACTACATCGAACGCGCCTGGTGGGTCGTGAGCCTGCCTGGCTTGACCATTTTGCTCAGCGTGCTGGCAATCAACCTGATGGGCGACGGTTTGCGCGATGCGCTGGACCCGAAACTCAAGAATGCCGCCTGAGGAGATTCCCATGTCACTGCTAGAAATCAAGAATCTCAACGTTCGCTTCGGCGACGCCACCGCCGTGCCGGTGGTCGACGGCCTGGACCTGACCGTGGAAAAGGGCGAAGTACTGGCCATCGTCGGCGAATCGGGCTCGGGCAAATCCGTGACCATGATGGCGCTGATGGGCCTGATCGAGCACCCCGGCATCGTCACCGCCGATGCACTGAACTTCGACGGCAAGAACATGCTCAAGCTGAGCAGCCGCCAGCGCCGGCAGATCGTCGGCAAGGACCTGGCGATGGTCTTCCAGGACCCGATGACCGCGCTCAACCCCAGCTACACCGTGGGTTTCCAGATTGAAGAAGTGCTGCGCCTGCACCTGAAGATGTCCGGCAAGGCCGCCCGCAAGCGCGCCATCGAGCTGCTGGAAAAGGTCGAGATCCCCGGCGCGGCCAGCCGCATGGACGCCTACCCGCATCAACTGTCCGGCGGCATGAGCCAGCGCGTGGCGATTGCCATGGCGATTGCCGGCGAGCCGAAACTGTTGATCGCCGACGAACCGACCACCGCCCTGGACGTGACCATCCAGGCGCAGATCATGGACCTGCTGCTGGCCCTGCAAAAAGAGCAGGACATGGGCCTGGTGCTGATCACCCACGACCTGGCCGTGGTGGCTGAAACCGCCCAGCGCGTGTGCGTGATGTACGCCGGCCAAGCGGTGGAAGTGGGCAAGGTGCCGGAGCTGTTCGACATCCCCGCCCACCCGTACAGCGAAGCGTTGCTGGCGGCGATTCCGGAGCACAGCATGGGCGCCGAGCGCCTGGCGACCTTGCCCGGCATCGTCCCCGGTCGCTACGACCGTCCGCAAGGCTGCCTGCTGTCACCGCGCTGCCCCTATGTGCAGGACAACTGCCGCCAGCAACGCCCGGCCCTTGATCCGAAATCCAACAGCCTCGCCCGCTGCTTCTACCCGTTGAACCAGGAGGTGGCGTGATGGCCGTCGTACTTACCGCCCGTGACCTGACCCGTCATTACGAAGTGTCCCGTGGCATGTTCAAGGGCCATGCGACCGTGCGCGCCCTCAACGGTGTGTCATTCGAACTGGAAGCTGGCAAGACCCTGGCCGTGGTGGGTGAATCCGGCTGCGGCAAATCCACCCTCGCCCGGGCCCTGACGCTGATCGAAGAACCGTCCTCCGGCTCCTTGAAAATCGCCGGCCAGGAAGTGACCGGTGCCAACAAGGCCGAGCGCAAGCAATTGCGTAAAGACGTGCAGATGGTCTTCCAGAGCCCGTATGCGTCCCTCAACCCGCGGCAGAAAATCGGTGATCAGCTGGCCGAGCCGTTGCTGATCAACACCAGCCTGTCGGCCACCGAGCGGCGGGAAAAAGTCCAGGCGATGATGAAGCAGGTGGGCCTGCGCCCCGAGCATTACCAGCGCTACCCGCACATGTTCTCCGGCGGCCAGCGCCAGCGCATCGCCCTGGCCCGCGCCATGATGTTGCAACCCAAGGTGCTGGTGGCGGACGAACCGACGTCGGCGCTGGACGTGTCGATCCAGGCCCAGGTGCTGAACCTGTTCATGGACTTGCAGGAGGAATTCAACACCGCCTACGTATTCATTTCCCACAACCTGGCGGTGGTGCAACACGTGGCCGACGACGTGATGGTGATGTACCTCGGTCGCCCGGTGGAAATGGGCCCCAACGAGTCGATCTACAGTCGCCCGCTGCACCCGTACACCCAGGCGCTGCTGTCGGCCACCCCGACCATCCACCCGGACCCGAACAAGCCGAAGATCAAGATCGTCGGCGAACTGCCCAACCCGCTCAACCCACCGTCCGGCTGCGCCTTCCACAAGCGCTGCCCGTACGCAACCGAGCGCTGCAAGACGGAAGAACCGGCCCTGCGCTTGCTCGATAACCGGCAGGTAGCGTGTCACTACGCCGAGCAGTTCCTCGAAGGCGCGGCGTAACAGCCAGCACTCGCCACAAGGGTAAGTCTTCGCCTGGGGTCATGCGCCCGGCCTAAAAAACCCCTCCAGTCCCGACTGAGTATCAGTTGGGGCTGGAGGGGTTTTCTTTAGGTCAGAAATCTACGTCTGGCTATCGCCCTCTGCATCCTCATCGTCATCTGGCGTGTCGATTGGCGCACCATCATCGTCCTCGCCATCGTCCGAATCACCTGCGTCCGCATCGGTCGCGGCAAGCATCCACTCACCGTGCACCACCGAGCCACTCGACGCGTGCTGCTCGTGCTCATCGCATTCCGCCCACGCAGCCGTAGACCCCAGAGACAGCATCACCAGCACCTTCAGCAAAAACATCATGCGTAGAAGCTTGTTCATAGCCAATTCCTTCTTTTCCGGATAAAGCCGGGGCCTGACGGCGCTCAAGAAAATCTAGTTCTGAACAGGCCGGTTCACCAGATAGGACGCTTAAGAACAACCAGAAATGCCGCTGCCCGACAGATTGGTTTCGAATAAGGGTTATCTCCAAACCTACTAACGCCCGTATGGGGGCAGGTTTGCTCTCACAAGGAGATCTGTGCCGAACACAAGTATTTGCCCATGAAGATCCAGTGTGGGAGCGAGCCTGCTCGCGATGACGGCGGCACATCCGACATAGGTGCTGACTGACCCACCGCTATCGCGAGCAGGCTCGCTCCCACAGTGAGTTATTTATGTTCAGGACATGGGACAAGCCATAAAAAACCCCCGCTGTTTTCACAACGGGGGTTTTGATTTGCAGCTCAGCGTTTAGTGATGCTCGCGGGTCGCGCGGAATTTCACGTCCGGCCAGCGCTCTTCCATCAGCGCCAGGTTGACCCGGGTCGGGGCCAGGTAGGTCAGGTGACCACCGCCGTCCAAAGCAAGGTTTTCCACGGCCTTGTTGGAAAACTCCTCGAGTTTCTTCTTGTCACCACATTCAACCCAACGGGCGGAATACACGGTGATCGGCTCGTAGGAGCACTCGACCTTGTATTCCTCTTTCAAGCGGCTGGCGACGACGTCGAACTGCAGCACACCGACGGCGCCGAGGATGATGTCGTTGCTGCGCTCCGGGAAGAACACCTGGGTGGCGCCCTCCTCGGCCAGTTGCTGCAGGCCCTGGCGCAGTTGCTTGGACTTGAGCGGGTCTTTCAGGCGCACGCGGCGGAACAGTTCCGGGGCGAAGTGCGGGATGCCGGTGAAACCCAGGGCTTCGCCTTCGGTGAAGGTGTCGCCGATCTGGATAGTGCCGTGGTTATGCAAACCGATGATGTCGCCGGCGAAGGCCTCTTCCAGTTGCTCGCGTTCCGAGGAGAAGAAGGTCAGGGCGTCGCCGATGCGCACGTCCTTGCCGGTACGCACGTGGCGCATCTTCATGCCTTTTTCGTACTTGCCGGAGCAGATGCGCATGAAGGCGATGCGGTCGCGGTGCTTGGGGTCCATGTTCGCCTGGATCTTGAACACGAAGCCCGAGAACTTCTCCTCCACCGGTTCCACGGTGCGCTCGTTGGCGACGCGGGCCAGCGGGCGCGGGGCCCAATCGACCACGGCGTCGAGCACATGGTCGACACCGAAGTTGCCCAGGGCGGTACCGAAGAACACCGGGGTCAGTTGGCCGTCGAGGAATTCCTGCTGGTCGAATTCATGGCAGGCGCCCTGCACCAGTTCCAGTTGCTCGACAAAACGCTCGTACTCGTCGCCCAAGTGCGCGCGAGCCTCGTCGGAGTCGAGCTTCTCGATGATCTTGACTTCGGTGCGCTCATGGCCGTGACCGGCGGTGTAGACGATGATGTAGTCGTCGGCCAGGTGGTACACGCCCTTGAAGTCGCGGTAGCAACCGATCGGCCAGGTGATCGGCGCCGCCTTGATCTTCAGGACCGCTTCGATCTCGTCGAGCAGTTCGATCGGGTCGCGGATGTCGCGGTCGAGTTTGTTGATGAAGCTGACAATCGGCGTGTCCCGCAGACGGCAGACGTCCATCAGCGCGATGGTCCGTGGCTCGACGCCTTTACCGCCGTCGAGGACCATCAGCGCCGAGTCCACCGCCGTCAGGGTGCGGTAGGTGTCTTCGGAGAAGTCTTCGTGGCCCGGGGTGTCGAGCAGGTTGATCATGTGATCGCGATACGGGAACTGCATGACCGACGTGGTAATGGAAATACCCCGTTGTTTTTCCATTTCCATCCAGTCGGAGGTGGCATGGCGGTCGGACTTGCGAGATTTCACCGTGCCGGCGACCGCAATCGCCTTGCCCATCAGCAAGAGCTTCTCGGTGATGGTGGTCTTACCGGCATCGGGGTGGGAAATAATGGCGAAAGTGCGGCGTTTCGCGACTTCGGCGGCCTGTTTGGTCATGGGAAATCGCCTGGCAGGTGATTCAAAAAAGGGCGGCGATTATAGCTCAACTTGCGCCAGGAACCGAACCGTTGAGCACATCCAGGGTGGCCAGATCTTCCCTGGCATGGGAACCTTTTGCCGCGTGGAGGCGTCCACCCCCCTGTTACGGCTATTCGTCAGGGTCTGAAAAATCAGCAAGTTAGCCTGACGAGGCTGCGCTCATGGCTCGATTTGGCGGCCGTTTACCGGCATCCAAAGAGCTGCTTCTCGCGAACGTTTTCCCGGCAACCAGTGATGGTTCGCCGCCCGGGAAAGCGTGCGCCGACTGAAAGACAAAGGAGTCCGCCTGTGGCTATCCGCTATGGCAAAGGGCTTATCGGGGGGGCGGTCGTCGTCGCGCTCCTGGCCCTGTTGGTCCACTGGATCGGCATCGATACGATCCAACGCTACCAAGACGATCTGCTGTTTTACCTGCAAGCGCACCTGATGCTTGTATTGGCCTCCATGCTGGCGGCCCTGATTGTCGGCATCCCCGCCGGCATCGCCTTAAGCCGCCCCAGCCTGGTCGGGCGCGCCGAACGCTTCATGCAAGTGTTCAACATCGGTAACACCGTACCGCCCCTGGCCGTACTGGCCATCGCCCTGGGCATCCTGGGCATCGGCAGCGGGCCCGCCATCTTCGCCCTGTTCCTCGCCTCGTTGCTGCCCATCGTGCGCAACACCTATGAAGGCCTGAAGAATGTCCAGGGCTCCCTCAAGGAAGCCGCCGTCGGCATCGGCATGACCCCGCGCCAAGTGCTGTGGAAAGTCGAGTTGCCCAATGCCGTGCCGATCATCATCGGTGGCGTGCGCGTGGCCCTGGCGATCAACGTCGGCACCGCGCCCCTGGCGTTCCTGATCGGCGCCAACAGCCTCGGCAGCCTGATCTTCCCCGGCATTGCCTTGAACAACCAGCCGCAGTTGCTGCTCGGCGCGGCCTGCACCGCCCTGCTGGCGTTGCTGCTCGACGGCCTGGTGACACTGGCCAGCCGCCTCTGGCTGGAACGCGGCCTGCGCCCGTCATAAGCCTGGCCGGATAAAGGAAATCGTTATGAAGAAGTTGAGCTTGATACTGGGCTGTGTCCTGCTGTTCGCGGGATTGGCCCAAGCCGCTGAAAAACCGCTGATCCGCCTCGGCGCGCGGGTGTTCACCGAACAGACGCTGCTGGCGGAAATCACCGCGCAATACCTGCGCAGCAAGGGCTACGACGCACAGATCACCGGTGGCCTGGGCAGTAACCTGGCCCGCAGCGCCCATGAAACCGGGCAATTGGACCTGCTGTGGGAATACACCGGCGTGTCGCTGGTGGCCTACAACCACGTCACCGAGAAACTCGACAGCGCCCAGTCCTATGCCCGAGTGAAGGAACTCGACGCGAAAAAAGGCCTGGCCTGGCTGGCGCCGTCGAAGTTCAGCAACACCTACGCCCTGGCCCTGCCGGAAAAAATCGCCCGCCAATACCCGCAGATCAACAGCATCAGCCAGTTGAACACGGTGTTGCAGGCCGAAGCCGATGACAATCACCTGGTAGCCCTGGACACCGAGTTCGCCAACCGCTCCGACGGCCTGGCGGGCATGGTCGAGCAGTACGGCATGAACCTGACCCGCAAGAATATCCGGCAGATGGACGCGGGCCTGGTCTACACCGCCTTGCGCAACGGCCAGGTATTCGCCGGGCTGGTGTACACCACCGACGGTCGGCTGAACGCGTTCAAGCTGAAACTGCTGGAAGACGACAAGCATTACTTCCCCGACTACACCGCCGCGCCAGTGGTGCGCCAGGCGTTCCTCGACGCCCATCCGCAACTGGCCGCACAGCTCAAGCCTCTGGCCGAACTGTTCGACGATGCAACCATGCGCCAGCTCAACGCCCGCGTGGACGTCAACCACGAAAGCCCTTCCACCGTTGCCGCCGATTTCCTGCGCCAACATTCGCTGCTCTCAACCCAATGACCTGGAGGAAAAGCCATGGATTTTCTTGACGCCTTTTCCCATCTGGACTGGCCGCTGGTGCTGCACCTGACTTGGCAGCACATCACCCTGGTGGGCATCGCCGTGACCCTGGCGATTGTCGTCGGCGTGCCGCTGGGCATCTTCATGACCCGCTTTCCGGCGCTCGCCGGCCCATTGCAGGCCAGCGCCACGGTGCTGCTGACGATTCCGTCGATTGCCCTGTTCGGCCTGTTGCTGCCGTTCTATTCCAAATTCGGCCAGGGCCTGGGGCCGATGCCGGCGATCACCGCCGTGTTCCTCTATTCCCTGCTGCCAATCATGCGCAACACCTACCTGGCTCTCACCGGCGTCGAACCGGGCATCCGTGAAGCCGCCCGCGGCATTGGCATGACCTTCGGCCAGCGCCTGCGCATGGTCGAACTGCCCATCGCCGTGCCGGTGATCCTGGCCGGCGTGCGCACCGCCGTGGTCATGAACATCGGTGTCATGACCATCGCCGCCACCATCGGTGCCGGTGGCCTGGGCGTACTCATCCTCGCTTCCATCAGCCGCAGCGACATGTCGATGCTGATCGTCGGCGCCGTGCTGGTCAGTCTCCTGGCCATCTTCGCCGACCTGCTTCTGCAATGGCTGCAACGCTCGCTGACCCCAAAAGGACTATTGAAATGATCGAACTTCAAAACCTCAGCAAAACCTTCAAGAGCAACGGCAAAGACGTCAAGGCCGTGGACTCGGTGAACCTGATCGTCAACGAAGGCGAGATCTGCGTGTTCCTCGGGCCGTCGGGCTGTGGCAAAAGCACCACGCTGAAGATGATCAATCGCCTGATCCCGCCCACCTCGGGCAAAGTCCTGATCAATGGCGAGGACACCACCGGCCTGGACGAAGTGACCCTGCGTCGCAACATCGGCTACGTGATCCAGCAGATCGGCCTGTTCCCGAACATGACCATCGAGGAGAACATCACCGTGGTCCCGCGCCTGCTCGGCTGGGACAAGCAGAAATGCCACGACCGTGCCCGCGAGTTGATGAGCATGATCAAGCTCGAGCCCAAGCAATACCTGCATCGCTACCCCCGCGAACTGTCGGGCGGCCAGCAGCAACGGATCGGCGTGATCCGCGCCCTGGCGGCCGATGCGCCACTGCTGCTGATGGACGAACCCTTCGGCGCGGTGGACCCGATCAACCGCGAGATGATCCAGAACGAGTTCTTCGAGATGCAACGGGCGCTGAACAAGACCGTGATCATGGTCAGCCACGACATCGACGAAGCCATCAAGCTGGGGGACAAGATCGCGATCTTCCGCGCCGGCAAGCTGGTCCAGTGCGATCACCCGGACACCCTGCTGGCGCATCCTGCCGATGAGTTCGTCAGCAACTTCGTCGGCCAGGACAGCACCCTCAAGCGCCTGTTGCTGGTCAAGGCCGAGGACGCGGCGGACAACGCTCCGTCGGTCAGCCCCGAGACGCCGGTGAATGAGGCCCTGGAGCTGATGGACGAACATGACCGCCGCTACGTGGTGGTCACCTGTGCCGAGAACAAGGCCCTGGGCTATGTCCGCCGTCGCGACCTGTACCGCCAGGCCGGCACGTGCGGCCAATACCTGCGCGAATTCAACGCCACCGCCGCCTACGACGAACACCTGCGGATCCTGTTGTCGCGCATGTACGAGTTCAACCGGTCGTGGCTGCCGGTGATGGACGCCGAGCGGGTGTTCCTCGGTGAAGTGACCCAGGAATCGATTGCCGAGTACCTGAGCTCCGGTAAATCCCGTGGGGGCAAGACCAGCATTGTTTCGCCGGCCGAGACCGCGTTGGTCTGATCAGGCACCGCAGGCTTTGTGGCGAGATTTTTGTGGCGAGGGAGCTTGCTCCCGCTGGGTCGCGAAGCGGCCCCCAAAAAGGCGATGAGCGCTTCGCACTCAAGCGGGAGCAAGCTCCCTCGCCACAAAGCCCCCCCCATTGAATAGCCTCAATAAACCTATTGAGGGGAACATCAATCTGTCACGCCGGTCGGTTACATCATGAGCTGTCGCGGGCCGCACGACGGATGTGTGCAAAAACGCGACATTTTTAGTTGATCTCAGGCCCCTCACGCCCTAAAGTTCGCGCCGAACGTCCATGCTGGAAACGATCCATCCGGCTCAAGTACTGACGACGAGACAGCAAGGCCAAGGGAATCATGCATCCCATGGCCTTTTTGCTTTCGGCGACATGCCTTGGGAAGTAGGCGAACCAAAGTGGGGATACGGAGGACGTTCACGAGGGCTGCTTGCCCTCACACCCATTGATCCTGATGTTTGCCAGTAGGAGTCCCAAGTATGTCGATCCAGGTCGAAGATTATTTCGCGCGCGAAACCTTCCAGAAAATGAAGGCGTTCGCCGACAAGCAGGAAACCCCGTTCGTGGTGATCGACACCGCGATGATCGCCCAGGCCTATGACGACCTGCGCGCCGGTTTCGAATTCGCCAAGGTCTACTACGCCGTCAAGGCCAACCCGGCGGTGGAAATCATCGACCTGCTCAAGGATAAAGGCTCGAACTTCGACATCGCCTCGATCTACGAGCTGGACAAAGTCATGAGCCGCGGCGTGGGCCCGGATCAGATCAGCTATGGCAACACCATCAAGAAATCCCGCGACATTCGCTACTTCTACGAGAAGGGCGTGCGCCTGTACGCCACCGACTCCGAAGCCGACCTGCGCAACATCGCCAAGGCTGCGCCGGGCTCGAAAGTCTATGTGCGCATTCTCACCGAAGGCTCGACCACCGCTGACTGGCCGTTGTCGCGCAAGTTCGGCTGCCAGACCGACATGGCCATGGACCTGCTGATCCTGGCTCGCGACCTGGGCCTGGTGCCGTATGGCATTTCGTTCCACGTTGGCTCGCAACAGCGCGACATCAGCGTCTGGGACGCAGCCATCGCCAAGGTCAAGGTGATCTTCGAGCGTTTGAAAGAAGAAGACGGCATCGTCCTGAAGCTGATCAACATGGGTGGCGGCTTCCCGGCCAACTACATCACCCGTACCAACAGCCTGGAAACCTACGCCGAGGAGATCATCCGCTTCCTCAAGGAAGACTTCGGCGACGATCTGCCGGAAATCATCCTGGAGCCGGGCCGTTCGTTGATCGCCAACGCCGGTATCCTGGTCAGCGAAGTGGTGCTGGTGGCGCGCAAGTCCCGTACCGCCGTCGAGCGTTGGGTATACACCGATGTGGGCAAGTTCTCCGGCCTGATCGAAACCATGGACGAAGCCATCAAGTTCCCGATCTGGACCGAGAAAAAAGGCGAGATGGAAGAAGTGGTCATCGCCGGCCCGACCTGCGACAGTGCCGACATCATGTACGAAAACTACAAGTATGGCTTGCCGCTGAACCTGGCCATCGGTGACCGCCTGTACTGGCTGTCGACCGGTGCCTACACCACCAGTTACAGCGCGGTGGAATTCAATGGCTTCCCGCCGCTGAAGTCGTTCTACGTATAACGCGCTGATCGCCGGCCCCGAAAGCCCGTGACTGTGTCACGGGCTTTTTTGTGGGAGCAAGACTTGCCCGCGATGGAAGCAATACGGTCTTCCAGAAGTCGAGGCGCCTGTTTCGCGAGCAAGCTTTGCTCCCACAGTCCAGCGGGGCGATGCGACGTTTCGATAGATCTCCTCGCCACAAGGAGGTGTTCGATACATCATCCACTTAGACAATCGGCCACAAAAATAGCCCCGTTCATCCCCATAGAGCATGGCTTTTATGTGTGTTTATTAATGATTCTCGATAACATGCGCGCCGTGATGAACAAATGACTCAAAGGCGGGCGACGTGTTGAAGAAAACCCTGTTCCAGTTGCACTGGTTTTTCGGCATCAGTGCCGGGCTGGTCCTGGCGTTGATGGGCGTTACCGGGGCGATGGTGTCGTTCCAGGATGAAATCCTGCGAGCCTTGAATCCGCAGGTACTGACGGTCGAGAAGCAACCGGCCGGTGTCCTGCCGCCCGCCGAACTGGTGGAACAGATCGAGGCCGTCACCGGCAAGACCGTCGCCATGCTCTGGGTCGAGACTGACAGCGGCAACGCCGCGCGGGTGATCTTCGCGGCACCGCCTGGGGAAAAGCGCGGGCCAATGCGCTATTTCAATCCGTACAACGCTCAGTTCATGGGTGATGTGGTGGGCCAGGATTTCTTCGGCCTGCTGCTCAGGCTGCACCGCGTCCTGACCCTGGATGACGTGGGCCGGCAAATCACCGGTGCCTGCACGTTGATCCTGGTGTTTTTCTGCCTGTCCGGGCTGTACTTGCGTTGGCCGCGCCAATGGAAAAGCTGGCGCGCCTGGCTGACCCTCGACTGGGGGAAAAAAGGCCGTAGCTTCAATTGGGACCTGCACTCGGTGGCGGGTACCTGGTGCTTGCTGTTCTACCTGCTGGCGGCACTGACCGGGCTGACCTGGTCCTACGAGTGGTACAACAAAGGCGTGACCCGCCTGCTCTCCGATTCCCCCAAAGAGGAGCGGGTGCGCAATCGCGGCCCGGCGCCAAGCGGCCCACTGCCCGTGGCCGATTACCGGGCGATGTGGAGCAGCATCTACAGCGCCGCCGGCCCGGGTTTGTCCGCCTATAACGTGCGCATGCCGCCCGTGGCCGGGCAGCCGGCCACCGTGTTCTACTTGCTGAAAAACTCGCCCCATGACCGGGCACTGAACCAGCTCACCCTCGACCCGACCACCGGCGTTGTCAGCCGACACAGCCGCTACAGCGACAAGAGCCTCAAGGCGCAATTGCTGACCAGTGTCTATGCCCTGCATGTCGGCAGTTACTTCGGCCTGGTCGGGCGGATCCTGGTGACCGTCGCCGCGCTGACCATGCCGCTGTTCTTCATCACCGGCTGGTTGTTGTACCTGGACCGTCGCCGCAAGAAACGCCAAGTCCGGCAAGCCCGCCAGGCACTCATCGCGCCCCCGGACCATGCACCGGCCTGGCTGATCGGCTTCGCCAGCCAAAGCGGTTTCGCCGAGCGCCTGGCCTGGCAGACCGCCGGCCAACTCCAGGCGGCCGGCCTGCCGGTGAAGGTCCAGCCGCTGGCTGATGTTCGTGAGCAGGACTTGAACGACACCACCCACGCGCTGTTTGTCGTCAGCACTTTTGGCGACGGCGAAGGGCCGGACAGTGCCCGCGGTTTCGAACGCAAGGTGCTGGGCCAGGCCTTGAGCCTGGAGCGCCTGCAATATTCGGTGCTGGGCCTGGGCGACCGGCAATATGAACACTTCTGTGGTTTCGCCCGACGCCTGCACGCCTGGCTGGCGGAACACGGCGGCAAGACCCTGTTCGCGCCGGTGGAAGTCGACAGCGGCGACCCTTACGCCCTGCGCCACTGGCAACAACAACTGGCCGAACTGACCGGCCAGGCGCCAGTGGACACCTGGCAGGCACCCAGCTTCGAAAACTGGACCCTCAGCCAACGCACCCTGCTCAACCCCGCCAGCAGCGGCTCGGGCGTGTACCTGCTGGGCCTCACCGCCCCCGGCCCGAGCAGTTGGCTGGCCGGTGACCTGGTGGAAATCCTGCCGCGCAATGACCTGTGGGCCATCGAGCATTTCCTCGACGGGCTCGGCCTCTCCGGCCACGCACGCGTGCAAGTCGATGGCCTGGCCCAGAGCCTCGTTCAGGCGCTGGCGACCCGCCAACTGCCGGAGAACCGCTCCCATCTGGTTGGCCTGCATGCCCAGGCACTGGTGGATGCGTTGGCGCCGCTGGCAATGCGCGAGTATTCCATCGCCTCGATCCCGGCCGACGGAGTGCTGGAGCTGATCGTACGCCAGGAGCGCCATGCCGACGGCAGCCTGGGCGTCGGTTCCGGCTGGCTGACCGAACACGCACCGCTGGGCAGCGCCATCAGCCTGCGGCTGCGTCGCAACAGTAGCTTCCATCTGCCGGCCCACGGCGTGCCGATGATCCTGCTGGGCAACGGCACCGGCCTGGCCGGCCTGCGCAGCCTGCTCAAGGCCCGCGTCGCCGAGGGCATGCAACGCAACTGGTTGCTGTTCGGCGAACGCAACCGCGAACACGACTTCCACTGCCGCGACGAACTGCAGGAATGGGTGACTTCCGGCGACCTGGAACGCCTGGACCTGGCGTTCTCCCGGGATCAGCAACAGAAAATCTACGTCCAGGATCGCCTGCTGGAATCGGCCGCACTGCTCAAGCAATGGCTGGCCGACGGTGCGGTGATCTATGTCTGCGGCAGCTTGCAGGGCATGGCGTCAGGGGTGGATCACGTGCTCAACATGGTGCTGGGGCGCGAGGAAGTGGAGCGGCTGATCGAGCAGGGGCGGTATCGGCGGGATGTCTACTGACCGCCCCTCATCCACAGCCACACACCATCCCCTGTGGGAGCGAGCCTGCTCGCGATAGCGGAGTATCAGACAGCCTATGTGTCGGCTGACAAACCGCATCGCGAGCAGGCTCGCTCCCACAGAAGATAACTACAGCCAATCATCAAACCGGCTGCAACTTCTTCTCGAACACCGCCACGCCTTCCAAGTCCCGCAACACCACGCTCATCTCCCCGCTCTGCCCGTCGATGTTCACTTCGCCAAAGAACTGATACCCGGCGAACGGCGAGGTGTTCTGGGCCGGTGGGGCTTTCTGGAACACCACCTCGGGGCCGAAGGTCTTGTCCAGGGCATTGGGCCCGAAGCTGCCAGCGTTCAATGGCCCGGCGACGAATTCCCAGAACGGTTCGAAATCCTGGAACGCGGCTTGTTCGGGGTGGTAGTGGTGAGCGGCGCAATAGTGGACATCGGCGGTGAGCCAGACGTAGTTGCGCACTTGATGCTTACGCAGGTAGCCGAGCAATTCGGCGATTTCCAGCTCACGCCCCTGGGCCGCGCCCGGGTCACCGTTGGCGACCGCTTCCCAGCGCGGCACGCCGGGGCTGACCTCGCCATCCGGCACGCCCAGGCCGATGGGCATGTCGGCGGCGATGACTTTCCACTGGGCACGGGAGTGCTTCAATTCGCGCTTGAGCCAATTCAATTGCTCACGCCCCAGGAACGGTTTGGCCGCGCCGAGGTTGGCGTCATTGGCTCCGCGGTAACTGCGCATGTCCAGCACGAACACATCCAGCAGCGGCCCGTAACCGAGCTTGCGGTAGATGCGCCCACCGCCGTCGGCCTTCTGCCGGCGCATCGGTGCGTATTCCAGCCAGGCCTGTCGCGCCCGGCCGACGAGGCTGTGGATATCCTTGGTCTGGTAGCGCTCGTCCAGTTGCTTGCCCGGCGACCAGTTGTTGACCACTTCATGGTCGTCCCACTGCCAGATCTGTGGCACTTCGGCGTTGAAGCGGCGCACGTTTTCGTCCATCAAGTTGTAGCGATAGTTGCCGCGATATTCATCCAGGGTCTCGGCGACCTTGCTCTTGGCTGCGGTGGTGAGGTTGCGCCAGACGCGTCCACCCTCGGTGGTGATCTGCGCCGGCACCGGGCCGTCGGCATAAATGGTGTCGCCGCTGTGGATAAAAAAGTCCGGCAGGCGCAGGCGCATGGCTTCGTAGATGCGCATGCCGCCGATGTCCGGGTTGATCCCGAAACCCTGGCCGACGGTATCACCGCTCCAGACAAAGCGGATGTTGCGCTTGAACTGCGGCACGCTGCGCAGGTGGCCAAGCCAGGGCTCGCTGGCGACGCCGCTCTGGGCGTCTTCGAAATGCACGCGGTAGAAAATCGCCTGGTCGGGCGGCAGGCCGGTGAGTTCGACCCGGGCGGTGAAATCGCTGCGCGAGTCGGCCAGTGGCGAGACGAAGCGGCGGGGATTGCTGAATTTGCTGCGGGTGTCCCACTCCACCACCATCCGCGCCGGGCGGTCGCTGCGGCTCCAGATCATCGCCCGGTCGCCCTGCAAGTCGCCCGACTGCACCCCCTCGGTGAGCACCGGCCGATCCTTGACCGAAGCCATCACCGCCGGCGCCAACCCCGGCAACAACAATCCCGCCCCCACGGCTTGCATCACACGGCGACGGCCCAGGTCGAATTCGCTCATGGTGTTCTCCCTTGAAATGGGAAAACTTAAGCATGGCTCTGTGAAATGGCTGTGACAGGAATTTTATAACCACCCCAAAACCACTGTGGGAGCGAGCCTGCTCGCGATTGCAGAGTGTCAGGCAACCCATTTGTCGACTGACACACCGCTATCGCGAGCAGGCTCGCTCCCACAGGGAATTTCATTGCTCAAATAAAAGTGATCAAGCCTTCGCCGGCTCCAACGCCATCTCCACCACCTCAGGCCGCTTGAGCAGCGCATACGCCACTCCCGTCAGCAGGCTCCCCGCCACGATCGCCAGCAAATACAACAGCGCATGGTTGATGGCGTTGGGGATCAGCATCACGAACAGGCCGCCGTGGGGGGCCATGAGCTTGCAGCCGAAGTACATCGACAGCGCACCGGTCAGCGCGCCGCCGGCGATGCTGGCCGGGATCACCCGCAGCGGGTCCTTGGCGGCGAACGGAATCGCCCCTTCGGAGATGAAGCACAGCCCCAGCACCAGCGCCGCTTTACCGGCCTCGCGCTCGGTCTGGGCGAATTTACGCCGGGCGATGAAGGTGGCGATGCCCAGGCCAATCGGCGGCACCATGCCGGCGGCCATGGTCGCGGCCATCGGCGCATAACTCTGCGACGCCAGCAGCCCGACCGAAAACGCATAGGCGGCCTTGTTGATCGGCCCGCCGAGGTCGACGCACATCATCGCTCCCAACAGCACGCCCAGCAGAATCGCATTGGTGGTACCCATGCTGTCGAGGAAATGGGTCAGCCCTTCGAGCATGCCCGCCACCGGTTTGCCGACGATGTAGATCATCACCAGGCCGGTGATCAGGCTCGCCAATAGTGGGATGATCAGAATCGGCTTGAGCGCTTCCAGGCTCTGGGGCAGGCGCGCGTAGCGGTTGATCGCCTTCGCCACGTAACCGGCCAGGAAACCGGCGATGATCCCGCCAATGAAACCGGCGCCCAAGGTGCTCGCGAGCAGCCCGCCGATCATGCCCGGCGCCAGGCCCGGGCGGTCGGCGATGGAATAGGCGATGTAGCCGGCCAACAATGGCACCATCAATTTGAACGCGGTGTCGCCGCCGATCTGCATCAGCGCGGCCGCCAGCGTGCCGGGCTCCTTGAAGGCGGTGATGCCGAACACGAACGACAAGGCGATCAACAGACCACCGGCCACCACCATCGGCAGCATGAACGACACACCCGTCAGCAGGTGCTTGTAGACGCCGGTCTTCTCCGACTTGGCCGGGGCACTGGCGCTGCTCGACGCACTTTCCTGGCGACCTTCGACCAACGCCTTGTTCAGCGTCGCTTCGGCCTGTTTCAAGGCAATGCCCGTGCTGCAGCGGTAGATTTTCTTGCCGGCAAAACGCTCGGTGGCGACTTCGATGTCGGTCGCCAGCAGCACCACGTCCGCCTCGGCGATGGCCTCGGGGCTCAGCGGGTTGCGTGCGCCCACCGAACCCTGGGTTTCCACTTGCAGGTCGTAGCCCAGCTTCTTCGCTGCCTGCTGCAATGCCTCGGCGGCCATGAAGGTATGGGCAACGCCTGTCGGGCAGGCGGTGATAGCGACCAGGCGTGGCGCGCGTTCGCTCGACACCGTTGGCACCTGCTTCACGACATCCGAGGCGAGAAAGACCTTGGCCTCTTCGGCGCCGCGCCGCAGCACCGAATCGACGTCTTGCAGGGCCTGGGCCGGCGTGCTGCGGAACAGACGCTTGCCGACGAAACGCGACATATCCACCGGGCCGCTGGCAACCAGCAAGACCCATTCGGCCGCTTCGAGAGTCGCGGCCGATAACTGGCGTTCCGGATGGGCGGCGTCATGGACTTCGACACTGGTGCTCCAACCCTGGCGCTGAGCCGCGGCGTCCAGCAGGCGGGCGCACAACACACTGGTGACCATGCCGTTGGGGCAGGCCGTCACAATGGCTAGTTTCATTCTTGCGAACCCTCTTATTGTTCTGTCAGGGGGCGCACGCGCACGCCCTGTTCAAGCGACGCCAGCAACGCGGTGTCGTGGATGCCAAAACCGATCTGCGTGACCGCCATGGCGGCGATGGCCGTGGCGGTGCGCAGTGTCTGTTCCGGGGTGTCGGCGCTGAGCAGGCCATGCAGCATGCCCGCCAACAGCGAATCCCCGGCGCCCACGGTACTGGCAACACTGACCTTGGGCGGCGAGGCATGCAGCGCCGCGCCGACACTGAACCAGTTCACGCCATCGGCACCGTGGGAAATCACCACATGCTCGACGCCCTGGGCATGCAGGCGCTGTGCCGCTTGCGCCTGGGCCATTTCGCTCACCACCTCGCAACCCAACGCGTCGGCCAGTTCCTCGGTGTTCGGCTTGATCAGCCACGGCCCCGCCGCCAGGGCGACGCGCAAGGCTTCGCCACTGGTGTCGAGGGCCACGTTCAGGCCGAGTGTTTTCAAGCGAGTGATCAAGGCCTGCAACCATTGCGGGCTGACGCCCCGAGGCAAGCTGCCCGCTACCACGACCACGTCATGGCCGGGGGCGATCTGCTCCAGCCGCGTCAGCAAGGCCTGTTGTGCGGCTTCATCGACCACCGGGCCGGGCCCGTTGAGGTCAGTGATGCGCCCGTCCTGCTCGGCCAACTTGATATTGCTGCGGGTTTCGCCGGGGACCCGGATAAAGGCGTCGACGAAACCGCGCTGGGTGAACAGCGTCTCGAACACCTGGGCATTGTCTTCGCCCAGAAAACCACTGACCGTCAGCGTATGACCGAGATCGGCCAGCACCTGGGCCACGTTCACGCCCTTGCCGGCGGCGTGGGCGTGCATGGCGTCGCTGCGGTTGACCTGGCCCGGCTCCAGGCGCGCCAACTCCACCGTGAGGTCGAGCGCCGGGTTGAGGGTCAGGGTAAGAATCTTCGCCATTACAGCGCCTCCACTAATGCGCGCACATCATCGGCGCTGCCCACGGCCAAGGCCTCTTGGGCCAAGGTTTGTACTTGCGCCAGGCTCAATTCGCGTACGCGCGCCTTGACCTCGGCAATGCTGCGGGCCGAAACACTCAACTCGTCCACGCCCAGGCCCACCAGCACCGGCACCGCCAGCGGATCGGCCGCCAGTTCGCCACACACACCCACCCATTTGCCATGGGCATGTGCAGCGCGCACGGTGATGTCGATCAATTGCAACACGGCCGGGTGCAAGCCGTCGGCCTGGGCCGAAAGCGTCGGATGACCGCGGTCGATCGCCAGGGTGTATTGCGTCAGGTCGTTGGTGCCGACGCTGAAGAAGTCGACTTCCTTGGCCAGCACCGGTGCTAGCAGCGCGGCGGACGGTACTTCGATCATGATTCCCAGTTGCAGGTCTGCCACGGGGATTTCCAGGCGCAGGCGCTCGGTCATGGCCCGGGCCTGGCGCCACTCATCGACGCTGCCCACCATCGGGAACATGATCCGCAGCGGACGGTTGTCCGCCGAGCGCAACAAGGCACGCAATTGTGCTTCCATGACCTGCGGACGCTGCAGCGTCAGGCGAATGCCACGCACACCGAGGAACGGGTTTTCTTCTTTCGCGATCGGCCAGTACGGCAGCGGCTTGTCGCCGCCCACGTCGAGGGTGCGCACCACCAGCGGCCGCCCGGCCAGGCCATCGAGGACCTTGCGGTACTCGGCTTCCTGGGTCGCTTCGTCGGGCGCCTGGGTGTGGGCCATGAAGATCAGTTCGGTGCGCAACAGGCCAATACCTTCGGCGCCCTGCTCCACCGCGCTGGCGACACCGGCGCTTTCGCCAATGTTGGCGAACACTTCCACGGCATGACCGTCACGGGTCAGCGCCGGTTGGTGGCGCTGCTCGGCGGCGATCTTGAGGCGCTGTTCGCGGGTGTCGCGCTCTTCCCTGGCTCGCTGCAAAGTGGCGGCGTCAGGGTCCACGTGCAAGCGACCGCGCTGGCCATCCAGCAGCAAGGACGTGCCCGGCGCCAGCAACAACACCGCCGCACCGGCGCCCACCAGCGCCGGAATGCCCAGGGCCCGGGCGACGATGGCGCTGTGGGCGGTGGCGCCGCCACGGGCGGTGAGAATCCCCGCCACACGCGTCGGGTCCAGGCGGGCCACGTCGGATGGGCCGACTTCGTCCATCACCAGGATGTAGGGTTGATCCGGCTCGTTCGGGGTTTCGACGCCGCACAGTTGCGCCAGCACACGACGGCCGACATCGCGCAGGTCAGCGGCGCGTTCGGCCAGCAAGGCATCCTGCAAGGCCTCCTGCTCTTTCGCGGCGGCTTCGATCACGCCCATCCATGCCGCTTGCGCACTCTCACCCAGCTTCAAGCGGGTGTCGACTTCGTCGGTCAGTTCCGGGTCGTCGAGCATTTCCTGGTGAGTGATGAAGATCTCGCGGATGGCCTTGGCCTTGGCGCGTTCGATCAGGCCTTGGATGTCACGGCGTACCTGGTTCAAGGCGTTTTGCAGGCGCTCGCGCTCGATGGCTGCCGATTCACCGCGCAACGGATAGTCGATAGCCTGCAAGACCTGGATGTGCGCCGGGCCGATGGCGATGCCCGGGGCGGCGGCGACGGCCTGGATCAGGCTGCCGGGCTCGGGGGCCAACATGACGGTCGCGACTTCGGCCATCACGGTTTCCCGTGGCGCACTGGGCGGCGGCAGCGGTTCGACGTCTTCGCCAAGGCCTTCTTCGATGGCCGCCAGCAGTGCCGGCAACGCATCGGCGGCAATGCTCGGCTCGGCGATGAACTCCAGGACCTGGCCGCGACGGGCGCCCAGGCTCAACAGTTTGCTCAGGCTCTTGGCCGACACGGCGCTGTCCTGACCGTCGACAATGCGCACGCGGATCTCGCCTTCGAAGCTTTTCGCCAACTGGGCAAGAATTTTCGCCGGACGGGCATGCAAGCCGTGAGCATTGGCCAGGCCGATACGCGCGCTGGGCCAATCGGCGGGCAATTCGCCGCCGAGCACTTCCAGTACCTTGCGGCTGCTGGTGGCGCGGCCCAGTTCGTGGCCGCGACCTTCAATCAGCAAGGCGCAGAGCCGTTCCAGCAAGGCCTGGTGGGCCTCGCCGAGGCTGGCGAGGCAGAACAGACCGCTCAAAGGTTGCCCCAGGTAACGGATCGGTTTGTCCGGGGTGACGAAGGCCAGGCCCGGGCGCTTGACCGTCTGCTCGCTGTGCAGCCACCACAAGCCATCGCCCAGGGGCAGCGCATCGACTTGCTGCAACACCCCGGCAAAGCCGTTGCTCACGCAGTCGGCCTGGCGCAGCAGGCGGGCGCCGCGCCATACCAGCTCTTCAAAATCGTCAGCCGACACACCGAGGCCGATCATCTGGGCATCCAGGGCCAGTTCCTGTGGCGCGCCTTGCAACAGTTTCAACAAGGCTTCGGCGGAACCGGCACGGCGCAGGGCCTGGCCCAGGTCAGTCTCGCCAAGGGCGCGGGTCAGCAGTTGCAGCAGGCGCAAGTGCTCGTCGGACTTGGCCGCGATGCCGATGGCCAGGTAGACGATCTGACCATCGCCCCAATCCACGCCCTCGGGGAATTGCAACAGACGCACGCCGGTGGAATAGACCAGGTCGCGGGTTTGCGGAGTGCCGTGGGGGATGGCAATACCTTGGCCAAGAAAGGTCGAGCCCTGGGCTTCGCGGGCCTGCAAGCCGGCGAGGTAACCTTCGGCTACCAGGCCATCGGCCACCAGTTTGTCAGCGAGCAATTGCAGTGCAGCGTCTTTATCCACAGCCGTCTGAGCCATGGATATCTGCTCTAGAGTGAGCTCGAGCATGCTTTCTCCTTTTTGGCGTCCGGGTTGGCGCCAGGTATTGTTTTGAATGAATCAGCTTAGCGTTACAGGACGGCTTTTGGCGGTATCGCGGCAGCACCGCCAAAAATCCTGCTAGCCTTGAAAATACGCTTGCTGAAACGTTTAATCTAGAAAGATTGGCACGTTACTCGATAATCTCTCATCGTTGAAGTGCAACTTGTCGTAAGCGCTTGGACGGTGATCACCCTCTTGAATCGGGTAGGATGGCTCTTATCGTCAGGGCTAACTCGAAAAAACAAGGAAAACCGGGTTGAAACTCAGTGATATTGCCCAACTGGCCGGTGTGTCCGTAACCACCGCCAGCTACGTCATCAACGGCAAGGCCGAACAGCAACGCATCAGCAGCGCCACCGTCGAACGGGTGCGGGCGGTGGTCCAGGAACACGGCTTCACGCCCAATCCCCAGGCCGCCGGGCTGCGCAGCCGGCATACGCGCACCCTGGGTTTCATCCTGCCCGACCTGGAAAACCCCAGTTACGCACGCATCGCCAAGTTGTTGGAACAAGGCGCACGGGCACGGGGTTACCAGTTGCTGATCGCCAGCTCCGACGACGCGCCCGACAGTGAACGGCAACTGTTGCAGTTGTTCCGCGCCCGGCGCTGCGACGCGCTGATCGTCGCCAGTTGCCTGCCGGCCGGAGACGACAGTTACCTGCAATTGCAGGCCAAGGGCATTCCCATCATCGCCATCGACCGGGTGATGGACCCGGCGCGGTTCTGCTCGGTGATCAGCGACGACCGCCAGGCCAGCCTGCACCTGACGCGCAGCCTGCTGGAGACCCACCCTCGGCAAATCGCCTTGATCAGCGCCCGTCCCGAATTGAGCATCAGCCAGGAACGGGCCGCCGGTTTTCGCGAAGCCCTGGCCGGGTTCGAGGGCCAGGTGCTGATCGAGCACGGCGAGTCGTTCAGCCGTGAATGCGGCCGCCAGTTGATGGATGAAATGCTCACGCGCCTGGGGCATCTGCCCGACGCGCTGATCACGACGTCCTACGTGCTGCTGCAAGGGGTGTTCGACGCCCTGCACGATTTCCCGCTCAAGTCGCGGCCGTTGCGCCTGGGTACGTTTGGCGACACGCAGTTGCTGGATTTCCTGCCGCTGCCGGTCAATGCCATGTCCCAGCAGCATCAGCTGATCGCTGACAAAGCCCTGGAGCTGGCGCTGGCGGCCATCGAAAACGATGACTACCAGCCAGGCGTGCAGGCCATCGCACGGACGTTCAAGCAGCGTATTCACCAGGGCTGAAGACTCTTCAGGATTGATGCATGGAGTTGATCGACACCCACACCCACCTGGACTTTCCGGACTTCGATGCGGACCGCCCGGCGCTGCTGGCCGAAAGCCGAGCCCTGGGGGTGCGGCAAATGGTGGTACTGGGCGTGTATCGGGACAACTGGCGGCGGGTCTGGGACCTCGTGCAAAGCGACCCCGACCTGCACGCCGCCCTGGGCCTGCACCCGGTGTACCTTGATCAGCATCGCCACGAAGACTTGGCGCAATTGCGCGAGTGGCTGACCCGCCTGGCCGGGCATCGGCAGCTGTGTGCAGTGGGGGAAATCGGCCTCGATTACTACATCGAGACCCTCGACCGTGAGCGCCAGCAAGCGTTGTTCGAGGCGCAACTGCAACTGGCGGCGGAGTTCGAACTGCCGGCGCTGATCCATGTGCGCCGTAGCCATGCCGCCGTGACTGCCACCCTCAAGCGCATTGGTCTCAAGCGCGGGGGAATCATCCATGCCTTCGCCGGCAGTTTTGAGGAGGCCCGCGAGTACATCAAGCTCGGCTACAAGCTCGGCCTCGGTGGCGCCGCCACCTGGCCCCAGGCCCTGCGCATGCATCGGGTGCTGGCGAAATTGCCGCTGGAAGCGGTGGTGCTGGAAACCGATTCACCGGACATGGCTCCGGCGATGTTCCCCGGTCAGCGCAACAGCCCGGCGCATTTGCCGGCGATTTGCGAGGCGCTGGCAGGGATCATGGCGGTGAGCCCGGAACGACTGGCCGAGGCCAGCACGGCCAACGCCCGCGAACTGTTCAACTGGTGACTGCCCCCTGTGGGAGCGAGCCTGCTCGCGATTGCAGTGTGCCAGACAATATATTTGTCGACTCATACACCGCTATCGCGAGCAGGCTCGCTCCCACACTGGTTCGGCAGTGAACATCATTGTGTAGCTAAACCCTGAATGCATTGATCAGTTGTTTGAGCTGCACCACCTGGGCGGACAGCTCACGGCTGGCGTTTTCGGTCTGGTGGGCGCCTTCGGCGGTACGTTCGCCAGCGCGGTTGATTTCGACAATGTTCTGGTCGATGTCATGGGCCACGGCCGTTTGCTGCTCCACAGCGGCGGCGATCTGCTGGTTCTGGTCGACGATCATGCCGACCGCACCCAGGATGTTTTCCAGGGCCTGCTGGACCTTTTCCGACTGACTGACAGTGCCGCTGGCCATCTCATGGCTGGAGCCCATGGCCTTGACGGCGGCGCCGACACCGCCGTGCAGGCGGGTGATCATCGCTTCGATTTCTTCGGTCGATTGCTGGGTGCGCTTGGCCAGGGTCCGCACTTCATCGGCCACCACCGCAAAACCGCGCCCCTGCTCACCGGCCCGGGCCGCCTCGATGGCGGCATTGAGCGCCAGCAGGTTGGTCTGCTCGGCGATGCTCTTGATCACATCCAGCACGCGGCTGATGGCCTGGCTGTCGGTCGCCAGTTGATTGATCACCTGTACCGACTGATCGATCTCGCTGGCCAGGCGGGCGATGCTGCCCTGCTGGGATTCCACCAGCCCACGCCCGCTGAGGGTTTCATCGTTCACGCTGTGGGCGCTGCTGACCGCAGCGGCGGCACTGCGGGCTACCTCCTGGGCCGTGGCCGACATCTGGTTCATCGCCGTGGCCACCAGTTCGATCTGGCTGCGCTGACCGGCGACGGCCTGGTTGCTTCGGGCCGATACCGTTTCCACTTGCCCGGCCTGACGTTCGACTTCCGCGACGGTGCGGCCGACCTGTTCGATCAGGTCATGGATCTTCGCCACCGTACCATTGAACACCTCACCCAACTCGCCCAGCTCATCCTTGCTGCGAGCCACGAAATTGACCGTCATGTCCCCTGCCGCCACCTTGTCCATCATCTGGCCCAAGTGCTGGAGGGTGGTGCGGGTCGATGCGTAGAAGCCGGCGTACAGGTAAAAAATCAACAGGAACACCAGCACCAGTGCCACGGCTTGCAGCACCATGTGACTGCGGTTCTGCTCCAGGCGCTGCTGCAACTGCACGCCGAGAAATTCCTGGGTCGCTTCGTTCAGCCGATACGTCTGCGCCATCAGGCCGCTGACCTGCTCAAAGAATGCCGGCCAAGGTGCATCGAGGGTGTCGGCCATCACCACCTGCTCCTCGATCAGTTCCGAGGCTTTCTTGAGGCTGCTCTTGCTGCCGTCGGCCTGGACGGCCAGGGCCTGCCCGGCGGCCTTGCTGGAAGCGAGGGCGTCCTGCAGTTTCAAATCATATTCGCCCTGAAGCTTTTCGATCTGCGCCAGCAACTCGTCGAAACGGGTGCTCGATGCCGAATTGAGAAACCCCAGCCCCAATGAGGATGCCCCCAGTGCCCGCCCCTCTCCGAGGATCTGGGTGACCTTGGGGGTCGTGCCGATGATCAACTCGCTGAGCTGACGGATGTCGCTCTGGTTGTCGCGGCTGAGCCCCGCCTGGCTGGCGATGATCTGGCTGAACATCTGGGCGCTGTTGAGCAACTTGCCGATCAGCGCACTTTTGCTCTGCAGGGAGCTTTCGGCCTGCTGGGCCTTGAAAGCGCCGATCATCTCGTCGCGCTTGGCCTCGAAGGCGCTGACCTGCTCCGGCTCGATGGCCATGGCGGTCATGCCTTGCAGGCGTGCGAGAACCTGTTGCTCCAGGCTGCCGATCTTCGCTTCCACATCACCGGCCTTGCCGGACTGGCCCAGGCTGGCGTTGATCTGTACCAGGTTGTTGAGGGTTTCCAGGTCCCGACGCAAAGTCAGGCTGCTGCCTAGCAAATCGAGGCTTTGCAGCTCCACTTGTGTGCCCTGGAATTCCCGATAGGAATCGCGCACCAGAAAGAAGTTGGTCACCAGCATGGGAAGCAGGAACAGCACGCTGATCAGGCTGAACTTCATGCCGAAGCTCAGGCGGTTCATCAGCGCGACGGCGGGCCAGAGCAAACTCTTCACAAGGAAGTCTCCCGGTAGTGTTCTTATTGTTATGAGCTCGCGCACGGAGACAGCAGAAAGCCACTATTCGGGCGCTGTCCCTGTATAGCCTAAATCGGCGGGGAGATTTGTAACTTAAGGTTAACGAGGCCCATCACCCGTTCCCTGTGGCGAGGGGATTTATCCCCGTTGGGCTGCGGAGCAGCCCCATAGATCTCAGGCTTTAGAGTGATAGGGGCCGCTTCGCGCCCCAACGGGGATAAATCCCCTCGCCACAAGGAAATGTGTTGGTGTTCTCAGGCCAACACCGTCCACAACGCAAACCCGGCATACCAGAGCACCGCCGCACGCAGCAGCAACTCCCAGAGGCGGTCCAGGCTGTTGATGCCGTCCGGTCCGGCGACGGGCTTGGGGATCTCGCCAGCCACCAGGCCGACTTTATCGATGAGTTCGGCGGCGCTGATGTTCCAGTTCAACAGCTCATGCAGCATGACCCGGCTGACCGCGACGAAATTGCCCACCAGGGCGAAGCTTGCCGCCAGCAACCGCACCGGCACCCAATCGAAGGCATGGCGCATTTGCGTGGCCCGCTCGGCCACGCCGGGGTTCTGGCTGTGCTCGGCAGCCAAGGCCAGCAATCGATAACTCAGGGCCGCCACCGGGCCGAGCAGGAAGTACCAGAAAATCACCGCGAAAAAGCTCTGGTAGGCCTGCCACAACAAATGCCCTTGGACCCGCTCCAGCAACTGCTCGCCATCATCGGCTTCGATGTCCAGGTCGCGCTTGGCCACATGAGCCGCCGCTTGCAGGTCTTCCCGGCGCCACGCGTCGCGAAACGGTCCCAGGTCCGCCAGTAGATCACCGCGCCCCAGGCTGTAAATCACCACCAGCAAATGCACCGGCAGCGCCAGCAGGCCATAGGCTACCGGTTCCAGCACCCACAGCAGCAACGCCAGCAGCGCCACGGGCAGCAGGACCATCACCGTCAGCACCAACCAGGGTCGGTCGACCCAACGTGGGCTCGCCTCGAGCTTGTTCAGCTCGTGCAGCCAACCGCCGTCGCGCTGGACCCGCTGGCGCAAGGCCGAGAACTTCTCGATCCAGACGGCCAGCAGCAACACCAGAAAACTCATTGTCCTTCCCCTTCTGTCAGGGCCGCGCGATAGCGCGCCCAGTCGAATGCCGGTCCTGGATCGGTCTTGCGCCCCGGGGCGATGTCGCTGTGCCCGCAGATACGCTGCACAGTGATCGCCCTGAACGCCGCTTGCAACTGCCGGGTCAGGTCCACCAATGCGGCATATTGCGCGTCGGTGAACGGCAGATCATCGGTGCCCTCAAGCTCGATGCCCAGGGAAAAATCGTTACAGGTCTCACGTCCCTCGAAACACGAGACGCCCGCATGCCATGCGCGATCCAGACAAGAGACAAACTGGGTCACGGTGCCGTCACGCTCGATCAGAAAATGCGCAGAGACGCGCAGGTCGGCGATACCGGCAAAGTAGGGATGTTCCGTGACATCCAGACGATTCTGGAAGAATTCCTGCACCTTGCCCGTGGCGAACTGTGCCGGTGGCAGGCTGATGTTGTGGATCACCAGCAGGGAGATTTCGCCTTCGGGGCGCGCATTGAAGTTGGGCGATGGGCAATGACGCACCCCCTCGCACCAACCGCTCGCGGAGTCCAACTGCATACAGGTTCCTTCGATGACGACGGTGAATGCCGCCAGTATGCCGTGATCGGACCGGGCTGCGCGATCACTTGCCGCGATTGAGCTGGCGCAGATTGCCCAGCACCGACTCCAGCGCGCGGTCGAACAACAGGGTGTCGTCCAACAACCGCGCCGCGCCCCGGCGAAACTCCAGGGCCAGGCTGGTGCGGCTGTGCTCCAGCACCTTGAGGCCAGTGCGATTGACGAAGACGTATTTGCCGGTGGCCTCGATGATCGCCGCCAACTTGCAACGCAAGGTGTTGTCATCGTCCTCCTGGAACTCGACCCAGCTCCCCAGGTGCAACTGGTCGACCTGCAGCAGGCCGACATCATCCGCCGGCAAATGCACCGCCACGTTCTCTCCCGCCGATTTTTGCGGGGGGCGCAGGACGATTCTGTCCCGCACCTCGACCATGGCCGGCGAATCGAACGGCTGGGCCTGTTCCGTTGCCTGGCCCGTACGTTCGAGGGCCTGCACATGCAGGACTTCCAGCTCACTGAAAAACTCGCTGGTGGCGAACGGGTCGAACGCCGAACGGCTCAGGCCTTCACGCAGGGCCTTGAGCAGCTCCGGCACCATCGCCAGCAAACGCAGGCCGGCATCAGGTTCGTCGTGAGGCTGGACGCTCCAGATCAATTGCTCCAGGGTCAGGACGTCGGCCTGCCACTCGGCGGAATACTTGCCGTGCTTGAAACAGGTCAGCAACAACACCTGGCTCCAGGCGTGTTGCACGAACTCCACCACCGCTTGCGGCAAGACTTTGCCCAGCATCACCTGGTTCAGCGCCCCTTCGACTCGCTGGCGTGCCAGTTCGGCCTTGGCCCGGCCCTCTTCGGCATCGCGGATACGCTGTTCGAGCAGTTCACTGCGGCGCCGCTCGTCACTGGTGAAGGCCAGGAAGTCGGCCAGCAACTCGGAGAAAATGGCCGGGTCATCGACGAAATCATTCAGCAAGCGCTGCACCACCTGCTCGATGCGCAGGTACAGACTGTCGCGCTGATGATCGTCGCAATCGCCCCAGCCCATGGCTGCAGCCGCGATTTCGTTAAGCAGCCGCCGGGCCGGATGATTGCCGCGGCTGAAGAAGCTCTTGTCCTGCACCGCGACCTTGAGCATCGGAATTTGCAGGCGGCCGATCAGGGCCTTGAAGGAGTCCGGCAAGTTGTGATCGTCGAGGATGAACTCGAACATCATCGAGATCAGATTGATCACGTCTTCATCGGCGCCTTCGACCACCCGGGACTTGCCACTCCTGACGCTGACCCGGGTCAACAGCTGTTCGAGCTGGCTACGCAAGTCGAATTCGTCGTGAACGGTAGGCGCCGGTACGTATTGCTGCAAATGAGAGAGCAGCCGCAGCAGGTCACGCGTGGAGATCGGCTGGGGCGGTACACTGGGCTCCAGGGTCGGCGCCACGCTGCCACGCACTTGCATCAACAGTTTCTGCAAGGCGGCGAACACTTCCTGGACGCTGTCATCGACCTCGCCATCGCTGGGCTTGGCAGCGATCTCGGCGTTGGGCCTTGGCTGATCCTCGGAGCGATCCGACGCGCGCCGCGCCGGCGTAACCTTGAGCTCCGGCAAGATGCCAGTGGCGGCCAGCAGCTGGTTGGCCTCGGTATAGAGCTGGTCGCACTCGCTGAGCACATAACGTTCGAACAGCTTGAGCAGGATCAGCTTGACCTTGATGCCCACCCCCAGGTTGCGTCCGGCCTGCAGGAACTTCTCGCACAGCAGTGCCGGGCTCAGGGGATTGTGCTGGTTGGACAGCGGTCGGGCCAGCAGCACACCGAGTCGGGCCGTCAGTTGTTCCAGCGCCACGCCATCGCGCCTGAGCACCCGAGTGACCATCGCCTCGACCGCCAGCTGCCGCTCCAGCTCGTCCTGGGAGCGCTGGGTCTGGCTGTCCGGCGCCAGGCTGGGCGTCAAGGTGACGTGGGTCAGGTCGTACTGGGCAAGGCTGACGAAGGTCTCGAAAAACTGCTCGATAAATTCCCGCTCGATACTTTTGCGCTTCAGGCGCAGGTCGCGCATGGCCTCGAAGTACAGGTTCTGCTCGACGTCGTCGCGCGCGCGGTCGGCCATTTCAAACAAGGTGTCGTCGGCGTTATCGAACAGCCCTTGCAAGCCCAGGCGCAGCTGCTGGGCAGCCTTGTCGCGAACCTGCAGCAGAATCACAGGCAGGCGGGCGAGCGGCGAACGATTCGCCTCATCGGTAGACACCTTGTGCAAAGGCACTACATTCCCGTCGTTGTGCATCCTGGCCTCCTGAAACGGCTTTCTTCGGTTCGCAACGTCAAAGTCATGACGTCAATCGAAAGGCGGATTATCGGGTAAAAGAACCCCGTCGTACCAGTAGACTCTGTGATCCAGCTCGAAATACGGCGCAATTAGTGACCGGCGAAAAGAGGAAATGTTGCGAGGACGCGACCAAATGCAGGTTTCGACACCCTATAATCAGGCCACTTTGTTTGTGGAGCCTGTTATGCCGAATCTACGCCTCGCCGATCTGACCGCCGAAATCGAAGCCAACGTGCGCCGTGCGTTGCTCGAAGACATCGGCAGCGGCGACATCACCGCGCAACTGATCCCCGCCGAACGCCTGGCCAAGGCCACCATCATCACCCGCGACGCGGCGATCATCAGCGGCACGGCCTGGGTCGATGCCGTATTCCGGCAACTGGATCCGCGTGTCGCGGTGCATTGGCAAGTGCACGACGGCGACCGGGTCAGCCCCGATCAGGCACTGTTCCACCTCGAAGGCCCGGCCCGCTCGCTGCTGACTGGCGAACGCAGCGCACTGAATTTTTTGCAAATGCTCTCGGGGGTCGCCACTCGGGCCCGCTACCTGGCCGATTTCGTCTCCGACACTCAGGTCAAGTTGCTGGACACCCGCAAGACCCTGCCCGGGCTGCGCCTGGCCCAGAAGTACGCAGTCACTTGCGGCGGCTGCCATAACCACCGCATCGGCCTGTACGATGCGTTCCTGATCAAGGAAAACCACATTGCTGCCTGCGGCGGGATCGCCCAGGCCATCGCTGCCGCCCACAAGATCGCACCGGGCAAGCCGGTGGAGATCGAAGTGGAAAGCCTGGCGGAATTGAAAGAAGCGCTGGCGGCCAATGCCGACATCATCATGCTCGACGAACTGAGCCTGGACGACATGCGGGAAGCCGTACGCCTGAACGGCGGCAAGGCGAAGTTGGAAGCCAGCGGCGGGATCAACGAAAGCACGTTGCGTCCGATTGCCGAGACCGGGGTGGACTACATCTCGATCGGGGCGATGACCAAGGATGTGAAGGCGGTGGATCTGTCGATGCGCTTGAGCCTCTGACAACGAAAAACGCCAGCCTCGAAAGGCTGGCGTTTTTTTCAGACCACCAGATTATTCATCTCGCAGTACTCATCCCATTCCACACCCAGCACCTCGGCCGCTTCCTTGTGCAATGCAAGGCGCTGCGCCTCGAACTCTTCAGGTGTACAGGTGTACTTGAGCGTCAACTCCCAAGGCTGCAGGCCCTGGGCTTCGGCCTCATCCTCGAACGCCCACTGGATCTGGTCTTTTTGATCATCGGCAGGCAAGTCCTTGATCTCTTCCAGCAGTTGGGGCGCATCCAGCACGTACTTCTTCAGCGCTTCTTCGTGCCTGGCTTCCTGGGTCAATGCTTTAACGGTCATGGCGTTCTCGTTGATCTGGGGAATGGAAGATGGATCTGGATCATCAAGGATCTCTCTGACGCAAAAAACCGTGTGAAGCCCGGTTTATCTGGCCTTCAGAACCATTCGGGGATCATCTGAAAACTGCTGGGCGATGCACATGCAGGCAACGAATATAGGACGTTTTGCCGACGATTTACACGGTTCTTTACATCTATCCCACAAAAAACCATGCGTATGAGAAACCAGGCGGGCTTGGGAACATCTGTCAAAATAACCAGTCATAGCGATGTGCTATATAGGCACTTCACAAGGAACCCTAGTGATGCACAGCTTTTCGAAACGTTCGTCGACCCGGCTTGCTACCGCGACCTTGCTGCTCGGCAGCCTGAGCTTGGCCGGCCTTGCTCAAGCGGCTGTCGAAGTTAGCTCCGGTACACCTTTGCCTTCCGACACAATCCCCGTGCTCCGCAACTCATTTGATAAAGATGTTCTCATCAAGACCAATATCAGCGTGGGTGACTTGGAAAACTTGCCAGAAGCAGTCAGGGATAACGCCGCCGAACTGGAAAACCAGAAGCGCACCCTCAGCGAGCAGGCCCGCCTGATCGAAGAATTCAAGCGCAACAGCGGCTCCAGCTCCACCTCCAGCAGCAAGGAGATTGATGAGCTCAAGCGCACGATCAAGGAACAGCAAGACGATCTGAAGGACCTTGGCAAACAAGTGGAAGAACTCAAGCGCAATAGCGGCTCCAGTTCGAGTTCGAGCAACAGCGAGATTTCGTCCCTGAAACGGGAGCTCAGCGATCAGGACGGTCAGATGGACCAGCTCAAACGCACGGTCGAGGAGCTGAGCAGGAAAGTGAAATAACGAGAGGCGAAACCGGAATCGATCCTCCTCTTTGCCTCTGAACATAAAGAAGGAAATTTTTAAGTTAGAAAATTTCTCTACCTCTAGGTGTACCCTCATTGGGCTTTCCAATGGTACGACTGGGACGCAGACACTCCTGCGTCCCTAGTTCGCAAGAAAATTCCGGGGGATCGGTGATCCACTCTTAGAGGTTTGGATCCAGCACAATGACGCCTTGCACTTCCCTTCGTTCCAATAAGGCATGAGCCAGGGCCGTTTCGCTTAAGGGGAGCGTCGCGCCGATGACGGGTTTGATCACGCCGCTTGAAACGCCGTCAGCGAGGAACTCCAAAGCCTCGCGAATCAACGCTGGGCGCTGAAAGAACGTCGGTAGGTAAACGCCGGCCAAGGTTTGCGCTTTGGCCATCAACCGACGAGGCGCCAATGCCTCGCCTGGACCCCGCGTGGAGCCCACCACCACACAACGCCCAAGCGTGGCGAGGCACTCAAAGTTCTGATCGAACACCTCGCCGCCGATCGTCTCGAGGATCACATTCACCCCGCGCCCCGCTGTCAGCTCCAGAACGCGTTGCGGCCACTGAGGAGTGTCGTAGGCAATGGCATGGTCAGCCCCAAGGCCGCGCACGAATGCGCGTCGACTTTCAGTGCTGGCCGTACCGAAAACCAACTGTGCGCCCATGGCTTTGGCGATCTGTACAGCCAGGCTCCCGACACCGCCGGCGGCCCCCTGAATCAAAACGTTTTCACCTGCTTGCAGATGTGCGCATACACGTAAAGCGAGGTACGCAGTAACCCCCTGACAAGGCAGGCCAGCCATTGCGACATCGTTTGCCATCTCATCCAGCGTAACCAGCATGTTCACGCGAGCGATAGCCTGCTGTGCGTATGCGCCTTTGGACATGAGCGCCATGACCTTGCGACCGACGACACCAGGGTCAACACCCTCCCCTGTTTCCGAAACGCGTCCGACCACCTGAAGTCCGGCGACATGTGGCAGCGTAACACCACCAACGCGTGTTTCGGGCCGGTTATACATGCCCAACCGTTCACGAATATCTGGAAAATTCACCCCGATCGCAGAGGTGTCTATCAATACCTCGCCGGGCCCCGGCACGGGCGTTGGCAAGTCGACGTACTCGAGCACTTCGGGGCCGCCGAAGCTACGGAACTGAATTGCTTTCATAATCTGAGACCCTGGATTCTTCGCTCGTCAGATCTGTAGACGCAGGCCCGACTTGGAGCCTAATCAGTGGTGCGGCGTGTGCTGCCGAGCAAATCGTCAGCGCAATGTTTCAATTACTTCACCCCATTGAGAAACAACGTAGCGTGTTTCAAAAACAGATCCGGGTATTGATAGATCGCGCCATGGTTTGAATCCGGGTAGATCACCAATTGGGCATTGGGCAACGTCTGCTGCAAGGTCACGTCATTGACGCTGTAGAAGACAATATCGTGGCTGCCGGCGACTACTAGCGTCGGTTGCTTGATGGCCTTCAGGTAGTCGTTGGCGTTGTCTATCCGCGCTCCCCAGCCTGCTATGGCCGCGGCTTGCGCTGGTGCGGTCTTGCTATCGACGTCGACATCCCGATTGACCTTACGTGCACGCAGACGGGTAAGAAATTCACGTCCAGCGGCCTGGCTTTCTGCAGTTTGGGTGAAAAATACGTCCAACAGCAGCTCATCCGGTACGTCGCGCTTTTTCGCCAGGTAGCCTTGGAACTCGGGCGTCAGCGAAGACATGCCTACGCCACCGCGAGGTGAGGAGCCGACCAGAATCAGTCGACGTACCAGTTCCGGATGATCAAGCGTCATTTGCTGGGCGATCAGACTGCCCATGGAAAAACCAAGCACATCAGCCTTGGTTACACCCAACCGCTGGAGCAGCCCGGCGGCGTATTTGGCCATGCCCTGGATATTATTCGGCACTTCACCGCTTGAGCTGGCGACGCCGGCATTGTCGAAAAGTATGACTTCGCGATCATGGGCAAAACCGTCTATGACTTTCGGGTCCCAACTGTCGAGGTTGCCGACGAAATGCTGGAGAAACACCAACGGTACGCCACCGGCTTTGCCAAAACGACGGTAAGCCAAGCGCGCACCATCAACTTCGACGAATTGGGTCGGCGCGGTTTGATGGGTGTAGCTGGAAGCCACTTTGTGCTTTGCCGGGGAGGCGCTGACCTGAACAGTCAGCGTCGAGCAGGCAGCCGCCAGCGTGACGAGGGCGAACGTACGGCGCAACGCCCCACGGGTGTTGAGAGCGGTCATAGAGATGTACCTGATACAAAAGGTGGGTATAAGGTCCGCCCCGGACGGGTTGCAGATGGGGGCGGAGCAGAATCAAGCGGGATTTTTCACGCTAGGGCGTTGCTGCACCTTGATTTGCCAGGCCAGGAGCGCGGTGCACTCTTCGGGAATGGCGATAGAAGCGAAACCGGCGAACACAAGCCCCGCGAATACGGTGATGTCGGCCATGGAAAATTGCTCCCCGGCGATATAGGGCTGGTTGCGGAGGACATAATCGAAATACTTCATTCCGTCGACCGCTCTGTCGCGCTGGCGGTTACCCCAATCGACACGCCCTTCCCATTCCGGACTTTTATACGGCTGCAGTGCAGCACCGAGTCCCGGCGTGGCATGGTGGAAATAGATCCCGACCGGATCGACCAGCTCTGACTCCGCGCGTTTCTGCATCATATGAATGATGGCCTTCTCCTTTGGCGTTGTGCCTGTGAGAATCGGCTCTCCGTCCAGATTGTCCAGATACTCGGTGATCGCGGTGCACTCGGAAATGTTGGTGCCGTCATCCAGTTGAAGAACGGGAACAGTGCCCAGCGGGTTGATGGCCAGGAATGCAGGTTGCTTGTGCTCTGCCGCGGGCAGATCGATCTTGATGAACTCCACTTGCGAGTCCAAGCCTTTTTCAGCCAGGACAATGCGAACACGCAGAGGATTCGGGAACCCGGGAATATCGAAAACCTTCATACAAATGCCTTACCTATCTATCTACCTATCGATAGGTATAAACTACGGCAAGAATATTTTCACTGTCAACATCTATCTATCGATAGGAAGGTAAATTTGTGACGACGGATACGCGAGAAACGATCATGCAAGTCGCCCGAACCATGGTGCAGACCCGGGGCTACAACGGCTTGAGCTTTCGTGAGCTAGCCAAAGAGGTAGGCATCAAGAGCGCTAGCATTCATTACCATTTCCCTACCAAAGGCGACCTGGGTGCCGCGCTGGCCAAGCGTTACACCGAAGACGGTCAGGAGTACCTCGAGGGTTTGCGGACCCGTTCCGATGACCTTCGCGTGTGGATGAAGGGATACACCGACATTTTTCGCCTGGCGCTGGTGAACGATAACCGCATGTGCCTTTGCGGAATCATGTCCGCCGAATTCGACGACCTGCCGCCGGAGGTTAGGACAGAGGTCGAAGCCTTTAACTCACTCAATGTCCGATGGTTATCGGAAGTGTTGTCCGTTTGCCGGCCGCAGTTGAACCAAGAAGAACGGCAGCAGCAGGCGCTAGCGATTTATGCGGCAGTGGAAGGCGCTCAGTTGATCGCGCGTGGGCGTGACGACATCAGTGTTTTTGACCAAACGATCGAAACCTATCGCTCGATGGGCCTGCTACCTTAGCTTGCAACTACTCTGATAACGGGCGACAGCCACAGAAACCACAGCAGTCGCTCGCCTGTAAACACGTCTCAGATTTCCGCACGTCGCGTGGCCAAGAGTCACGCGGCCCTTGATCATTACACTGCGGAGCGAGTATTTGACTGGTCGGGTGTGGATGTGACGCACTTGCAACCGACTTCCTTTGCACAGTGGCTGATCTATCCGCACTGGCGTAGGCATATCGTTGAACACGGAGAGATTCGCCTACCGTTTGGCTCAGGTCGCCATGCCCCGATCGCAGCCGAGGATCAGGCTCGACTAATCGCAGCCATCCTGGAAACCCCTTAACCCCACAAGGGCAAGACTTACCCGCTACACGGTCCGATTGAACTGAACCAACAGTCCATAGCTGATGCAGTCGGCAAAGTCTTGGATCGTGAGATCAAGTACGTGGCGACAACACTGGATCAATACCGCCAGGAATTGGAGAGAGATGGCCTACAGCCTTTTCTCATTCAGCATCTGCTGGAAGTTGCGAAGGACTACCAGCACGGAGGTGAGGATTTCATCATTGGCGAAGTCACGGGACGGCCACCGATGACTGTTACACAAGAGCTATTCAGCAGATAAAGCCCTTTTCAGGTTGCGGTAATTGACCGCTTTGAGTCGATTTCGGCCTCTTCAGCGGCAACCTCGACTGGCCCCCTGTACCGATCGCATTCCAACGGAATAGCTGAAACGAAAAAAACCGTCAGAAGGCAGGTTTTTCAAGACTTCCAAAGAACTCAAAAGCGCTCTGTGGAATGCAAGATGGTGCCCGAGACAGGAATCGAACCTGCGACCTTCGCGTTACGAGTGCGCTGCTCTACCGGCTGAGCTACACGGGCGGTGGCTAAAACTAGCACCGTCCCCCGTGGCCAGGCAACCTGCGACACAGGGATTTTCACCACACAGCAAAACGCCCCGAACCAGTCGGGGCGTTTGCTTGTTCAGCGGCTAAGCGAGGGAGTGATTAAACGCCCGATGCCTTGGCTGCTGCCACGTCTTTGATGGACAGCTTGATACGGCCGCGGTTGTCCACGTCCAGCACCAGCACTTCCACTTCCTGGCCTTCTTTCAAGATGTCGGTCACTTTCTCGACGCGAGCATCGCTCAGCATGGAGATGTGGACCAGACCGTCCTTGCCCGGCAGGATGTTGACGAAGGCGCCGAAGTCGACGATGCGTTCAACCTTGCCGACGTAGATCTTGCCAATCTCGGCTTCGGCAGTGATGCCCAGGACGCGCTGGCGTGCTGCTTCTGCCGCTTCCTTGGTTTCGCCGAAGATCTTGATCGAGCCGTCGTCTTCGATGTCGATCGAAGCCTTGGTTTCTTCACAGATCGCACGGATGGTCGCGCCGCCTTTACCGATGACATCACGGATTTTGTCGGTGTCGATTTTCATCGCGATCATGGTCGGAGCATTTTCCGACAGTTCGGTACGGGACTGACCGATGATCTGGTTCATCTGGCCGAGGATGTTCAGGCGCGCTTCCAGGGCTTGGCCCAGGGCGATTTCCATGATCTCTTCGGTGATGCCCTTGATCTTGATGTCCATCTGCAGTGCGGTGACGCCCTTGGCGGTACCGGCCACTTTGAAGTCCATGTCGCCCAGGTGGTCTTCGTCACCCAGGATGTCGGTCAGGACGGCGAATTTCTCGCCTTCCTTCACCAGGCCCATGGCGATACCGGCAACCGGCGCCTTCATCGGCACACCGGCGTCCATCAGGGCCAGGGAAGCGCCGCAGACCGAAGCCATCGAGCTCGAGCCGTTGGACTCGGTGATTTCCGAGACCACGCGAATGGTGTACGGGAACACATCAGCGGCAGGCAGCATGGCCTGGACCGAACGACGGGCCAGACGACCGTGGCCGATTTCGCGGCGACCAGCGCCACCCATGCGACCACACTCGCCCACCGAGAACGGAGGGAAGTTGTAGTGCAGCATGAACGGGTCTTTCTTTTCGCCTTCCAGGGTGTCGAGCAGTTGCGCGTCACGGGCGGTGCCCAGTGTGGCAACGACCAGGGCCTGGGTCTCGCCACGGGTGAACAGTGCCGAACCGTGGGTCTTCGGCAGGACGCCGACTTCGATGTTCAGCGGACGCACGGTGCGAGTGTCGCGACCGTCGATACGCGGCTTGCCGTTGACGATGTTTTCGCGAACGGTGCGGTATTCGATTTCACCGAAAGCGGCTTTGACGTCGCTGGCCGATGGCTGGCCTTCTTCGCCGGACAGCTTGGCAACGACCTGGTCTTTCAGCTCGCCCAGGCGTGCATAACGGTCGGCCTTGACGGTGATGGTGTAGGCCTGGGAGATCGCTTCGCCGAACTCGGCACGGATCGCGCCCAGCAGTTCGGTGGCTTCGGCTTGTGGAGCCCAGGTCCAGGTTGGCTTGGCGGCTTCGGCGGCCAGTTCCTTGACGGCGTTGATCACCACTTGGAACTCGTCGTGGGCGAACAGCACGGCGCCCAGCATCTGGTCTTCGGTCAGTTCCTTGGCTTCGGATTCAACCATCAGCACGGCTTCGGAAGTACCGGCCACGACCATGTCCAGGCTCGATGCCTTCAGTTGCTCGTAGGTCGGGTTCAGCAGGTAGCCGGTGCTTTCGTGGAACGCGACGCGGGCAGCGCCGATCGGGCCATCGAAAGGAATGCCGGAGATGGCCAGGGCAGCCGAGGTACCGATCATCGCAGCGATGTCCGGATCGGTTTTCTTGCTGGTGGACACGACGGTGCAGACAACCTGCACTTCGTTCATGAAACCTTCAGGGAACAGCGGACGGATCGGACGGTCGATCAGTCGGGAAGTCAGGGTTTCTTTCTCGGAAGGACGGCCTTCACGCTTGAAGAAACCGCCAGGGATCTTACCGGCAGCGTAAGTCTTTTCCTGGTAGTGAACAGACAGAGGGAAGAAGCCCTTGCCTGGATCGGCTTGCTTGGCACCGACAACGGTCACCAATACGCTGACGTCGTCGTCAACGGTGACCAGCACTGCGCCGGAGGCCTGACGGGCGATACGGCCAGTCTCGAGGGTAACGGTCGACTGACCGAATTGGAATTTTTTGATTACCGGGTTCACGGTGTCCTACCTTCTTTGTGGCTCTTGGGGAACTTGTCTTCTTGCGAAATTCTTGGGCAGTGCGGGGAATCGGCCCAACGACTGTCCAGATAAAACTTGAGGCTGGGAGCCTGCCGGCTGCCAGCGCAAAACGCGGGCAACTGGCAGACAACCAACCTCATAGCGCAATCGCTGATTAGCGACGCAGGCCCAGGCGGCCGATCAAGGTGCTGTAACGATTAACGTCTTTGCCCTTGAGGTAATCCAGCAGCTTGCGACGCTGGTTTACCATGCGGATCAGACCACGACGGGAGTGGTGGTCTTTACCGTTGGCCTTGAAGTGACCTTGCAGTTTGTTGATGTTGGCGGTCAGCAGTGCAACTTGCACTTCTGGCGAACCAGTATCACCAACAGCTTGCTGGTAGTCGGTCACGATCTGAGCTTTTTCTTCAACGCTGAGTGCCATGTGGCTTTCCTCTTGTGAGGTACCGTCTCCAGGGAAACCGTACCAACAGGCCAGGGACAAATCCCTGTATCTATAAATGAGTAGTGACCGTGCCTGTTAACAGCCACACTCGCCAACCTGCTGTTACGCAGGCTGGTTCCGGTCATTCCGACCGAATCAGTCGACGCGGCGCAATACGCCCGTCTTCACTCACTTCACCAATACCGATGAAGCGACCGTTGTGATCCTGTACCCGGACCATGCCGAATTTCGGCGCATCCGGGGCACGTACCGGCTGGCCGTTGAGCCAGTAGAACGCGCTATGTTCCGAGAATTGCAGTAGCGGCCAATCCAGCAACCCGCTGTCCGATGGCATCAGGAAACGATCGACCGCTTCGTTACCACCCTCGGCATGCACCGCTTCGAGCTCTTCGAGCGTGACCGTCTGGGCCAGCGTAAAAGGCCCGGCCTGGGTCCGTCGCAACTCTGCCACGTACGCGCCACAGCCGAGCCGTTCACCAATATCCTCCACCAGGGTGCGGATATAGGTGCCCTTGCTGCAATCCACAGCCAGCCGCGCAGTATTACCGTCAAAGGCCAGCAATTCCAAGCGCGCAATAGTAACAGAACGCGGTTCGCGCTCCACTACTTCGCCGGCACGGGCCAGTTTATACAACGGCTGCCCATCACGCTTGAGGGCTGAGTACATTGGCGGTATCTGGCTGATTTGCCCACGAAAAGCCGGTAATACAGCCTCGATATCGGCCTGACCAACGGTCACCGGGCGTTCGAGCAGAACCTCACCTTCGGCATCCGCCGTGGTGGTGGTCTTGCCCAGTTGCGCCAGGGTCTCATAACCCTTGTCGGAATCGAGCAGGTACTGGGAGAACTTGGTCGCCTCGCCAAAGCACAGCGGCAGCACGCCGGTGGCCAGCGGATCGAGGCTACCAGTGTGCCCGGCCTTTTCGGCATTGAGCAGCCAGCGAACCTTCTGCAGCGCCGCGTTGGAGGTGAACCCCAGCGGCTTGTCGAGCAGGATGATGCCGCTGACGTTACGACGGATGCGTTTGACCTGAGCCACCGATTACTCCTTGGTGTCTTCGGGTTCAGCCGCAACCGGGTGCTGACTGTCTTCAGCCACGGCGCGCTCGATCAGGGCCGACAGATGCGCACCGCGCACGACGCTTTCGTCGTAGTGGAAGTGCAACTGTGGGACGCTGCGCAGCTTCATCTCCCGGGCCAACTGCATACGCAGGAAGCCGGCGGCCGAGTTGAGCACCTTGATGCTCTGGGCGATTTCTTCGGCGCTGTCCTGGCCCATCACAGTGATGAAAATCTTCGCGTGACCGACGTCACGGCTGACTTCCACAGCGGTAATGGTGACCAGGCCGACGCGCGGGTCTTTGACTTCGCGACGGATCAGTTGGGCCAGCTCGCGCTGCATCTGATCGCCGATTCGTTGGGTACGGCTGTATTCTTTTGCCATGTCTTGTTACCTGTTACTGCCCCACGGTCAAACCCGTGAGGTCTGAAAGCGGCAAACGCCCGGCCTGGCAAAAGCCAGACCGGGCGTTGCGTTTAGAGTCCGGCAGCGAGGCGGCGCATATTCGTGCGGCTGCCCGGTGCGGCTCTTGAAGTGCGCGAGTTAGAGGCTGCGAGCAACCTGAACCTTCTCGAAGACTTCGATCTTGTCGCCGACCTTGACGTCGTTGTAGCTCTTGACGCCAATACCGCATTCCATGCCGGCACGTACTTCGGAAGCGTCATCCTTGAAGCGGCGCAGGGATTCCAGCTCGCCTTCGAAGATCACGATGTCTTCACGCAATACACGGATCGGACGGTTACGGTGAACGACACCCTCGATCACCATGCAACCGGCGATGGCACCAAACTTCGGCGAACGGAACACGTCGCGAACTTCGGCCACACCCAGGATGTTCTCCCGGACGTCGCTGCCCAGCATACCGGTCAACGCTTTCTTGACGTCTTCAATGATGTCGTAGATCACGTTGTAGTAACGCATATCCAGGCCTTCCTGCTCGACGATCTTGCGAGCGCCGGCATCGGCACGCACGTTGAAGCCGAACAGTACAGCATTGGAGGCCAGTGCCAGGTTGGCGTCGGACTCGGTGATACCACCGACACCGCCACCGACCACACGCACTTGCACTTCGTCGTTACCCAGGCCATTCAAGGCGCCGTTCAACGCTTCGAGCGAACCACGGACGTCGGATTTGAGGACGATGTTGAGCGTCTTCTTCTCTTCCTGGCCCATGTTCTCGAAGATGTTTTCCAGCTTGCCGGCGTGAGCACGAGCCAGTTTGACTTCGCGGAACTTGCCTTGACGGAACAGAGCCACTTCACGGGCTTTCTTCTCGTCAGCCACAACGCTCATCTCGTCGCCAGCGTCCGGGGTACCGTCCAGGCCAAGGATCTCGACCGGGATAGCCGGACCGGCTTCCTTGATTGGCTTGCCGTTCTCGTCGAGCATGGCACGCACGCGGCCGTAGTTCGAACCGACCAGCACCATGTCGCCTTGGCGCAGGGTACCGTCTTGAACCAGGACGGTCGCGACAGGGCCACGGCCTTTGTCGAGGCGCGATTCAACGACCACACCACGGCCAGGAGCCGAAGGCGTAGCAGTCAATTCCAGGACCTCGGCTTGCAACAGAACGGCTTCGAGCAGTTCGTCAACGCCGGTACCCATCTTCGCCGAGACCGGAACGAATGGAGTGTCGCCACCCCACTCTTCGGAGGTCACGCCGTGGACCGACAGTTCGCTGCGGATGCGATCGAGATCAGCGCCCGGCTTGTCGATCTTGTTCACTGCCACCACCAGCGGCACGCCAGCTGCCTGGGCATGCTGAACGGCTTCGATGGTTTGCGGCATCACGCCGTCGTCCGCTGCAACCACCAGGATCACGATGTCGGTCGCCTTGGCACCACGGGCACGCATCGCGGTAAACGCAGCGTGACCCGGGGTGTCGAGGAACGTCACCATGCCGCGGTCGGTTTCAACGTGGTAGGCGCCGATGTGCTGGGTAATACCACCAGCCTCACCTGCCGCAACCTTCGCACGACGAATATAGTCGAGCAGGGAGGTTTTACCGTGGTCGACGTGGCCCATGACGGTCACGACCGGTGCACGGGAAACCGCCTCACCTTCAAACTTCAGGGACTCGGCCAGGGAATCTTCCAGGGCGGTGTCGCTGACCAGGGTCACTTTGTGGCCCAGCTCTTCAGCAACCAGTTGGGCAGTTTCCTGGTCCAGTACCTGGTTGATGGTGGCTGGCGTACCCAGCTTGAACATGAACTTGATGATTTCAGCAGCCTTGACCGACATCTGCTGGGCCAGATCGCCCACAGTGATGGTCTCGCCGATCTTCACTTCACGCACGACAGGGCCGGTAGGGCTCTGGAAACCGTGGGCGTTGCGTTTCTTCAGCTTGGCCTTGCCGCGACCGCCGCGACGGAAGCCATCGCTTTCTTCATCGGTAGTACGTGGCGCAACACGGGGTGCTGGAGCCTTTTCCTTGACCGAAGCACGATGAGGCGCGTTCTTGCGCTCGCCATCGCCGCTGCCACGACGATTGTCGTCGGCACGTGGCTTGTCCGGACGACGCTGTTCGTCGCGCTTGCGAGTATCGGCAGGAGCCGGAGCTGGCGCCACGACTGGAGCCGCTTCGCGCACAGGTTCGACTACCGGGGCAACAGCCTCGACAGCTTCCACCGGAGCGGTTTGCGCAGCAGCAGGCTGGCGGCGCGCTTCTTCTTCGGCGCGACGCTTGGCTTCTTCTTCAGCCTTCTGACGAGCAGCATTTTCTACTGCGCGACGTTCTTCCTGTTCGCGTTTGCGCTCGGCTTCGATTTCTTCCGGGCTGCGCTGTACGAAGACTTTCTTCTTGCGTACTTCAACGCTGATGCTTTTGCTACCGGCAACACGCAGGGTGCTGGTGGTTTTACGCTGCAGAGTGATCTTGCGCGGTTCTTCCACTTTCGCCTTGTGACTGCTCTTCAAGTGAGTCAGCAGGGACTGCTTCTCACTGTCGGTCACATGTTCCTCGGCGGCGGTGTGCGGCAGACCTGCCTCACGCATCTGCTGCAACAGGCGCTCTACCGGTGTTTTGACCTCATCGGCCAGTTGTTTCACCGTGACTTGCGTCATGCACTTCTCTCCTCAGGCCGCGCCTAATTACTCGAACCAGTGGGCTCGGGCGGCCATGATCAACTTGCCGGCACGATCATCGTCAATGCCGTCGATGTCGAGCAGATCGTCAATAGACTGCTCGGCCAGGTCTTCGCGGGTAATTACGCCGCGCACCGCCAGTTCCATCGCCAAATCCTTGTCCATGCCCTCAAGCGAGAGCAGGTCTTCGGCCGGATGGGCGTCTGCCAGCTTTTCCTCAGTAGCGATGGCTTTGGTCAACAAACGATCCTTGGCCCGAGCGCGAAGCTCGTTGACGATTTCCTCGTCAAAGCCGTCGATGTTGAGCATTTCCTCCACCGGTACGTAGGCAATCTCTTCCAGGCTGGTAAAGCCTTCGTCCACCAGCACCTGCGCCAGTTCTTCATCGACTTCGAGCTCTTCGATGAAGTTGCGCAGGATGTCGCCGGTTTCCGCTTGTTGCTTAGCCTGGATGTCCGATTCGGTCATCACGTTCAGGGTCCAGCCAGTCAACTGGCTGGCCAGACGCACGTTCTGACCACCACGACCGATAGCCTGAGCGAGATTGTCTGCGCCAACGGCGATGTCCATGGCATGGGCATCTTCGTCGACGATAATTGCCGCCACTTCAGCAGGCGACATGGCGTTGATCACGAACTGAGCCGGGTTGTCGTCCCACAGGACGATGTCCACGCGCTCGCCGCCCAACTCGCCGGATACGGCCTGGACACGCGAACCACGCATGCCGATGCAAGCACCTTGCGGGTCGATGCGCTTGTCCTTGGAGCGGACCGCGATCTTGGCACGCGATCCCGGATCACGGGAGGCGGCCATGACTTCGATCAGGCCTTCAGCAATTTCCGGCACTTCGATGCGGAACAACTCGATCAGCATTTCCGGCGCTGTACGCGACAGGATCAGCTGTGGGCCGCGGTTCTCGGTGCGGATTTCCTTGAGCAGCGCACGCAAACGCACGCCAACCCGGAAAGTTTCGCGAGAAATGATGTCTTCGCGAGCCAGCAACGCTTCAGCGTTGTTGCCCAGGTCGACGATCACGTTGTCGCGGGTCACTTTTTTCACGGTGCCGGAGATGATTTCCCCCAGGCGCTCGCGATAAGCGTCGACGACTTGCGCGCGCTCGGCTTCGCGAACTTTCTGCACAATAACCTGCTTGGCAGTCTGTGCAGCGATGCGACCGAACTCGATGGATTCGATTTTTTCTTCGACGACATCACCGACCTTGGCGCCCGGGTGCGTTTCTGCAACCTTGCTCGGCCAGGTTTCGATAGCCGGATCGTCCAGGTCGGCTTCCTCGACTACCGTCCAGCGACGGAAAGTCTCGTAGGCACCCGTGTGGCGATTGATTTCCACACGCAAATCAACTTCGTCTTCAAACCGCTTCTTGGTAGCAGTGGCCAGGGCCAGCTCCAGCGCTTCAAAAATAACGTTAGCCGGTACGCCCTTTTCATTGGATACCGACTCAACAACCAGCAGTACTTCTTTGCTCATCGTACGCCTCGCCTTTCGCAAGCCATTGGATCCGCGGGATCCGCAGTATCTGGCACGTATCAGTCAAAACTGGGAATAATGTTGGCCTTGTCGATCATATCGATCGGCAACAGGAACTCATGGTCATCTACCTGCACCACGACGTCCTGTTCTTCTACACCGCGCAGAAGGCCTTGGAAGTTGCGTCGACCTTCGAAAGGCGAGCGCAGCTTGATCTTCACTTGTTCACCGGCAAACAAAGCGAACTGTTCAAGAGTGAACAGGGGGCGCTCCATGCCAGGCGAGGAAACTTCAAGGGTGTATTCGGAGGTGATTGGATCTTCAACATCCAGTACACCGCTGATCTGACGGCTGACGATGGCGCAATCATCCACCAACACGCCGCCTTCCTTATCGATATAAACGCGCAACAGTGAGTGGCGACCTTGAGCCGAAAACTCAATACCCCAGCATTCATAGCCAAGGGCCACGACCACCGGGGCCAACAAGGCCTGCAACTGTTCTAGCTTGCTCGACACCTGAACCCCCTCGTGCATGTTTGTGCATGCTGTGCAAATAAAAAAAAATGGGCGAATCGCCCATCCCTGAAACGCCGTCGAATAGCGGCGTTATAAAGTGTCCAGCTAACAAAAAGCCCCTTGGAAGGGGCCCCTGAAACTGGTTGCGGGAGCCGGATTTGAACCGACGACCTTCGGGTTATGAGCCCGACGAGCTACCAGACTGCTCCATCCCGCGACAAAGCTGGGGCGGAAGTATACGACCGATCCCTTACAGGGTCAATGTAACCCTTCCACCTACAAGAAAGCCCGCAATCGCGGGCTCTCCTGATAATTGGTACCGAGAAGGGGACTCGAACCCCTACACCCTATGGGCACAACCACCTCAAGGTTGCGTGTCTACCAATTCCACCACCTCGGCAATACAGCGTTTGAAACCTTCTTACTTCTGCTCTTGAGCTGGAGGCACGTCAGTCGCCGGGTTGGCCGACTTTTGCTCTTGAAGCACCGGGACATCATCAGAAGCCGGTTGTTGCTTTGGCGCCTCCAAGACTGCTGGGTTTGGCAAACCTACTTGAGTCAGCTCGTGAGCTTTCTCTTTAGCAAAGTAACCTAACCCCAAGCTGGTCATGAAGAAACCGGCGGCAAGTATAGCAGTAAACTTACTAAGAAAGGTAGAGGAACCTTGGCTTCCGAACACAGTATTTGAAGCACCTGCACCGAAAGACGCACCAGCATCCGCACCTTTACCCTGCTGCAGCAATACGAGAGCAACTACACCCAGTGCACCCAGCAGATGAAAAACGACTACGACTGTTTCCAGCATTTTTTCAGTTTCCCGCGGCGCGACAGATCGCACCGAACTCATCTGCATTCAGGGACGCTCCACCAATGAGCCCCCCATCGATATCCGGCATGCCGAACAGTTCGACCGCATTGGCCGCCTTCACGCTGCCGCCGTATAGAAGCCGCACACCTCGTGCCACTTCAGAATTCTCTGCCGCCAACTGCGCGCGGATGGCTGCGTGCACATCCTGCGCCTGTTGCGGCGAAGCAGTCAGCCCGGTACCAATGGCCCAGACTGGCTCGTAAGCAATAATTGCCTTTGCAAAAGCACCAACACCCAGCTCTTCGATGATGCTGCCCAGCTGACGCTCGACAACTTCAAGGGTCTTGCCGGCTTCACGCTGCGCAAGGGTTTCCCCTATGCACAACACCGGAGTCAGACCACAGGCCTGGGCCGCAGCAAATTTGCGGATCAAGGCCTTGTCCTGCTCGCCCATGATCTGGCGACGCTCGGAATGTCCGACCAGGACCAGGGAACAACCTGCATCCACCAATTGACTCGGTGCAATCTCACCGGTCAACGCACCTTGCATGGACTCCACCGCAGAGTTCTGCGCGCCGACCGAAATCGACTTACCTTTCAAGCCATCAATCACTTGATTGATATACAAGCAAGGCGGGAATACCGCGACATCAACACCGCTTGGCAAGGCCAGATGACGAAGGCCATTGATCAGCTCAGCGACGCTGGCGCGGGTACCGTGCATCTTCCAGTTACCAGCTACCATAGGGCGACGCATGCTGTACCTCGTCGGTCAAAGTGGGCGCAGATGTTACCCAACCGATCCATGACTGGCAAGCCGAATTCAGGCAGAAACTTCAGTAACCAGTTTTGCCAGCTCTTCGGCATAACCGCGAACTTGCGCTTCATCCTCGCCTTCGACCATGACACGCACCAAAGGCTCTGTGCCGGACTTGCGCAACAATACACGTCCACGCCCCGCCATCGCCTGTGTCACACGCTCACTGGCCTGCTTGACCTTGGCATCCTCGAGAGGATTCACACCGCCCCCGAAACGCACGTTGATCAACACTTGCGGGCATTTGCGCAATGCCTGGCGCGACTGTGCGAGCCCTTCGTTACGCGCCTTGAGCGCCATCAGCACTTGCAAGGCCGCAATGATCGCATCACCCGTGGTGGTATGGTCGAAGCATACGATGTGGCCGGAGTTCTCACCACCGATCACCCAGTTGCGCTCCAGCAGCTCCGAGATCACGTAGCGGTCACCCACATTGGCCCGCACGAACGGGATATCCAGGTCTGCCAGGGCCAGCTCCAGCCCGAGGTTGCTCATCAACGTGCCGACTACGCCGCCCTGCAGCTTGCCGCGCCCATGCAGGTCACGAGCAATAATGAACAGCAGCTCGTCACCATCGACGACCGTACCGGTGTGATCAACCATCAAGACCCGATCACCGTCGCCGTCGAAGGCGATCCCGAGATCAGCCTGCTCAGCCAGCACCGCAGCCTGCAATGCCTCGGTATGGGTGGAGCCACAGTTGTGGTTGATGTTCAGGCCATTAGGCTGGGCGGAAAGCACCACCACCTCGGCCCCCAGCTCGCGAAAGACGCTCGGCGCGACTTTATAGGTTGCCCCGTGGGCGCAATCGACGACGACTTTCAGGCCGGAAAAACTGGTACCTGTGGGCACACTGCCCTTGCAGAATTCGATGTAGCGACCCGACGCATCGTTGATCCGCGACACTTTGCCGATCTTGCTCGACTCAACCACAGTCATCGGCGTGTCCAGCAGCTCTTCGATCATCAGCTCGATATCGTCCGGCAGCTTGGTACCCTGGCCGGAGAAGAACTTGATGCCGTTGTCGTCATGAGGGTTGTGCGAGGCACTGATCACGATGCCTGCCTGGGCCTGGAACGTACGCGTCAGGTAGGCAATGGCCGGCGTCGGCATCGGGCCCAGCAGCATCACATCGGCGCCCGCCGATGTCAGGCCAGCCTCGAGTGCCGATTCGAACATGTAGCCGGAAATTCGCGTGTCCTTGCCGACCAGCACCTTGCAGGCGCCCATCTTGCGGAACGCCATGCCGGCCGCCCAGCCGAGCTTGAGCATGAAATCAGGGGTAATAGGGTATTCGCCGACCCGACCACGAATACCGTCGGTGCCAAAGTATTTCTTGCTCATAAGTGCTCCGTCATTCTTATTCGGCTGAATCCACAGCTGCGATCATCCGCACGACATCCATCGTTTCGGCTACATCGTGCACACGCAATATGCGCGCGCCTTTGGTAAGGGCCAAGGCCGCAAGGGCGAGACCACCATACAGGCGCTCTCCCACCGGTCGGCCCAAGGCATTGCCTATCATGCTCTTTCGCGAAACCCCAACCAAAAGGGGCCGCCCCAGTGCATGCAAGGCTTCCATATGTTTGAACAGGCTCAGGTTGTGAGCCAGCGTCTTGGCAAAGCCAAAGCCGGGATCAAGAACGATCCGCTCGGCGGGAATGCCCACGGCAGCACACTGGTCCAGACGCTCCACCAGGAATTCACCCACCTCCCTGGTTACATCATCATAGTGCGGGTCATTCTGCATGGTCCCCGGTTCGCCGAGCATATGCATCAGGCACACCGGCAACCCGGTGGCCGCCGCAGCGTCCAGGGCGCCGTCGCGCCGCAGGGACCGAACATCATTGATCAGGCCTGCCCCCAGTCGCGCAGTCTCGCGCATGACCGCAGGCGTGGACGTATCGACCGAGATAATGACATCAAGTTCGCGATGGATGCGCTCGACAATCGGCGCTACCCGCTCCAGCTCTTCGGTAGGCGAGACTGCCCGCGCGCCCGGCCGGGTCGATTCGCCTCCTACATCGATCAGCGTTGCACCGGCAGCCACCATGGCTTCGGCATGCCGCAGCGCAGCATCGAGCTGGCTGAATCGACCGCCATCGGAAAAGGAATCAGGCGTGACATTGAGAATGCCCATGACATGCGCATGGGCCAAATCAAGAACCCGGTTGCCGCAAGGTAACCGGGTCGAGGACTGAACAGAAGTCATTTCAAGCCTTAGACATCAGCGGCCGGACCGCCAATCGGTGTTTCCGGACGCTCACCCTGTACCGCCGGAGGCGTACCGGAGGTGCCGGTACCACCCGACCAGTCACGAGGCTCGCGAGGTTCGCGACCCGCCATGATGTCGTCGATTTGCTCGGCGTCGATGGTTTCGTACTTCATCAAGGCATCGGCCATGGCATCGAGCTTGTCACGGTTGTCCGTGAGAATCTGCCGGGCAGTGCCGTAGCACTGGTCGATGATACTGCGCACTTCGGAATCGATCAGCTTGGCTGTCTCGCCGGAGAAGCTTGCATGCTGGCCACCGCCACCACGACCAAGGAACACCTCCCCCTCTTCTTCGGCATACATCAGCGGCCCCAACTTCTCGGACAGGCCCCACTTGGTGACCATATTCCGAGCGATCTGACTGGCGCGCATGATGTCGTTGGACGCGCCGGTGGTCACACCGTCGAAGCCCAGGGTCATTTCCTCAGCGATACGGCCGCCATACAACGAACAGATCTGGCTGATCAATGCACGCTTGGACAGGCTGTAGCGATCCTCTTCCGGCAGGAACATGGTCACGCCCAAGGCACGACCTCGCGGGATGATCGAGACCTTGTAGACCGGATCATGCTCGGGCACGACACGACCGACGATCGCGTGACCCGCCTCGTGATACGCGGTGTTCTGCTTTTCTTTCTCCGACATGACCATGGACTTGCGCTCCGCGCCCATCATGATCTTGTCCTTGGCCAGCTCGAACTCCTTCATCTCCACGACACGCTTGCCGGTACGAGCGGCGAACAACGACGCTTCGTTGACCAGGTTCGCCAGGTCTGCACCGGAAAAGCCCGGCGTACCACGCGCGATGACTGCCGGAGCGACGTCATCACCCATTGGCACCTTGCGCATATGGACCTTGAGGATCTGCTCGCGACCGCGAATGTCCGGCAGCCCCACCACGACCTGGCGGTCGAAACGTCCCGGACGCAACAGCGCAGGGTCGAGTACGTCAGGACGGTTGGTGGCGGCAATCACAATGATGCCGTCGTTCATTTCGAAGCCGTCCATCTCGACCAGCAACTGGTTGAGGGTCTGCTCGCGCTCGTCGTGCCCGCCACCCATGCCGGCGCCACGGTGGCGACCGACGGCGTCGATCTCATCGATGAAGATGATGCATGGCGCGTGTTTCTTGGCCTGCTCGAACATGTCGCGGACACGACTGGCGCCCACGCCGACGAACATTTCGACGAAGTCGGAACCGGAAATCGTGAAGAACGGCACCTTGGCCTCACCGGCAATCGCCTTGGCCAGCAAGGTTTTACCGGTACCTGGCGGGCCAACCATCAGCACGCCGCGTGGAATACGACCGCCCAGGCGCTGGAATTTGCCCGGATCACGCAGGAACTCGACCAGTTCGCCCACTTCTTCCTTGGCTTCGTCGCAGCCCGCGACGTCGGCCAGGGTGGTTTTCACCTGATCTTCGGAAAGCAGTCGAGCCTTGCTCTTGCCAAAGCTCATCGGCCCACCCTTGCCTCCCCCGCCACCCTGCATCTGGCGCATGAAGAACATGAACACGGCGATGATCACCAGGATCGGGAAGCTGGCGACCAGGAGCTGGGTCCAGATGCTTTGCTGCTCAGGCTGCTTGCCTTCGACCACGACGTGGTTGTCCACCAGGTCGCCGATCAGGCCATTGTCCTGGATTGCCGGACGAATGGTCTTGAAGCTGTCGCCATCGGTGCGCTTGCCGGTAATCACATAGCCATCAACGGCTACACGCTCGACCTTGCCATCCTTGACCTGCTGGATGAAGTCGGAATAGTTGAGGGTCTGCGGCTCGTTAGGGCTGGAGAAGTTGTTCATCACGGTCACAAGGACAGCGGCGATGATCAACCACAGGATCAGATTCTTTGCCATATCGTTCAATTAACTACCCTCTGAAGCAAGCTCCGCTACTGGCGCGCGCTTCGCATGATATTCACCGGCCTAACTTACTACATTACCTACGACTCTGGCAGGCGCCGTCTGTAACCCTTTGTGAAACACTTTCTACACAATATTCGCTAATGCTCACGGGACGAAATACGAAAAACCTATCGCCCCGGTCGAAAAACCTCTTATTCCTCACTGCGACCACGGAAACCACGGCCCAGCAGGTACTGCTCACGGGAGCGATCACGCGATGATTTCGGCTTGCGCGTCGTGACCTTCTCGAACTGCTTGCGCACGCTCTTGTGGTATTCGTCGAAGCCTTCACCCTGGAAGACCTTGATCAAAAAATCACCACCTGGCTTCAATACCCGAGTCGCAAGATCCAGTGCCAACTCGCACAGGAACATTGATCGCGGCATATCAACAGATGCCAATCCACTCATATTGGGGGCCATATCGGAAATCACAAGGTCCACCTCGTTTTTTCCAACCGCTTCAAGGATCTGCGCCAGTACGGCGTCCTCGGTGAAGTCACCCTGAATGAAGGTCACATCCGGGATGCTGTCCATTTCCAGGATATCGGAAGCGATCAGTGTGCCTTGTCCACCAATCAGACGACTGGTCACTTGGGACCAGCCACCCGGGGCGGCGCCCAAGTCGATCACACTCATGCCTGGACGGATCAAACGGTCTCTTTCTTGAATCTCCAGCAGCTTGTAGCTGGCACGGGAACGATACCCGTCTTTTTGCGCCATTTTCACGAATGGATCGTTGAAATGCTCTCTGAGCCAGTTCTGGCTAGTCTTGGAACGGGCCACGGGCCACCTCTAAAAATAAAACGGGTCGTGATTAAGTGGGCGGTCCCGGACTTGCTCGGGTAAACTGGCCGCCGCTTTTTACAAGATCAGACGCAGGGGTCAGATTATGCCGCTCACTCAAGAGCAGAAGAAACAATACAAATCCATTGGCCACCATCTGAAACCGGTTTTGACTGTGGCTGACAACGGTTTGACTGAAGGTGTACTCGCCGAACTGGAACGCGCCTTGGGCGATCACGAGCTGATCAAGATCAAGCTCAACATCCTCGACCGCGAAGCCCGCCTGGCTGCCGTTGCTGAACTGTGCAAGACCGGCAAGGCCGACCTGGTGCAGGTCATCGGCAAGATGGCGCTGATTTATCGCAAGAATTTCAGCGTCAACAAGCAACTGTCGAACGTTCACCGCTTCAAGTGATGTCAAAGGGTCAAGGGTGTGCCTCGCGCACCCTGCCGCCCCATCCGGGAACCGGCTGCAACACCAGCACCAACCCGGAAAAACCCAGCACCAGGTAACTGAATACCTGCCATTGGCTCGCATCCGGCCAGCCGAGACGCACTGCAAAGAACATCCCGCACGCGTACAACGACATGAGCAACAATTGCCCACGAATGTCGCGCCATAGACTGGCAAGGCCCTCGGCCTGAACCAGCACCAAGACCTGAAATATCACGCACGCTGCGGAAAAACCTACCAGCAGCGCCGTCAGCATGCCTGCGATTTCATCGATGAGCAGCGGTGCCAAGCCGACTCGACCCAGCACCGGCAGCAAACCGATGTGCAACAACCAGACGCCGCCCACCCACAACATCTGGGTGAGCTGCCAGATCATGGCGCCTGCTCGCAGCGGGCGCCTTCGTTCAGATGTGACGGACTTCGACAATCTCATACTCGATGACACCGCCAGGTGTCTTCACCGCCACCACATCACCCTCTTCCTTGGCAATCAAGGCGCGAGCGATGGGCGAACCAACGGAAATCTTGCCGAGCTTGATGTCTGCCTCGTCCTCACCAACGATCTGGTAAGTGACGCTTTCATCGGTCTCGACGTTGGCGATTTCCACGGTAGTGCCAAAGATCACCTTGCCGGTGTGCGGGATCGTCGTGACGTCGATGATCACCGCATTCTGCATACGGCCTTCGATATCACGGACACGCGCCTCGACCATCCCCTGCTCCTCTCGGGCAGCGTGGTATTCGGCGTTCTCCTTGAGATCGCCCAGCTCGCGCGCTTCACCAATAGCCTGGCTCAAGCGCGGGCGCTCGACCTTCGTCAGGAAAGCGTGTTCTTCTTCCAGGGCCTTCGCGCCCTGAACCGTCATCGGGTACTTGGTTATGCTCATGCCTTCAATCCTGCATGTAGATCCTGCAAGCGACGCACGGTCTTCTCGGGACCGAACTTGAGCGCTTCGCAGATCGCTTCGCCCGCAGCAATGGTCGTGGTGCAGTAGATCTTGTGCTGCAGCGCATTGCGACGAATGGAGTAGGAATCGGCGATCGACTGGCGACCTTCGGTGGTGTTGATGATCAGTGTGACTTCGTCATTCTTGATCATGTCGACCACGTGCGGACGCCCCTCGGTCACCTTGTTCACGCGGCGCACTTTCAGGCCTGCCGCCTCGATCAGTCTGGCAGTGCCGGCAGTGGCGACCACTTCGAAGCCCAAGTTGATCAGATCACGGGCTACGCCTGCAACCAGTGGCTTGTCGTCATCACGCACGCTGATGAACGCCGTACCGCCAGTCGGCAATACTTCGCTGGCGCCCATCTGGGCCTTGGCGAAGGCCTCGCCGAAGGTATCGCCCACGCCCATCACTTCACCGGTGGATTTCATTTCCGGGCCGAGGATCGGGTCCACGCCTGGGAACTTGGCGAACGGGAACACCGCCTCTTTCACACTGTAGAAGTTCGGAATGATTTCCTTGGTGAAATTCAGCTCTTTCAGGGTTTTGCCAGCCATGACCCGTGCCGCGATCATCGCCAGGGAAACACCGATGCACTTGGAGACGAACGGCACGGTCCGGGAAGCGCGCGGGTTGACTTCGATGACGTAGATGTCCTCGCCCTGCAAGGCCAGCTGCACGTTCATCAGGCCGACAACGCCCAGTTCCAGGGCCATTTTCTTGACCTGCTCGCGCATCTCGTCCTGGATGTGCGCCGGCAGCGAGTAAGGCGGCAGCGAACAGGCGGAGTCACCGGAGTGAACACCTGCTTGCTCGATGTGCTGCATGATCGCACCGATCACCACATCCTTGCCGTCGCTGACTGCGTCCACGTCCATTTCGATGGCGCAGTTGAGGAAGTGGTCCAGCAGCACCGGGCTGTCGTTGGACACCTGGACCGCTTCGCGCAGGTAGCGCTTGAGCTCGTCCTCCTGGTAGACGATTTCCATCGCACGGCCACCCAGTACATAGGACGGACGCACCACCAGCGGGTAGCCGATCTTGGCCGCGGCACGAATCGCTTCGTCCTCGCTGCGCACGGTGGCGTTTGGCGGCTGACGCAGGTTCAGGCGCTCGACCATCTGCTGGAAACGCTCACGGTCTTCGGCGCGGTCGATCGCATCCGGGCTGGTACCGATGATCGGCACGCCAGCGGCTTCAAGGGCGCGCGCCAGCTTCAGCGGGGTCTGGCCGCCGTACTGGACGATCACGCCTTTGGGCTTCTCGACGCGAACGATTTCCAGCACGTCTTCCAGGGTCACGGGTTCGAAGTACAGGCGATCGGAGGTGTCGTAGTCGGTGGAGACGGTTTCCGGGTTGCAGTTGACCATGATGGTCTCGTAACCGTCGTCGCGCAGGGCCAGCGCCGCGTGTACGCAGCAGTAGTCGAACTCGATGCCCTGGCCGATCCGGTTAGGACCGCCACCCAGGATCATGATCTTGTCGCGGGTCGATGGCGCCGCTTCGCACTCTTCTTCGTACGTGGAGTACAGGTAGGCGGTGTCGGTGGCGAACTCGGCCGCGCAGGTGTCGACGCGCTTGTAGACCGGGAACACTTCCAACTTGTGGCGATGAGCGCGCAGGCTCTTCTCGGTCACACCCAGCAGCTTGGCTAGGCGCATGTCGGAGAAGCCTTTGCGCTTGAGGCGGAACATCGTGTCGCGGTCGATGCTGGACATGCCCAGGGTCTTGACCTTCTCTTCTTCCTTGATCAGATCTTCGATCTGCACCAGGAACCAAGGGTCGATCATGTTCATGCCGAAGATCTGCTCGACGGTCATGCCGGCACGGAAGGCATCGGCCACGTACCAGATACGCTCGGCGCCCGGCACGGTCAGCTCGCGCTTGAGCACGCTCATGCTTTCCGGATCATTCAGGTCCAGCTTCGGATCGAGGCCGCAAACGCCCACTTCCAGGCCGCGAAGGGCTTTCTGCAGGGATTCCTGGAAAGTCCGGCCGATGGCCATGACTTCACCAACCGACTTCATCTGAGTAGTCAGGCGGGCATCGGCCTTGGCGAATTTCTCGAAGGCGAAGCGTGGCAGCTTGGTAACGACGTAGTCGATGGACGGCTCGAAGGACGCCGGGGTCTTGCCGCCGGTGATGTCGTTCGACAACTCGTCCAGGGTGTAGCCCACGGCCAGCTTGGCAGCGACCTTGGCAATCGGGAAACCGGTGGCCTTGGAAGCCAGGGCCGACGAACGGGATACCCGCGGGTTCATCTCGATGACCACCATGCGACCGGTGTTCGGGCAGATGCCGAACTGGACGTTGGAGCCGCCGGTTTCCACGCCGATCTCGCGCAATACCGCCAGGGAGGCGTTACGCAGGATCTGGTATTCCTTGTCGGTCAGGGTCTGGGCCGGCGCGACAGTGATCGAGTCACCGGTGTGCACGCCCATCGGGTCGAAGTTCTCGATGGAGCAGACGATGATGCAGTTGTCCTTTTTGTCGCGGACAACTTCCATTTCGTATTCTTTCCAGCCGATCAGGGATTCGTCGATCAGCAGTTCCTTGGTCGGCGACAAGTCGAGACCACGGGCACAGATTTCTTCGAACTCTTCACGGTTGTAGGCGATACCACCACCGGTGCCGCCCATGGTGAAGGACGGACGGATGATGCACGGGAAGCCAAGGCGTTCCAGGACAGCGTTGGCCTCTTCCATGCTGTGGGCGATGCCCGAGCGCGGGCAGTCCAGGCCGATGGATTTCATCGCCTTGTCGAAGCGCGAACGGTCTTCGGCCTTGTCGATGGTATCGGCGTTGGCGCCGATCATTTCCACACCGAACTTCTCCAGGACGCCTTCGCGCTCCAGGTCCAGGGCGCAGTTCAGCGCGGTCTGGCCACCCATGGTCGGCAGCAGTGCGTCCGGGCGCTCTTTCTCGATGATCTTGGCAACGGTCTGCCACTTGATCGGCTCGATGTAGGTGGCGTCGGCCATGGCCGGGTCGGTCATGATGGTGGCCGGGTTGGAGTTCACCAGGATGACGCGGTAGCCCTCTTCGCGCAGGGCTTTACAGGCCTGCGCGCCGGAGTAGTCGAATTCGCAGGCCTGGCCGATCACGATCGGGCCAGCGCCGAGAATCAGGATGCTTTTTATGTCTGTACGTTTTGGCATGGGTTTGTCACTCAAATCCGCAGGTCAGTCGGCTAGGCCGTCGAACAATCTTTGAAGCGCCCGAGGGGGCCGCCGCACTCGGGGCCGCCCTCGGGCTTCACGCGGTCAGCGTCGCTTGGCCATCTCATTGATGAAGCGATCGAACAGCGGCGCCACATCGTTCGGGCCCGGGCTGGCTTCAGGGTGGCCCTGGAAGCTGAACGCGCTCTTGTCGGTACGCTCGATGCCTTGCAGCGTGCCGTCGAACAGCGACTTATGGATCGCACGCACGTTGGCTGGCAGAGTCGCTTCATCTACCGCAAAACCGTGGTTCTGGCTGGTGATCATCACCACGCCCGTGTCCAGGTCCTGCACCGGGTGGTTGGCACCATGGTGGCCATGGCCCATCTTCAAGGTCTTGGCGCCCGAGGCGAGGGCCAGCAATTGATGACCGAGGCAGATGCCGAATACCGGGATCTCGGTTTCCAGCACGTCCTTGATCGCCTGGATCGCGTAGTCGCAAGGCTCGGGGTCACCAGGGCCGTTGGACAGGAACACGCCGTCGGGCTTGAGGGCCAGGACGTCGGCGGCCGGGGTTTGGGCTGGCACCACGGTGACGCGGCAACCGCGCTCGACCAACATGCGCAGGATGTTCAGCTTGACGCCATAGTCGTAAGCAACCACGTGGTATGGCAGCTCGGAAGCCTCGATCGTCGCGTGACTGTCGGTCTTCAGGTCCCAGACCGTGGAGCGCCATTCGTATTGTTTCTTGGTGCTGACGACTTTCGCCAGGTCCATGCCCTTGAGACCCGGGAAACCCTGGGCAGCGGCAATGGCGGCTTCTTCGGAAATGTTGTCGCCGGCCATGATGCAGCCGTTCTGCGCGCCTTTTTCCCGAAGGATGCGGGTCAGGCGACGAGTGTCGATACCAGCGATCGCCACAACGTTGTTGGCTTTCAGGTAATCGGACAGGGACATCGTGTTACGCCAGTTGCTCGCTACCAGCGGCAAGTCACGGATGACCAGGCCGGCGGACCAGACACGATCAGACTCGGCATCTTCCGGCGTGGTGCCGGTGTTGCCGATGTGCGGGTAAGTCAGGGTAACGATTTGCTGGGCGTAGGAAGGATCGGTAAGAATTTCCTGATAGCCGGTCATTGCGGTGTTAAACACCACCTCACCAACGGTCTGGCCGTCGGCTCCAATGGCTTCGCCGCGAAAAATGCTGCCATCAGCAAGGGCGAGTATGGCTGGCTTAGTCAAGAAGACCTCCCGTAAATAAAGCCTGAAAGGGCGATCGCAGGTTGTAAAAAAGCGGAGTGACGTATGGACACGTCACCCCGCTTCTTCACTGAATTATTCTGCGCGCTTTTAGTGGACACACTAAAGCTGTAGCTTACAGAAAAAGGCTTTTTTGGTCCACCGCTAATGAGCCTTAAAGGCAGGGGAATGCGACAGGCCGTCGCGAAGCGGTGTAAAACGGGGCTCAGTATAACCTGAACCCCGCGTTCAATGGCATCAACGCAGGTCGAGAACGTCCTGCATGTCGTACAAACCCGGCTCGCGGCCATCCAGCCACAGCGCAGCACGTACGGCACCCTTGGCGAAGGTCATCCGGCTCGATGCCTTGTGGGTGATTTCCAGGCGCTCGCCCTCAGTGGCGAACAGCACGGTATGGTCGCCCACCACATCGCCACCGCGCACAGTGGCGAAACCGATGGTATCGCGCTCACGAGCACCGGTATGCCCCTGGCGCCCATACACGGCCACTTCCTGCAGATCGCGACCCAGCGTATCGGCAATCACTTCCCCCATGCGCAAGGCCGTTCCCGAAGGCGCGTCGATCTTGTGGCGGTGGTGCGCCTCGATGATTTCGATATCCGCATCGTCACCCAAGACCCGGGCCGTCATCTCCAGCAGCTTCAGTGACAGGTTCACACCCACGCTGAAGTTCGCCGCGAACACGATCGCAATGTCTTTGCCCGCATCGGCCAGCAACTGCTTTTGCGCGGCATCCAGCCCCGTCGTGCCGATCACCATGGCCTTGCCATGTTTGCGGCAGATCGCGAGGTTTTTCAGCATCACGTCCGGCAGGGTGAAGTCGATCAGCACATCGAACTCGTCGAGCACCTTCTCCAGGCCACCGGACATCGGCACACCGATACGCCCCAGCGAGGCCAGCTCGCCAGCATCGGCACCCACCAGCGTACTGTCGGGCCGCACAATGGCTGCCGTCAGGCCGGAGAGCGGAGAGCGCTGCTGCACCGCCTCGACCAGCGCCTTGCCCATGCGCCCCGCAGCGCCCATCACAGCTATACGTCGCATGCCAACTCCTTACAGGTCGCCGAAGAAGCGCTTCACGCCTTCGAACCAGCCGGTGGTTTTCGGGGAGTGACTGTTGTCATCGGCCAGCGAGCTGCGAAACTCCTCCAGCAACTCACGCTGGCGCCGACTCAGGTTGACCGGAGTCTCCACCGCCACGCGGCACATCAGGTCACCCGCGCCGCCACCACGCACTGGTGCAACGCCCTTGCCACGAATCCGGAACTGCTTGCCGGTCTGCGTACCCTCGGGGATTTTCAACTTGACGCGACCGTCGAGGGTCGGGATCTCAAGCTCACCGCCCAAGGCAGCATCGACGAAGCTGATCGGCACTTCGCAGAACAGGTGCTTGCCGTCACGTTGGAAAATCGAATGCTCGCGCACGTTGATGACCACGTACAGGTCGCCAGTCGGGCCACCCTGGGCACCCGCCTCGCCTTCGCCGGACAGACGAATGCGGTCACCGGTATCGACCCCGGCCGGCACTTTCACCGACAGCGTCTTGTACTCTTCGACACGCCCTTCACCGTGGCAGGAGTCGCACGGGTCGGAAATGATCTTGCCCTGGCCATGGCAACGCGGGCAGGTCTGCTGCACCGAGAAGAAGCCCTGTTGCATGCGGACCTGGCCGATGCCGCCGCAGGTTGGGCACGTAACAGGCGAGGACCCCTTCTTGGCACCCGAGCCATCGCACGGCTTGCAATTGACCAGTGTCGGAACACGGATATTCACGGTAGTACCGCGCACCGCCTCTTCCAGGTCCAACTCCAACGTGTAACGCAGGTCACTGCCACGCTGGGCGCCACCACGGGCACCGCCGCGACCGCCACCGAAGAAATCGCTGAACACATCGCCGAAAATATCGGAGAAATTCTGACCGCCAAAACCGGCACCGCCGCCACCCATGCTTGGGTCGACACCGGCATGACCGTACTGGTCGTAAGCCGCGCGTTTACTGGAATCGGACAGTACTTCGTAGGCCTCGTTGGCCTCCTTGAACATCTCTTCCGACGCTTTGTCGCCGGGATTACGGTCCGGGTGGTGCTTCATCGCCAGGCGACGATAGGCCTTTTTCAGGTCTGCCTCGCTGGCCCCCCGCTCGACACCCAATACTTCGTAAAAGTCACGCTTTGCCATTAGTCTTTGCACTCTTATAGGACGTCCGGCAAACCTCTCCTGAACCTTGCCAAACTCGTTGAGCCCCAATACAGGCCCGGACCCAACTCACGTCGATTCAACGATCCTGGTCTTTAATCTTTCAGCCAGGGACCCGGCCAAAACGCGGTGTATGTCGTTCGGAAAGCAGGAGCATTCCCGATCACACCGCCAGCATCCGAGCGTTGTCGCATGCTGTAAAAATTCACTGACTCCAGACACGCCAACGCGGGAGCAAGCTCCCGCGCGGCGACATCCTACCAGCCACCGCACAAATGCAGTCAACCGGCCGACCAACAAGCGATTACTTGTGGTCTTTCACTTCTTCGAACTCAGCGTCAACGACATCGTCGGCTTTTTCGGCCGACTCGCCCTGGGCTGCGCCTTCAGCGGGCTGAGCCTGCTCGGCGTACATCTTCTGGGCCACTGGAGCGGAGACCTTGGACAACTCTTCGATCTTCGCCTCGATGGCAGCCTTGTCGTCGCCTTTGACGGCAGCTTCCAGGGCAACCACAGCCGCTTCGATAGCGGTTTTCTCTTCCGCGGTCACTTTCTCGCCAGCATCGGCGATCATCTTGCGGGTCGAGTGCACCAGGGCGTCGCCCTGGTTGCGGGCGCTAGCCAGTTCTTCGAACTTGCGGTCTTCCTCGGCGTTGACTTCAGCATCGCGAACCATCTGCTGAATTTCTTCCTCGGACAGACCGGAGTTGGCCTTGATCACGATCGACTGGGTCTTGCCGGTGGCCTTGTCTTTCGCGCCGACATGCAGGATGCCGTTGGCGTCGATGTCGAAGGTCACTTCGATTTGTGGCACGCCACGTGGAGCCGGTGGAATCTCGGCCAGGTCGAACTTGCCCAGGGATTTGTTCTGGGCAGCCTGCTTGCGCTCACCTTGCAGCACATGGATGGTCACGGCGCCCTGGTTATCGTCAGCAGTCGAGAACACTTGGGATTTCTTGGTAGGAATCGTGGTGTTTTTCTCGATCAGCGCGGTCATCACGCCACCCATGGTTTCGATACCCAGGGTCAGCGGGCTGACGTCGAGCAGCAGAACGTCCTTCACATCACCGGCCAGAACGGCGCCCTGGATGGCAGCACCCATGGCAACGGCTTCGTCCGGGTTCACGTCCTTACGCGCTTCTTTGCCGAAGAAATCGGTCACCAGCTTCTGAACCAGCGGCATACGGGTCTGGCCGCCAACCAGGATCACGTCGTTGATCGAGCCAACGTCGATACCGGCATCTTTCATCGCAATGCGGCAAGGCTCGATGGTGCGCTGAACCAGGTCTTCCACCAGCGCTTCAAGCTTGGCGCGGGAGATTTTTACGTTCAGGTGCTTAGGACCGGTGGCGTCTGCGGTGATGTACGGCAGGTTCACGTCGGTCGACTGGCTCGAGGACAGTTCGATCTTGGCTTTTTCAGCGGCTTCTTTCAGGCGCTGCATGGCCAGCGGGTCACCCTTGAGGTTCATGCCGCTTTCTTTCTTGAACTCGTCGACGAGGTAGTCGATCAAGCGAATGTCGAAGTCTTCACCACCGAGGAAGGTGTCACCGTTGGTCGCCAGTACTTCGAACTGGTGTTCGCCATCGACTTCAGCGATCTCGATCACAGAGACGTCGAAGGTACCGCCGCCCAGGTCATAAACGATCACGGTGTGATCGCCCTTGGCCTTGTCCATACCATAGGCCAGAGCTGCCGCAGTTGGTTCGTTGATGATACGTTTTACGTCAAGGCCCGCGATGCGGCCGGCGTCTTTGGTCGCCTGGCGCTGGCTGTCGTTGAAGTATGCAGGAACGGTGATGACCGCTTCGGTCACGGCTTCGCCGAGATAATCCTCAGCGGTCTTCTTCATTTTCTTGAGAATTTCAGCCGAGATCTGTGGCGGTGCCATTTTCTGGCCGTTCACTTCAACCCAGGCGTCGCCATTGTCAGCCTTGGCGATTTTGTAAGGCACCATCTTGATGTCTTTCTGAACGACTTCTTCGTCGAACTTGCGACCGATCAGACGCTTCACCGCGTACAGGGTGTTATGCGGATTGGTCACTGCCTGACGCTTGGCCGACTGGCCAACCAGAATCTCGCCATCGTTGGCGTAAGCGATGATCGACGGCGTGGTACGCGCGCCTTCAGCGTTCTCGATAACTTTGGCCTTGCCGTTTTCCAGCACGGAGACGCACGAGTTGGTGGTCCCCAGGTCGATGCCGATAATCTTGCCCATGTTAACTCTCCCGGAACTTGGATTTTGTTGCCGCAGCAGTGGTGGCTAACTGCGGTAGCACTTAAACGCTTGACTTAATAGATGGGGCCGCTACGACCGATTTCAAGCCTGCTCATCAATAGAAGGCGAAACCGGTGCTGGCGTCTTGCTGACCACGACCATGGCCGGGCGCAACAGACGACCGTTGAGCAGGTAACCCTTCTGGAAAACCTTCAGGACGCTGTTTGGCTCGACGTCGGCACTTTCCTGCATCGCCATGGCCTGATGGTGCTCGGCATTGAAGGGTTCGCCATGGGGGTCGAGGGCTTCGAGCTGATAACGCTTGAGGGTGTCCTGGAACATTTTCAGGGTCAGCTCGATGCCTTCACGCATCGGACGGATGTTTTCGTCATCCGGGTTGGACAGTTCCAGGCCGCGCTCCAGGCTGTCGATGATCGGCAGCAGGTCGCCAGCGAAACGCTCCAAGGCGAATTTATGAGCCTTCTCTACATCTTGCTCGGCGCGACGGCGGACATTCTGCAGGTCGGCTGCTACACGCAACGCCTGATCCTGCGCACCGGCCAGTTGCTCTTCGAGCACTTGTACACGTGCCGCCAGGTCTTCACCGGAATCCTGGGAAGCCTGGTTGGCGTCTAGATTTTGCGTATCCTGCGTCTGTTCGTCAGCCATAGATTTCTCCTCTCAACTTCGTCCGCGAGCTCGACTCGCGCTTCTGCCCCGGTATATGGGGTCGGGTTTTCCAGCTTCAAGGGCCATCTGACGAATTAACCTTACAAAAAACAGCTGCATAGTCATTCCTCGCAGCGCTAAGAAAACCATCCGCCCAAGCAAATCGAGCTAAGCGAGGGCATTGTCAGGCCGAAACAAAACACTGTATAAATAACCAGACCTAAAGCCTGGGAGCGGCCTTATGCTGGTGCACCTGTCCGTACACAACTACGCCATCGTCGAACATCTCGACCTCGAACTTGACCGAGGCATGAGCGTGATCACCGGTGAAACCGGCGCGGGCAAGTCGATCATGCTCGATGCCCTGGGCCTGACGCTGGGCGACCGCGCCGACAGTGGCGTAGTGCGCCCCGGAGCAGACAAGGCCGACATCCTGGCGACGTTCGACCTGGTCGACATCCCCGAGGCCAGCGCCTGGCTGGCCGAGCGCGACCTGGACACCGATGGCCTGTGCATCCTTCGCCGGGTCATCACCGCCGAAGGCCGTTCCCGAGGCTATATCAACGGCACGCCCTGCCCCTTGGGCGATCTCAAGGCCCTTGGCGAACTGCTGATCGACATCCACAGCCAGCATGAACACCAATCCCTGCTCAAGACCGACACCCACCGCCGCTTGCTGGATGAGTATGCCGGCGCCACGGACCTGGCCCGGCAGGTCCAACTGGCGGCCCAACGCTGGCGCCAGACCCGGCAGGAACTGGATCGACTTTCCAACTCCGGCGACGAACAACGCGCCCGTCACCAGTTGCTGAGCTACCAGCTCGAAGAGCTGGAGAACCTGGCCCTGGGTGAAAATGAACTGGAAGAGCTGGAGCAGGAACACAAGAACCTGACCAACGCCGAAACCCTGCTGGGTATCTGCCGCCAAGTGGTCGAGCAATGCAGCGAGAGCGATTCGGGCAATGTGCTCAATGCACTGACAGCGAGCCTGAACCGACTCTCCAGCGTGAACAATTCGGTGGGCGCCTTGAACGAAGCGACCAACCTGCTGACGAGTGCGCAGATCCAGGTCGAAGAGGCCGTCGGGGAGCTGAATCGCTTCCTCGATCATTTCGATGCCGACCCGGCACGCCTGCAATACCTGGAAGAACGCCTGGACACCATCTATACGCTGGCGCGCAAGCACCGCATCCAACCGACCGATGTTGCCGAGCTCCAGCAGCGGCTACTGGACGAACTGGAAACCCTGAACGCCAACGATGAATCCATCGAACGCCTGGGGGACGAACTGGCTTCTTATGCCCGTCATTATCAGGAAAAGGCCAAGGAACTCAGTGAACTGCGCCGGCAGGCCGCAACAGGGCTGGCCTGCGCCGTGGAGCAGGAAATCCAGCGCCTGGGCATGCCCGGCGGGCGCTTCACCATCGAATTGCGCCCCAATGCCGGCGACGAGCTCCAGCCCAATGGACTTGAGCAAGTGGAATTGCTGGTCAGCGCCAACCCCGGACAACCACTCAAGGCCCTGGCCAAAGTCGCCTCCGGCGGCGAATTGTCACGAATCAGCCTGGCTATCCAGGTCATCACCGCACAGACCTCTCGCGTGCCGACGCTGGTATTCGACGAAGTGGACGTAGGCATCGGCGGCCCAACCGCGGAAATTGTCGGCCAACTGCTGCGCCGACTGGGTGAGCGTGGCCAAGTGCTGACGGTTACCCACCTGCCCCAAGTCGCCGCCCAGGGACACCAGCATTTGTTCGTGCACAAAGTGCGTGGCGAGGACGCCACCCGCACCGCTGTGTCCAAACTCAACAAAAATGAGCGCGTGGAAGAGGTGGCGCGAATGCTCGGAGGTATCGACCTCACCAAGGAATCCCTGGCCCACGCGAAAAAAATGGTCGTTACCGCGAAAATCTGAGAACGGTAGAAAGCACGAAGGCGACCCTGGGGTCGCCTTCGTTCGTTTCGCGAACCTTAAGTCCGCGCGACATGCTTACTTTTTCTTGCGTACGTACAGCACGAGATTGTGATCAACCATCTCGAAGCCATACTTGTCGACGATTGCTTTCTGCAGCCGCTCGATTTCTTCGTCGAAGAATTCGATCACTTCACTGGTCTCGACGTTGACCATATGGTCGTGATGCTTGCCGTCGTCCAGCTCGAAGACCGCGTGGCCTCCGTCGAAGTTGTGCCGCACCACAAGGCCAGCTGCCTCGAACTGGGTCAGAACACGGTAAACCGTGGCCAGACCGACGTCCTCACCAGCCTCCATAAGCGCCTTGTAGACATCCTCGGCACTCATGTGGCGTTGCTCGGCGGAATCGAGCATTTGCAGAATCTTGACCCTTGGCAGGGTCACTTTGAGGCCGGCTTTGCGTAGTTCGCTATTTTCAACCATGGTCAGCTTTCTCGCGATGCTGCTTCGCAGCTTCTCTTAATGCGGGTATGATCGGCGTTTACGTTGTCCCAGCCAAGATAGTGGAAGTCGCCCACCGATGCAAAACACCAAGCTCTTGCTAACCAGTTTCACCTTTGTGGGACTGCTCGCACTCGCCGGTTGTTCATTCCCCGGGGTTTACAAAATCGACATCCAGCAGGGCAATGTCGTCACGCAGGACATGATAGACCAGTTACGCCCGGGAATGACCCGCCGGCAAGTACGGTTTATCATGGGTAACCCTCTGTTGACCGACACGTTCCACGCCGATCGCTGGGATTATCTGTACAGCTTGCAGCCAGGCGGCGGCGAGCGCCAACAGGAACGCATCAGCGTTATCTTCAACTCTAACGACCAACTCGTCAGCCTGTCGGGCGATTTCATGCCCGGCGTGAGCCGCGACGAGGCCATCATGGGCAAGGATAGCGGCACTACCGTTACCGATCCGACCCAGAACGCCGAACAGCCGAAACCGGAAAAACCGGCCAAGCCAGGTTCGTTGCTGGACCAGATCCAGAAGGACGTGGACAAAGTCGAGACCGTACCAGTCCCGACGCCAGAGCCCCTGGATACTTCGCCGCAATAAGTCGCAACATGAAAAAACCCGGCATGCCGGGTTTTTTATTGCCTGCGATTCAAGCGGGTTACTGATCGGATTGGCGCGCTTGAGCGGCCTTGGCCGCCCGCAATCGACGAATTTCTTTAGGATCGGCCAGCAAAGGTCGATAAATCTCCAGCCGATCACCCGCCTGGACCACCTGCCGATCAGGATCGGCGACCACTTTGCCAAAAATCCCCACCGGGCAGGTCGCCAGATCCAGTTTCGGGAACGCATCGGTAATGCCCGATGCCTTCAGCGCCGCGCGAACACTCGTGCCTTGCGGCACGGCAAATGTGCGCAAGACCTGGCGGTCGACGCTGGCATACACCACTTCTATCTCAATCAACGCTTGAGCTCGGCATTCTGCTTGGCCCGCTGGCAGAACGCGTCGACCAGGGTATTGGCGGCCTGATTGAACAGCGGCCCCAACGTCGCTCGCACCAATGGGCCGGCGTAGTCGAACGACAGGTCCAGGCTGATCTTGCAGGCCTTATCGCCCAGAGACTTGAACACCCAGACGCCGTGGAGCTGATTGAAGGGCCCCTCTTCCAGGTTCATCTCGATGGATTGCCCTGGCACCAGCGTATTGCGCGTGACGAAACGCTGGCTCAAACCGCTCTTGGCAATGTTGAGACTGGCGCGCATATGAGTTTCAGAGCTCTCCAGCACCTCGGCGGATGCGCACCACGGCAGGAACTCCGGGTAGCTCGCCACATCGTTGACCAGGTCATACAGCGCCTGCGCCGGGTAGGGCAGCAAGGCCGAGCGTTGAATATGTGTCGTCATGTAAGCGTCACTTCCACAGCTGGGCGGCAAACACTACGAGAATGCCGATGGGCGCCACATAGCGCATCAAGAACAGGCTCAAGGCAAACAAAACCGGGCTGCGCAGCGACAATTCATCACGCACCGCTTCACGCCCCATGACCCATCCTGCAAACACCACGAAACACAAACCACCCAATGGCAGCATGATCCGTGATGTGAAGAAATCAATCACGCCGAAGAAATCCAGTCCTCCGGTTGCGCCCCACTGGTAGAGATGAAACAACCCGCCTTCGTTCACGAAAAACTTCGCTTGCTTCCATATATTGAAGGAAAACACCGTGCCCAGGCCGACAAACCAGCAGGTGAAAGCCAGCCAGAAGGTCACCCAGGCGCGGCTGATGCGGGTCCGTTCAACCAAGTAGGCCACCATGGGTTCCAGCAGGGAAATGGCCGAGCTCCAGGCCGCGATGGCCACCAGGACAAAAAACACCACGCCCATCAATTGGCCGAAGGCCATGCTGCCGAAGGCAAAGGGCAGGCTGACAAACATCAACCCCGGCCCCTCGCTCGGGTTCAGGCCAGCGGCGAACACAATCGGAAACAATGCCACGCCCGCCAACAGCGACACGAAGGTATCCAGCAGTGCCACGCCAAAGACGGTCCGGGTCAAGGATGCGTTCTTGGGCATGTAGGCGCCGTAGATCATGATCGAGCCAACCCCGACGCTCAGGGAGAAAAACGCGTGCCCCATCGCCGGTAAAAGGCCATCCAGGACTTTCTCTGGCTGGAAGTCGAACATGAAGTGCACGCCTTCCATGAAATGCCCAGTGGTCATGCTGTAGCCCAGCAGCACCAGGATCATCACGAACAGCAACGGCATCATGATCCGCAGGCTGCGCTCAAGCCCGGCGACCACGCCCCGGGCAATCACCACCGCCGAAAGCACCATGAAGATCGTGTGCCAGAGGGTCAGCCTCCAGGGATCGGAGATCACGTTGCCGAAATAGGCGCCCACCTGATCCGGCGTGGCCCCCTGGAAGTCCCCGCGCCCCATGTCGATGATGTAGTCCAGCGACCAGCCACCGACCACGCTATAGAAAGACAGGATCAACAGCGCCGTGATCATCCCGGCGAAGGCGCCCCACGACCATTTGGTCGAATGCCCCGCTTCCACCGCCAGCACCTTCAGGGCATTGGCCGGGCTTTGCCGGGCCCGACGACCAATCAGGGTTTCAGCCAGCATCACCGGAGCGCCGATGAGCGCAATGCACGCCAGGAACATCAGTACGAAGGCGCCGCCACCGTAGACGCCGACCATGTACGGAAACTTCCAGATACTACCCAGCCCCACGGCAGAACCGGTCGCCGCGAGTATGAAGACCCAACGGCTAGCCCAACTGCCGTGGACAGAAACCTTGTCTGTCGACATCGTGATCACGCCCAAGCGTTCAAAAAAGAGGCCGCATTGTCCGGGATTCACTCAACGTGCTCAAGCACGCAGCTTCACCGTAGCCGACACGCACGCAACTGCCTATAATGCCGCCCCTATGGCTAAACAGAAGAAACACCCCACAGGGACCATCGCGCAAAATAAAAAGGCGCGACACGATTACTTCATCGAACAACGTTTCGAGGCTGGCATGGTCCTGGCCGGTTGGGAAGTAAAGAGCTTGCGTGCCGGCAAGGCGCAGTTGGTTGACAGTTATGTGCTGCTCAAGGACGGCGAAGCCTGGCTGCTGGGCAGTCATATCACGCCGCTGACAACCGCCAGCACCCACGTGATCGCCGATCCGGTGCGCTCGCGCAAGCTGCTGCTCAACAAGCGCGAGCTGGAAAAACTCTTCGCGTCCGTGCAGCAGAAAGGCTACGCCTGCGTCTGTACGTCACTGTACTGGAGCAAGCACTTGATCAAGTGCGAAATTGCCCTGGGCAAGGGCAAGAAGGAATACGACAAGCGCGATACCGAACGCGAACGCGACGCCGGTCGCGAGTTGCAGCGCGCGGTGCGCAACAAGGGCAAGGAAGACTGATTCTTTCGCCTTGAAGCCGCATTCGCGAGCAAGCCCGCTCCCACATTGGATCTTTAGCGAACACAGAATATGTGTACGACAGTGATCCAGTGTGGGAGCGGGCTTGCTCGCGAATGCGGCCGCCCAATCACTATAGAACCAACTGGCTACATCCCCTTGCGCCGCTCCGCCCGCGCCACCCGCTGCACTTCCTGGCGCACCTCTTCCAAGACTTCCTGCACATACAAGATATGCCGGCTCGACACTTCCCGAGCCAGCTCGGCGTGCCCATCCATAATGGCTTGATACAATTCCCGATGCTGGCTGATCAGCATGTCGCGGGTTTCACTGCGCTGCTTGTACATGCCGCCGATGTTGGTCACCACGTTGCGCTTGAGCAGGTCGAACAACCCACGAATGGTGTGCAACAACACCGCATTGTGACTGGCTTCAGCAATCGCCAAGTGAAACCGGGCATCCGCCGCGCCCTCCTCTGCCCGACTCACCTCTTCGTGGCGCGAATAACAATCCTGTAGCGCTTCGAACGCCGCCGTCAGCCGCTCGCGGTCCACATCCGTGGCCCGCAGTGCTGCGTAGTACGCGCAGGAGGCTTCCAGCGTATGGCGAAACTCCAGCAAGTCACGCTGCGCCTCGGGGTTGCTCTCCAGCAATTGCAACAGCGGATCACTGAACGTCGAGCCCAGCGACTCCACCACATAATTGCCGCCGCCCTGGCGACTGACCAGCAGGCCCTTGGCCGCCAGTTTCTGGATCGCCTCGCGCAACGAAGGGCGTGACACGCCGAACTGTTCAGCCAGAGCCCGCTCAGCCGGCAACCGCTCACCGGACTTCAACGTGCCCTCGAGGATCATTCCTTCAAGCCGCTCGACAATATCGTCAGACAAACGGCGCTGACGAATCTGATCAAACCCCATAACTCGATTCTCCACGATCCCGACGGCTCGCCGGGCTCTCTATTCTGGCCCATCCGGGACTTATCCACACCCATCAAAAACCGTTTGCATCAACGGATCAGATGCCGTCTGCACCGCTTATTCGACGAAAGTTTCAGGGCGGCAAATTGACACACGACAACCAAGGCTTTTACCCTAGCCAACAGCGATTGTAAATTGGTATTACCAATTAACCAAAAACGCTGACAGTGCCTGACCAACAACAATTAGGGGCCCACCCACTATGCAAACCTGGCAACAGCTCTACAGCCCGCTCGGCAGCCTTGGCTTGTCCGCACTCGCGGCCGTCATTCCCATCGTATTTTTCTTCCTGGCCCTGGCGGTGTTTCGCCTCAAGGGGCACGTGGCCGGCAGCATCACCCTGGCCCTGGCCATTGCCGTGGCGATTTTCGCGTTCAACATGCCTGCGGACATGGCGTTTGCCGCCGCCGGCTATGGTTTTGCCTATGGCCTGTGGCCCATCGCCTGGATCATTGTCGCCGCCGTGTTCCTCTACAAACTGACGGTCAAGAGTGGTCAGTTCGAGGTGATTCGCAGCTCGGTGCTGTCGATTACCGATGACCAACGCCTGCAAGTGCTGTTGATCGGCTTTTGCTTCGGCGCGTTCCTGGAAGGCGCCGCCGGTTTTGGTGCTCCGGTGGCAATCACTGCCGCCCTACTGGTCGGCCTGGGCTTCAACCCCCTGTACGCCGCGGGTCTGTGCCTGATCGCCAACACTGCCCCGGTAGCATTTGGCGCGCTGGGTATTCCAATTATCGTGGCCGGCCAGGTCACCGGGATCGACGCCTTCAAGATCGGCGCCATGACCGGTCGCCAACTGCCCTTGCTATCGCTGTTCGTGCCGTTCTGGCTGGTGTTCATGATGGACGGCCTGCGCGGCGTGCGGGAAACCTGGCCAGCCGCGCTGGTGGCAGGCTTGAGCTTCGCCATTACCCAATACTTCACGTCCAACTTCATCGGCCCGGAACTGCCAGACATCACCTCGGCCCTGGCCAGCCTGATTTCCCTGACCCTGTTCCTGAAAGTCTGGCAGCCCAAGCGCACCGCGGGCGCCCAGATTGCCGGCGCCACTGCCAGCGCAGCGGTTACCGCCAGCGCCGGCGGTTTCGGCCAACCGCGCAGCACCGTGGCTTCGCCCTACAGCCTGGGGGAAATTATCAAGGCCTGGTCGCCGTTCCTGATCCTGACCGTGCTGGTGACGATCTGGACCCTGAAACCGTTCAAGGCGATGTTCGCCGCTGGCGGGTCCATGTACGGCTGGGTGTTCAACTTCGCCATCCCGCACCTGGACCAGATGGTGATCAAGGTCGCACCCATCGTGATCAACCCCACCGCCATTCCGGCCGTGTTCAAGCTTGACCCGATTTCCGCGACCGGCACGGCGATTTTCTTCTCCGCGCTGATCTCGATGCTGGTGCTGAAGATCAACATCAAAACTGGTCTTACCACTTTTAAAGAGACCTTTTTCGAACTGCGCTGGCCGATCCTGTCCATCGGTATGGTGCTGGCGTTCGCCTTCGTTACCAACTTCTCGGGCATGTCGTCGACCATGGCCCTGGTGCTGGCTGGAACAGGCGCGGCGTTCCCGTTCTTCTCGCCGTTCCTGGGTTGGCTGGGTGTGTTCCTGACCGGTTCCGATACTTCGTCCAACGCCCTGTTCAGCTCGCTGCAAGCCACCACCGCGCACCAGCTCGGCGTCAACGACACCTTGCTCGTCGCGGCGAACACCAGTGGCGGCGTGACCGGCAAGATGATTTCGCCACAATCGATCGCCGTGGCCTGCGCGGCTACCGGGCTGGTGGGCAAGGAATCGGATCTGTTCCGTTTCACCCTCAAACACAGCCTATTCTTTGCAACGATTGTCGGCCTGATCACGTTGGCCCAGGCCTACTGGTTCACCGGCATGCTGGTTCATTAAGTCCTACACGCAATACTGGAAAAACCGACGCCGAACCGTGATTCGGCGTCTGCTATTCACAACCGGGTCTGCAAGGCTGCTGAAAGATTTCCTGGCTATATTCAGCAGCCTCAGCGGACGGATAACCGGGACCACCCGGAGACACGCCTGATGAGCGAGCTTTTTTACAACGCCGTACCCAACGCGACCCGCGTCGCCCCGCCATTGCCCGAACCTCGGCAGTACCCCAGCGAGAAACCTCGTCGGGTCTACCTGTTCGGAACGTGTGTGGTGGACCTGTTCTATCCCGAAGCGGGGATGGATGCGATTCATCTGCTGGAGCGCGAAGGGATCCGGGTGGACTACCCGCAAGGGCAAAGTTGCTGCGGTCAGCCGGCCTACACCTCGGGCTACACCGAGCAGGCGCGGACGGTGGCGCGGGCGCAACTGGCCTTGTTTGCCGAAGATTATCCGGTGGTGGTGCCCTCAGGTTCCTGCGCCGGCATGCTACGCGAGCATTACGCCGACTTGTTCAAGGACGAGCCGGAGACGCTCAAGCAGGTCCAGGCCCTGGCGGCCCGGACCTATGAACTGGCCGAATTCCTGCTGTTTGTCTGCAAGGTGCAGCTGCAGGACAGCGGCAAGCCGGTAAAAATCGCGCTGCACACGTCCTGCTCGGCACGGCGTGAAATGAACACCCACCTGCACAGTCGCGCATTGCTCGCGCAGTTGTGCAATGTGGAACGCGTCGAGCACAGCCACGAAAGTGAATGCTGTGGTTTTGGTGGGACGTTCAGCGTGCGCATGCCGGATATTTCCGGTGCGATGGTGGCCGACAAGACCCGAGCGCTGAAGGAATCCGGCGCACATCAGGTCGTCAGCGCCGACTGCGGTTGCTTGATGAACATCAACGGCGCGCTGGAAAAACAGCAGGAGGCGTTACGCGGCCAGCATCTGGCGAGTTTCCTCTGGCAGCGTACCGGAGGTGCCGCATGAGCACGCCGACGCTGATCCCGACCATTGAGGTGCAGGAAGATTTTCGCGCCCGGGCACACAAGGCTTTGGACGACACGCAACTGCGAAACAACTTTCGCAGCGCGATGGACTCACTGATGACCAAGCGGGCAACGTCCTTCAGCGATGCCCACGAAAGAGAACACCTGCGGGTGCTGGGCAATGCGGTCCGCGCCCGCGCGTTATCCAAGCTGCCCGACCTGCTCGAGCAACTTGAAACCAACCTGACCCGCAACGGTGTGAACGTGCACTGGGCGGAGACGGTGGACGAGGCCAATGGCATCGTCCTCTCGATCATCCGGGCTCACGAGGCGCGGCAAGTGATCAAGGGCAAATCGATGGTCAGCGAAGAGATGGAGATGAACCATTTCCTCGAGGCTCGGGACATTGAATGTCTCGAGTCCGACATGGGGGAGTACATCGTCCAGCTCGATCACGAGAAGCCTTCACACATCATTATGCCGGCGATCCACAAGAACGCCGGTCAGGTCGCGTCCTTGTTCCACGACAAACTCGGCGTGGAGTACACCAAGGACGTTGACCAACTCATTCAGATCGGTCGCAAGGTATTGCGGCAGAAATTCTTTGAAGCCGACATCGGCGTCTCCGGCGTCAACTTCGCCGTCGCCGAAACCGGCACGCTGCTGCTGGTGGAAAACGAAGGCAACGGGCGGATGTCCACCACCGTACCGCCGGTGCACATCGCCGTGACCGGCATCGAAAAAGTCGTGGAAAACCTGCGCGATGTCGTGCCACTGCTTTCACTGCTGACCCGCTCGGCTCTCGGCCAGCCGATCACCACCTACGTCAACATGATCTCCGGCCCACGCAAGCCTGACGAACTGGATGGCCCCCAAGAGGTTCACCTGGTGCTACTGGACAACGGTCGCAGCCAGGCGTTTGCCGACAGCGAATTGCGCCAGACCCTGAACTGCATCCGCTGCGGTGCCTGTATGAATCATTGCCCGGTCTATACCCGAATCGGCGGTCATGCCTACGGCGAGGTGTACCCGGGGCCTATCGGAAAAATCATCACGCCGCACATGGTCGGCCTGGCCAAGGTGCCGGACCACCCGAGCGCGTCTTCACTGTGCGGCGCTTGCGGTGAAGTGTGTCCGGTAAAAATTCCAATCCCGGCTTTGCTGCGGCGGCTGCGGGAAGAAAACGTCAAGGCGCCGGACAGCCCCAACCCAGTGATGCGCGGTCAGGGCAGCAAATACTCGCCCAAGGAACGCTTCATCTGGAATGCCTGGGCCCGGCTCAACAGTTCGCCGCGGCTGTATCGGCTGTTCGGTTTCCTCGCCACGCGCCTGCGCGCCCTGACGCCTAAAAACGTCGGCCCGTGGACCCAGAACCACAGTGCCCCCAAACCCGCCGCCCGCTCATTGCATGACCTGGCCCGCGAACACCTGAACCAGCAGGGAGACCGTTGATGAGCGCCAAGGACAATATCCTCGCCAAGCTGCGTAAAAGCCTGACAGGTGCCACACCGGTTGCCGACAACTTCGATGTCGACCTGGTGACACAAACCTACCGCTATGCGCCCGAGGAACGTATCCCACAATTGCGCAAGCTGATGGAGGCGGTGCACACCGAAATCCATCTGACGTCCGGTGACGACTGGCCCGCGCTGCTGGCGCAGTTGCTGCGTGACCGCCAGCTGCCGAGCCTGCTCATCGCCCCGACCACGCCGCACGGGCAAAAAATCACACAGTTCTGGGCGAACAATCCAGACCTGCCAACTCTCAAGGCCTACGACCGGCCAATAGAGGAATGGAAGGCCGAGTTATTCAATGACACCCCGGCCAGTCTGACCGGAACCCTCGGCGCCATCGCCGCTACCGGCAGCCTGATCCTCTGGCCTACCCGGGAAGAGCCGCGCCTGATGAGCCTGGTGCCACCGGTGCATTTCGCTCTGCTCAAGGCCAGCGAAATCCGCGACAACTTCTATGAGGTGCAGCAGGAATTCGAATGGGCCCAAGGCATGCCCACCAACGCCCTGCTGGTGTCCGGCCCGTCCAAGACCGCCGACATCGAACAAGTCCTGGCCTATGGCGCCCATGGTCCGAAGGATCTGGTGGTTTTGATTCTGGAGGACCAATGACCCTTCCGGCCTCTTTCCTGCGTGACGTACAGCAACTGATTCCGCAAAAACGACGTTTCGACGATCCGCTGTCGACCTTGGCCTTCGGCACCGACGCCAGTTTCTATCGGCTGATTCCGAAACTGGTGGTACGGGTCGAATCCGAAGATGAAGTGATCGCCCTGCTGAAACTGGCCCAACGGGACCAGGTCCCGGTCACCTTCCGCGCCGCCGGCACCAGCCTGTCCGGACAAGCCATCAGCGACTCGGTGCTGATTGTGCTTGGGGATAACTGGAACGGCCGCGAGATTCGCAAACAAGGTACACAGATTCGCTTGCAACCCGGCGTAATCGGCGCCCAGGCCAACGCCTGGCTGGCACCGTTCGGGCGCAAGATCGGCCCTGATCCAGCCTCGATCAACGCCTGCAAGATCGGCGGTATTGTCGCCAACAACGCCAGTGGCATGTGCTGCGGCACCGCGCAGAACACCTACCACACCCTGGCCGGCATCCGTCTGGTACTGGCCGATGGCACGCGTCTGGATACCGAAGACGAAGCCAGCGTGGCGGCTTTTCGTACAAGCCACGGTGAACTGCTGGAGCGCCTGGCGACTCTGGGCCGCGAAACCCGCGCCAACACCGAACTGGCTGCGCGAATTCGCCACAAATACCGTCTGAAAAATACCACCGGCCTGTCACTCAATGCCCTGGTGGATTTCGACGAGCCTGTGGATATCTTGAGCCACCTGCTGGTGGGCTCCGAAGGCACCCTGGGTTTCATCAGCGCGGTGACCTACAACACCGTCATCGACCATCCGAACAAAGCCTCGGCGCTGATTGTGTTCCCGGATGTGGAAACCTGCTGCAACGCCGTCACCGTGCTGAAGAGCCAGCCCGTCTCGGCCGTGGAACTGCTGGACCGCCGCAGCCTGCGCTCGGTGCAGGACAAGCCGGGCATGCCGGATTTCGTACAGCATCTGTCGATCAATGCCTGCGCCCTGCTGATCGAATCCCGCGCCGCCTCCTCGTCGTTGCTACAAGAGCAACTGACCCGAATCATGGCCTCGCTGGCCGGCTTCCCAGTGGAAAAACAGGTCGACTTTACCGAAGACCCACGGGAAAACGCCCGGCTCTGGGCGATCCGTAAAGACACCTTTCCAGCCGTGGGCGCCGTACGCAAAACCGGGACCACGGTCATCATCGAAGACGTGACCTTTCCGGTGGAACAACTGGCCATCGGCGTGAACCGCCTGATCGAGTTGTTCGACAAACATCACTACGACGAAGCGATCCTTTTCGGACATGCGCTGGAAGGCAATCTGCACTTCGTCTTCACCCAAGGCTTCAACAACCCTGAAGAAGTCGCACGCTACCAGGCGTTCATGGATGACGTGGCGCAATTGGTGGCGGTGGAATTCGGCGGTTCGCTGAAGGCCGAACACGGCACCGGGCGCAACATGGCGCCGTTCGTCGAGCTGGAATGGGGCAGCGATGCCTATCAATTGATGTGGCAACTCAAACGCCTGCTCGATCCCAACGGCATCCTCAACCCGGACGTGGTGCTCAGCGAAGATCCGCAGATCCACCTCAAGCACCTCAAACCGCTGCCGGCCGCCGATGAGATTGTGGACAAGTGCATCGAGTGCGGCTTCTGTGAACCGGTGTGTCCATCCAAGGATCTGACCTTGAGCCCGCGCCAGCGCATCGTGATCTGGCGCGATATTCAGGCGAAGAAACGCGCCGGCACCGACACCAACGAACTGGAACGAGCCTACCAATACCAGGGCATCGATACCTGCGCCGCTACAGGCTTGTGTGCACAACGTTGCCCGGTAGGCATCAATACCGGCGAGCTGGTGAAAAAGCTGCGCAGCCGTGACGCGACAAGGACGAAAACTGCCGATTGGATTGAAGGAAATTTCGCCACCACACTGCAAGGCGCACGCTTTGCCCTGCACGTCGCCAACGGTGCGCGCATGCTGCTGGGAGCGCCCCGCCTGGCGAAACTGTCGGCCTCATTGTCGCGTCTATCCAAGGGCCAGGTTCCGCAGTGGACCAACGCCATGCCCCAGCCGGAAAAGGCCATCCGCGTAAGCATTGCCGTGTCGGACGAACGCCCGAGGGTGGTGTACCTGGCGGCGTGCGTGTCGCGGGTGATGGGCCCGGCTGCGGGGGATAAAGAGCAGGTGTCGTTGTACGAAAAAACCCAACGGCTGCTGGAAAAGGCCGGCTACCAGGTCGTCTTTCCCGACAACGTGGACAGCCTCTGCTGCGGCCAACCGTTTGCCTCCAAAGGCTACGTCGAACAGGCCGAGCACAAACGCCAGGAACTGATCGGCGCATTGCTGCATGCCAGCCGCGGCGGGCTCGATCCGATCTACTGCGACACCAGCCCCTGCACGTTGCGGCTGGTCCAGGACCTTGGCGATGTGCGGCTGGATCTGTACGACCCGGTGCGCTTCATTCGCACCCATCTGATGGATCGTCTCGACTTCACCCCCCAAGAAGCGCCCATCGCGGTGCACGTCACGTGCAGCACGCAGCACCTTGGCGAAAGCCAGGCGCTGATCGACCTGGCGCGCAAGTGCAGCAAGAACGTGGTCATCCCGGAAGGCATTCATTGCTGCGGTTTCGCTGGCGACAAGGGCTTCACCACGCCGGAGCTGAATGCCCATTCGCTGCGTACGCTCAAGGACGCGGTGCAGCATTGCAGCGAAGGGATATCTACGAGCCGTACATGTGAGATCGGTCTTACGCAGCACGGCGCCATTGACTACCACGGGCTGGTCTACTTGGTGGATCGGGTGACCCAGGCCAGGACGACCTGAAGAAAAATAGAACCCTGGCGCAGGGTCGCAGTCCACTGATCAAGTCCCGCAAATGCGGGACCGTCCCTAAATTGGTAGCCGTACTGATGGCCGGCGATGCCTGCGCCCTCGGTTCAAGGAGAGACACATGAAACGCTCTGTACTGCTAGGTCTGTTCATCACTGCCTCCATGCTGGCGTCGTCCTCGTTTGCCGCTGGCGGCACCGAAGATCTCTGTGAGGCCAACCTGCAAACCATTGCCAACGCCAAAAACCAAATCAAGGCGCCGGACGTCAGTGCACGCGTTGAGGCCAGCGTCCAGCAAGCCAAGGCGCATCAAGCCCAGAACACCAAGGAAGGCACCGAAAAATGCATCTCCGAAACCACCCAGACCATCCAGGATATCCAGAAGGTCAGTAAAGACGGTAAAAACTCCTGACCGCCTCGGGCCAACCTTCGGGTTGGCCTCGGACGCGGATTGGCGTACACTGCAGATGCTTGCCGCTTCAATAGCTTCAAGAAGCGCCAGGCTCGGGGCCGTTTAGGATTCGACGCCGGTTGCGAAACTTTAGGTGCATGCCGAGTTGGTAACAGAACTCGTAAATCCACTGTTGCAACTTCCTATAGTTGCCAATGACGAAACCTACGGCCAGGAATACGCTATCGCTGCGTAAGCAGCCTTAGATCCTGAGCTTCTGGTACCTTCGGGTCCAGCAATCACCAGGGGATGTCTGTAAACCCAAAGTGATTGTCATATAGAACAGAATCGCCGTGCAGTACGTTGTGGACGAAGCGGCTAAAACTTACACAACTCGCCCAAAGCACCCTGCCCGTCGGGTCGCTGAGGGTTAACTTAATAGACACGGCTACGCATGTAGTACCGACAGCGGAGTACTGGCGGACGGGGGTTCAAATCCCCCCGGCTCCACCACTTCATCATCTAAAGACGTCCACGGACGTCTTTTTTTGTGCCTGAAATCCAGCAAATACGGGGGTTTCAGGGCCATTGAGCTCCACAGCGCTTCAGGCAGATCCATTTTGAAATGTATTCCAAGGCGTATTCCAAGCCCGTGACTGGTAAATTTTGGAATACACAAACAGCGTTGGAGTACCCATGGGAGCCCGAGCCACACGCCTTTCAGACCTGAAAATCAAAGCCGCCAAGCCCAAGGACAAGGACTACACATTGACCGACGGCGACGGCCTTCAGTTACGAGTCCGAACCAACGGTTCGAGGCTTTGGAATTTCAACTACATCCATCCCGTGACCAAGAAACGGATCAACATGGGACTGGGGACGTTCCCGGAACTCAGCCTGGCTCATGCGCGAAAGCGCACGGTTGAAGCCAGGGAGCTGGTTGCCCAAGGACTGGACCCGAAAGAGCAACGCGATGCAGATCGCCAAGCGAAAAAAGCTGCGACAGAGCACACCTTTCAAAACGTGGCGACGGCATGGTTTGAACTGAAGAAAGATTCAGTGACAACTGCCTACGCTGAAGACATTTGGCGATCGCTCACACTTCACGTCTTACCCGATTTGCACGCGACCCCAATTTCTGAAATCAGCGCTCCTCAGGTCATCAAATTGCTTAAACCACTTGAGACCAAAGGCAGCTTGGAAACGGTCAAGCGCCTGACCCAACGTCTCAACGAAATCATGACTTACGGGGTGAACTACGGACTCATTCATGCCAACCCCCTGAGCGGAATTCGATCGGTCTTCAGAAAAACATGGCGGCATTGCCCCCCGATGAGCTCAATGAACTCATGGTGGCGATTGCCAACGCCAGCATCAAAAGAACCACCCGGTGCCTCATCGAGTGGCAACTGCACACGATGACTCGGCCATCCGAAGCTGCGACCACCCGATGGGCTGACATCGACTTCGAGAAGAAGATCTGGACGATTCCACCGGAGCGAATGAAGAAACGTCGCACACACATCATCCCGCTCACGGAGCACGCTTGAGATTTCCGAGTTGCTACCGCACAGATGGACGCGAGCGTAATCAAAAAGCTTAACCACTACGCAGCAAGCTCAACGTAGCTAGACTCCCCACCTCCAGTCGCGCCCGACAACCAACCCCATACGAACATCAGAGTGGTACGTCCTGCGTGATCAACGCTTACCGTGCCACGAGACCAGCCAGCAAGAATCTCACCATCCGTAGTTAAGCAATGATAAAGAAGCTCAATGGTATCGGGGCCAGTCACGCGTCCGACTTGATGACCCATACGGATCCGGCCACCTTGATAAGTACCCCAAATGGAATCTTCTTCGACATGGTAGTGAAATACTGTGCCAGCACCGGATAGCCCCTGGGCGTTACCCGCTACCGTAAATCGGCGATTGTTCAAACGCTCCCTGATTTGAGCAAGGGGGATTTCCATAAGATGTCGCGTCCTTTTAGTCGAAATGTTCCATTACAGCCTTCGATGATCTTAAGCCATTTTGTCGTGCCTGATGATAGGTCTGCTTGCCTATCCCTGGAGCTGCAACTCACGACGATAAAACGCAAGATGTGTTCACCGCCCGCTTACCATCAACGATTTGCACGAATGGTTGTTTCAGCTCATTCTAGCCAGGGATGGCCTAATAATGGCTCACCACACAAGGAAAGAAGTCTCTGCATTTTCGCCTTCCTTCCTAACGAGCCCCACCCCGACCCGATGCATATCAACGCTGAAAGCGATTGAATCACTGCGCAGCCGGCCTTCACGCTTTGCGCTGTAAAGGCGTCTGTGTTGGTTTGAAGCTGAACGACCATTTGATTCAGAAACGAGGAAGGAACCCGTGTCCCTTAGCGACTATTGGAAAGGCCCCGCCCACCGGCAACGCGCAGATGATTTGGAAGCCCAGCTTACGGATCTTCAAACGCAATATGCGCAGCTCCAAGCGCTAACTACGAAGATCGGCGCCATGGACGTCTTGGAGGTTCAGAAGCTAATCGAGCAAGAGAAAGAGAGGCTTACTGCCGTCCGCCAAGAAACTCAGCGCGCTGAGCGGGAGGTGGCTGCGCTAGCGCAACGCTCCTCTGATTTGCAGGGGCAGATACTCGTATGGGAGGAGACGTTACTGCTGGAAAGCTTTGCGCTCTATGAACCCAAGTTCAAGCTAACCACCAGCCAAGAATACAAGTCCCGACTGGAAAGTGTCCGCGAACGTCAGAAAGCGATGATTAAGGGCGGAGAGGCAGCGACCGGGAACATGGACTGGACGGTCAACGACAGCAAGGCTCAAGGTCGAAAGCTCGTTAACGACATGATCAAGCTGGTGATTCGTTCGTTCAACAACGAAGCCGATGTCTGTGTGGACAACGTTAAATTTGACAATGTCGAACTGGGCGAGAAACGAATTCTCAAATCGTTCGAAACCTGCAACCGCCTTGGCAAGATTATGAGCGTAGAGATATCGCGCGCTTATCTGAGCCTCAAGCTCGATGAACTGCACCTTGCCCAAGAGTTTCAGATCAAGAAGCAAGAGGAAAAGGAAGAAGCGAAGCGCGCACGAGAAGAGTTGCGGGAACAACAGAAGCTGGAGCAGGAGATTCGCGCAGCCCGCGAGAAGATAGCCAAGGAGCGCAAACACTTTACGACCGCCATGCGCGACCTCCAGGCTCGCCTGGACAAAGTAGAATCTGAAGAAGAGCGTGCCGCCTTGCTGGCGAAGCTAGCCGAGGTCGAAGCGGGCCGAGCCGAGCTAGAGAGCGAAGAAAAGCTCATTGACTATCGCGAACAGAATGCCAAGGCAGGCTATGTGTACGTGATCTCGAACCTAGGGGCGTTCGGAGAAGGAATTTACAAGATCGGTATGACGCGCCGCTTGGAGCCCATGGATCGGGTTGATGAGCTGGGTGATGCGTCGGTACCGTTTTGGTTTGACGTGCATGCGATGATCTTCTCGAATAACGCTCCCGCATTGGAAGCAAAACTGCACGAACGCTTTGCCGTAGGTCGCCTCAACAAGGTTAACGGGCGCAAGGAGTTCTTCCGCGCGGATATTGCTGAGATTGAGTCGGTCATTCGAGAAAACTACGATGCTGTTGTCGAGGTTATCCATGAAGCACCGGCGGAACAGTATCGCGAAAGCCTGCGCATGGCATTGCCAAAACCCGTAATCCAGCAATCGGAACGACTTACGGCACAAAGCTGAAACTACCGATTGGAAGCACGTTTGTTGGGCCCGGGTTGCGACGGATCCATCCAACAAGCACAAGGACGGAAACGTCCCCTTTCGGCCAGAAGCGGACGGATTGCAAGCAGAGAAAAGGGGACTGATATAATTTCTGAGAAATAAATCAGTCCCCTTTTCCCTAAGACCACGGACGCGTCCGAGACGCTTGGCCAACGATCGAGCCGCAGACAGCTGCAATGGCAAGGCGCTGACGATGCTGGTCGTCAAATTGTGCCAGGCGGAGTTACCACGGGCCCGCCGCCTCCTAGACGCAAGGTCGTCTAATTGTCGGACCGCTTATCAGTCAGCATATTGATCAACGCCCTGAGGCCGGATGGTACATGACGATTCGCCGAGTAATAGAGGCACAGCCCTAGATACGCGGGACACCACTCTTCCAGAACTCGTTTGAGTCGGCCCTCCTTGAGCGCATGTGCTGCAAGATGGTCGGGCACGAAGGCGATCCCTATTCCCTCGATTGCTGCCTCCACCATCAACGATTGATCAGTCAATGTGAGAGGGCCGGGAGCGTTGATCCTTTCGACAGCGCCATGGCGCTCAAACTCCCATCGGTAGATTGCACCACTTTCAAACCGGAAGCGGATGCAATGATGGTCATACAGATCTTGCGGCACTACTGGATATCCGCGTTGCTCGAAGTACTTGGGCGACGCCACTGCCGCAAAGCGGACCTCTCCCATAACTGGGATGGCCACCATATCTTTGGGTACGGCTTCCGCTAATCGGATACCCGCATCAAAACCATCGGCAACGATATCGCTCAGCTTGCCATCACTGAATATGTCGAGATGGACGCGAGGATACTCGCGCAAAAAGCGCGCAAGCACTGGCCACAGCACCAACCGGATGGCGCCCTCACTGGCATTGATTCGCACCGTGCCGCAAGGAGTGTGGTCATTACCCTCTAGCTCCCGAACGGCTTCTTCAACTGAGGCCATTGCCGGTCTTAGTTTTACGGCCAGGCGTTCTCCCGCCTCGGTCAAGGAGACGCTTCGAGTCGTCCGGTTGAAAAGGCGGACGTTCAACCGTTGTTCGAGAGCCTTGATCGAATGACTGATCGCCGAGGGCGTCATGTCGAGATCGACTGCGGCGCTGCGAAAACTTCGGTGCGCTGCGACCGCTAAAAATGCGGCAAACGCCGACAGATCATTGCCCTTTGATTGGTGAATTAGTTTCATCATGAAATCAAATATTGACCAGATTGTCGCGACAGTCAATGAGTCATAGACTCGAATGAAGCTGCAGCATCGCGGTTCCAAAATGGCCGGTGTCGCTCTCAGAGCATCTCGTCCGCAGCCCTAACAGTAATGACCACTTGATCGAAAGGAAAATGCGATGAAGATGAAGGCAGTTGTGATGACCGGGGCGAACAAGCCCTGGGAGGTTCATGAGGTTCCCATGCCCGAGGCAGAGCCAGGGCTGGTCCTGGTGAAGGTTCACGCCTCCGGTATGTGCTATACGGACGTGTGGGCAACTCAGGGGGCTGGCGGTGACATTTATCCTCAGACCCCGGGTCACGAAGTGGTCGGCGAAATCGTCGAAGTCGGTGCGGGCGTCCACACGCGCAAAGTTGGAGACCGAGTCGGCACCACCTGGGTACAGTCCTCGTGCGGTCGATGTCCGTACTGCCGCCAGAACCGCCCGTTGACCGGCCAAACGGCCATGAATTGCGTTTCGCCCAGGACGACCGGCTTCGCGTCGCAGGGCGGGCACGCAGAGTACATCGCAATTTCTGCGGAAGGCACGGTATTGTTGCCCGATGGGCTGTCCTACACGGACGCCGCGCCCATGATGTGCGCGGGCTATACCACCTGGAGCGGCCTGCGAGACGCGGAGCCGAAACCTGGTGACAGGGTCGCGGTGTTAGGCATCGGCGGGTTGGGCCACGTCGCCTTGCAGTTCTCAAAGGCATGCGGATTCGAGACCATCGCGATCACGCATTCCCCAGACAAGCGCAAGCTTGCGACCGACTTGGGCGCAGACCACGTCGTCACCAATGCCGAGGAGCTATTGGCAGTCGGAGGTGCCGACGTGCTCCTGATCACCACAAACGACTTCGAAACCGCCGAAAAGGCGCTCGCAGGAGTCAATCCTGACGGTCGCATCGTCCTTTGCGGGCTCGACTTCAGCAAGCCGTTCTCGATTCCGTCCGACGGCAAGCCATTCCATATGATGCGCCAACGGGTGGTTGGCTCCACGCATGGCGGACAGCACTACCTCGCCGAAATTCTCGAATTGGCCGCGAAGGGTAAGGTCAAGCCTATAGTCGAAACCTTCTCTCTTGACCAAGCAACGGAGGCTTATGAACGCCTGTCCTCCGGGAAGATGCGATTCCGTGGTGTGTTCCTGCCTCACGGCGGAAATTGATTCCCAGAGCGGTTCCGGCGACCGCGAGGTCGCCGGCTTCGACTCCAACACATGCAGATGCCTGTTGGCGACTGACAAATATCGGCTTCCGCTTCCAGAGCGATGCATCGCATCTTGGGCGGGTGCGTGAATAGGTATAGCTTTTCTAGAAACCTCGGTACCTCAAAGCGAGCCCACTGATCCGTGTGGGGCGGTCTGCTAATGGCCGTTTTCTGCCTGTCGCCACCGACAGAAATCGGCCAGAAGCTGGCACTGACAAATCCCTGATTGATACCTGCCTCGATCACGATTCAGGGTCGCGCAGAGTGTTAGCGGATTCGAGGTTGTGCTGAGCATTCACCTTGAGGTGTGCCTGATATATGTCGGGGGCGGGCTCCCAGCGCTCAGCTCTTTCAGCTTGGATGACTTTTGCTCGCTTTAAATGTCGGAACCGTGTTGCCTGTGAACCCGTCAGCACCGCAGCCAAGAAAAGCTCTACGTCGAATGGCTTACCGCGCACAGCTGGCCTACGCTCAGCGATGGTTAATGCCGAGCCATACAACTGGAGAAGTGGAATGACGAAGGACGCCGAACACCCCCTCACTGAACTGATCTCCATCGCAGCCAAGGCTGGAATTGGAATGCTCCCCGGAGGAGGTTTGCTGACAGCGAGCTATGAAGGGTTGCAGCTGCTTAGTAAACAAGCGGCTGCGCAGATGGAGCGCCGGTCTGAAAAACGTTACCAGGAATTCATCCAAAGCGTCTTTGCTGGGGAGGTTACTCCGGAGGTCACGGAGCACCTGACAGCGGATGATTACACCGCTTTGCTGTCAGGTTGCATGGCAGATATGGAAAACGAGAAGGCCAAGTACTATGGTCGCCTGGCTGCGGCCATTGGTCGTGGCGAGGTGCAAGGGAAGAGCAGACGTTTCCTGATCATTACGCTCAGTCAGGTTTCAGATGAGCAACTGCAGATGCTCCGCAGATCCTATGTCGCGACCCGCTTTGACCTAAAACCGAGCCAAGGTAACGGTCATGTTGATCCTGTTGAGATACTGCACCTGAGTCACCCGGTACAAAAGCATGAATACGATGAGCTAGTTTCAAGGTTGATGTATGTTGATAAAAAACTGACTAAACTAGCTGAGGAATTGGTTCGGGCATGTTTTACAACTGAAGAGCTAAAACCATCCGCCATCGGCTATGTTGCCTGGTTCCCAAAGCTTGTGGACATTATCTTCGACACGAACCAATTCACTTTGGTTGAATCGTTAATAGACGGTTTTTGGTTGGAAGCAATTCGCACGTCAAACCGTTCAGTTGCCGTAATTGACCGTTCCGCAATTGCGAATTTTGCTTCTCCGCGTGTCATGGTGGTGGGATCGGAGGCTGCACCTGAATATTTGATAGAGCTCAAGGCACGCCTAAAAAATAATGACGTGTTGTTTGTATGTCTGCATGACCATGTGTTGCACATACAAGCCGATTATCCAGATAGCACCATTATTAATGCCGAAGGGTGGAGTATTCCTCAAATCACTGAAGCAGTGGTGAATCATGTGAAAGCGACCAATGGTCTATTAGAAGTCGCTTAGCGAGGGCGCAGGGGCTGAATCGCGTGCGTTGAGAAATAGATAATGCGAGGCGGGGAGGCATGCGGCTGTTGAGGGATTGCAGCTGAAATCCACCACCCTATCAATATCGGCCAAAAGCAGCTCTTAATGTAACGTCTGCTTTATGGCCGATTGCTGACTGTCACGGCCGACCGCAATCCCCCCTTACTGCCCCTAGCGGCAGGCAGAAAGCGGCCAGAAGCGATCGTTGAGGTGAGGCTGAGCTTAGCTGCTCCGGCTCACATAGCGTTCTCACTGCGGCGGGCAAATTTGGTGATTTTTCCGTTTGCCGGAGCAATGGCCGAAACAGCGGTGGCGCACCTCCCAGCGTGACAGCCACCTTGCAAAATGTGTGGCCTTCCCCCCCACGGAACTAATACATGGCATGGGCGCTGTCCTGACAAAGCCGTACCTGTTGGCAAGCTCCATCCGTGTTCTAGGTGAGTCGCGACTGTGTCAAATAGCGGATGACGATAGGAGTTCCGGGGCCCCGCAGAAAGTACGGATGCAGCGCCGCGCTTTGCTTTTGGATAAGTAGGGGAGTGCAGCCTGCCGCCATGGTGAGTCATGCACAGAGCGTTGAACGACTCCCCAGCCACAACAGAAGGAATGCAGGCGTAATCGGCATCGCCAGGGAGGAGACAGTTCTTGGGGCTACTACGCCGCCGACGCAGCGTGACTGCCAGCCCAGAATCGTTAGACGTCCGTCCAGTGCAACGCTCGATAGTGACCGCTCCAGCAGTGATAGTCCCAGGCCATGCAGCGTCCCAAATGTGCAAGGAACCTCGTTCATGCAACTCAGCAGCGAATGCCAGCTGGATTGGCTTCAAGGGCACTGGCGGTGTCAGCCAAGGCGTATTTAGAGCCTCAGGCCACCTTTGAGCTGAAGACCAGTGATCCCAATCCCAATGAGACAGAATGACCATGGGGTCGCAGGTGAAGCAGAAACCAGCAAAACCATCGGGGAATGTCTTTTTGTTCGTGAGCACCCCCCCTCCGAAATCTACGTAAAGTTGAGGAATGTGCAGATCATTATCAATGGCAGCCTGACACGCACCCTGCCCAACATCATAAAACGCAACTCCGCCAGCAGTAGATACCCTCGCTAAACGCTTTTTCAGAGAATACTGAGATTTACTAGAAGAGTTATATTTAGCCAGAGCTTGTGCGACTTCCCCTATTCCCCCCCTTTCTGCCCAGCCAAGCGGACGAGGCTCATGGAAAGATATTTTGACCGTCGCTCCTTCAGAAAGGAGAGTGGTGTAAATCCGCGCATCACTCTCCGAGCTAGAAGCGGGCTCGTACCCAAATTCGAACCACGCAATATCACCGGGGTTAGAACCCTCAGGAAATAGAGGAAGTTTGTAGCTAGTCAGCTCAAGTACTGATAGCGGTGCCGCCTGAAATAACTTGCTCCAACTCGGGCCATTCTCGCTCGCCTTAAAAGAGTTTAACCAAGAGGTATCGACACACTCAAGGTAGACTGGTTCAGCCTCATACGGCTGCAAACCGTCATCTAGCTCAGGAACTTCTATGGCAGCGTAAACGCGCCCTTTACGACGCGGCTCGCCATCTTCCTGGCCAGCAGAAGCAAAAAATTGGTTTTTGAACATAAGCGAGTGTATCCCTTTCTCTGCAATGCCAAGCTCGGAGTTTAGAGCCTACCAGTTTCTTGGTTAGGTTGCGGCTGTGCCTGCTGTACCCCGACGACCAGTGCTGCTCAAACTGGGCCAGCACAATTTGCTCTCCGCGAGTCACTAATCGCCCAATCGATATATCCTTCATTTTTCTTAAATTATTTGGATATCCAGCGCGCAGTCATTCACCTACGCGCATCACTGCGTTAAGAGATTAGACCTTGGTCTTGACCGACGTAGGGGGCATGTATGACTGCCAATGCTCTTTAAACTGCGCATGGACAATCTGCTCTCCTCGCCTTACTAGCCGCTCAATCCACTCTTTGTCCATTGCATTGAAATTGGTCGCATAGCCCGCTGTGGCCTCAGCGGTAACCATATCCAGGTTAGTAAATTTGAGGGTACTGTCCTTCTGACCGAGATAGGGCAACATGAAGCCCTTGAGCTTGCCTAGGTTTTTGAGGTCAAAAAGGCGTTTCATCGCTAGATTCTGGGCTCTTGCGAACACGCTCTCAAACGACGCCCCCATGCGCGCGCCCCACATTGAAGCGGGCTCAGTGACCTCGAGGCCATAACCTGCTCGGCAGGCAATAATCCAATCATGGCGTGGCACCGGGAGACTTTCCGAAAAGTCTCGGTCCGGCCAGAGCGGAGCCAAGCCCAGGTTGTCGTAAACGCCCCCGTCAGTGAGGGTAATCCTGTGCGCCTGCTCTTCCGAGGCCTTACTGAAAAGCAGACGCTGATCGAGAGCTGGAAGAAATGCCGGGTATGCTGCTGAAGCCACGACAGCATCAGCCAGCTCGACCCCTTCAGAGCTAGCGGATCCATACCGCCAGCAATGAAGGCGATCTCTGGTGTAGTAAAACGCTGCCTTTGCTCGCAGCTCACAAGCTATGACAATGAGCTGTGGTCGATCCTTTCGCAGGTCTTTCAGCAAACAGCCGTTGAGCGTTTTGCTGAAGACATTTCGCATGATGGTGGTACGGCTGGCCTTGCGCAGGAACGGCGCTGAATTAGGCCAATGCTCTCCCGCCCTCCACTTACGGAGTACCCGCTGACCAATTCGCCAGAAAAACGCCACCGCTCGCTCGACCACCAGCGCACTTGCATAAGCTACGGCTTTAACCCCGTCAGCAGAACTTAATGCCCTCCAGAGCGCAGGTTTGGCGAAGCCTTCACGAAGGATCTCACGTGTTCTGGCCTCGAAGGCCTCGAAGTCTCCAGGGTGGCTGCAATATAGGCCCGCCAATACGCTCCCACCCGAAACCGCGGTGATGGTAGACACCCGCTGAAGCACGCCTAAGTCATGCAATGCACGGAGGCAGCCCAAATGGAATGCCATAGCTCGAGAACCACCGCCCGACAGAGCTAGAGCTATCTTGTCGGTACCTTCATCCTGAGAAACCAGCAGGGAATCACTCACACTCATATGTCACCACTCCCTCCGCCACGCCACGCTCGTTCCATCCTGCACGAAGCCAACTGTCCCGCTCACCACAAATAAACATCACATATGGCGACCCTAGTGGCCCCAAATGGGTATCCAGGTGGGCAAAGACCTTCTCATCGTCAGCGCTAGGCCGAGCCGCCACACCTCCAGGATGGCTATGCCACTCACCGATGTAATGCAAACGTCCAGCAGAACCGTCAGCCAACGCTTCAATACGCGGCTTAAGATCTTTGATACCTCGAATGAAATAGGTTGGCGCTTGCTTACTATCTGGAGGAGCAGGAAGTGCTGCAACAACGTGTAGCACATTGCGCACCAGGTCGAAGGTACCGATCAGAACACCTCCTGTCTCGTTCCTTCCAGATTGTCGACGCAGCTCACGCATTGTTCGAACGGCTTCGGCTGTAATTGTCACTCGGATCTGAGCAGTTTCAAACCGACTGACTGGTTGCACCGGCAAATCCAATGCCTGTACAGCGCCTGTTTCCACAGTGAGCCTCCAGATTTTGAAGCTTGCATCATCGTTTTCAATGAGCTGCGCCAACTGCCCGGCAGCAAGACCACAAAGCGTCTGAAGCTGCCACGGTGGTAGCGGCCGCGAGAGGTCTTGGCATGCATTTGCATAGCGAATACGGTCAACCCGCGCAGCAGTCAGGTGCCCACACAGCTGAGCTTCGGTAGCCACAGCCCAGAAGTATTGAGCCTCAAGCTCATCGAGCTTGGTATCTCGAGCCTTATCCTCGGCAAGCACCACTAGATCAGAGCCATCAGGGCCGAAAAACGCACTGACACCACGATTAACGGGCTGGTCCGATAACCAGCCCAACACCGCAGGTGAGGCGCTAAAATCCACAGAAATCTCGGAGTTTTGGAGCGCAGCATTGAGCGCGCCCGCGTGCTCACCAGGTGTAAAGACGTTGACGGGAATTGCTGTATTCCCACCTTCCTCTAGCACTTGCTCAAGGTCAATCTGCAACACTCTCGCTTTCGGAAAGCCTACCGAAGCATTCCTCTGCACCTGACGGACCGTGTTATGCGGCAACGTAATATCTCCGTCGACCAGCACCCAGGGCCCTATGCCCGAGCGGGTTGCGATCATTGCCACGTTCGAGCCGATCGCGCCGGCACCGATCGCCAGCAACGGAGTATCACTCTTATGTTCAGTACCGGCAAAGTGGCGGGCGGTGACACGATCGAGTCTCTGAACGATACGCCAAGGGTCCATGGAGATGGAGGAAAGATCTGCATTAGCAGTACTTCCGAAGAGCTTGGATGTAGTAAGCCCAGTTCTCGCTTCAGTGATGGTTACATCCAGCCGCTCCCCTAGCTGGGCAAGGTTCTCACCAAGGGTGTAACACCAAACCTCCGGCTGCTCATCTGGCCCATCGGCCCTCCGCCGCTTGGGCACCGTGAGAATTAACATCGGTTGCCGGCTTTCTGCACCATTCAACTGCTCAGGCTCCAACAACCATCGAGCCAAGTCTTGAACCAAATCAAACCCTAGGTCCAGGCAGAGGCGCTGTAACGCCCCTAAATCATAAGGCGTTCTGGCTAGACCACGGTGGAGCAGTCCAGGAAGCTGCGGTGTATAGATGGCGAAATTATTACCCTCTACATTTTTCTCGGGCTTCTCCCTAGACATTCCAATAGTGGTATGGCCTTCGTGCTTGAATGCAATCTGGATATACCACGGGCCGAGCATCTCCCCTGAGGGAATGATCAGCGTGTTTGAACCCGAGTGAATCAGCGGTTCCAGAAACTGACCGTCATCATGCACCGTGCCTGCGGCCATCAAGGAGAACCAGGATCGAATCCTTTCTATCAAGGCTTGGCCAGTGAGGTTCGTCGCCAAGTCGGTCCAACCCTCCTCCCAGATGCACAAACCCAGGCCACCGTTTACGTCACGATCCAGGTTGGTGTGAACCATACCTACAGGAAAATCCTCACGACTCGACAGCACCCGTGGCTGCCAAGAGTCGTCGTTGTACATGAAGACAAGCTGGATTGGCTCCCGTGGTTGTATCAATACCTGGCGCCGCTGCTCCAGCTCGATCTCAAGCTCAATGTCGAGAATGTCGTGAGTACCGTTACGGCTCACCTTCGTCAAAGTTGCATAAGGGTGGTTCGGCGATTCACTCAGGTACCGCACTACTGAGCGAGCCAGAGAGGACCGCGGCGCTTCGTACTCCTGGCTCATGGTCAAATTCCCGCGCGTGGTGCGGGGGTGGTGATGATCACCTTCGGCGTCTGCTTACGGACTTTGTAGCCGGTGCTCTTGATTTCAATGACCAGCGGTTCTGGCTTCGTCTTGGTCGGATGCTCCATGGAGACGACCCACTCCCCACCCAGCTTTTTGGCTACATCTTTGTAATATGCGGCTGCCTGGCGGTGCGGAGGCTGCTTATCTTGGTCGTCAGTCGGGATGACCTTACTGGTAGATACCAAGAGCCCACCCGGCTGGCCGGCTTCTTCGTAGAGCCATTTCGACGAATCAGAGGGGACAGTCTTCTCTTCGCCTTTTTCGTCGCTCAGAGCCGTATAGCTACAGTGGTGCGGGATGTTGTTGATGTCCCACTCAAGGCGGTGCTCACGGTCGTGGTATCGGGTGACAAACACAATGTCATCGATGACGTCGTGGGGTACATCTGCCGATAGGATCATCTTGGTCTGCTGACCTTCGACCTCAAACGTAGCCTGCATAAACAGCGCATCGGCGTTGCGAACGCGAACGACGTCGTCACCTTCGCGCTTACCGAACGGCGAATGGACGAAGAATTCAACACCATCATGAGCAAGGTTGAATTCTGGGCAAGTTGTGCCTGCATCGCTAATTAAGTTGCGGCGCTTGGCCGGGTCGATGTCCCGCTCGGTGAGGAAATCATCCAACTCCGAAGGACGAGAGAACACCCGCACTCCTTCCCCCTGAAGGAATCGGTGGCGCGCCTCAGAACGAAGGGTACGAGCTTGACCTTCAACCCCCACCTCCAGGACGGCATGCGCTGGGACCCAAAGAGTTTTGATCTTAATGCGATCGTCGCCTTGGTACTTGGCGGCATGATCCAGCCAGAAAATCTCTTTCGCGCGGTTACAATGGTCTTTATCGAGGTGGGTGAACGCGACCACGTCAATCGTCTTGTCGTCACCCAGGATGTCCCGCAGCTCCTTTTCCAAGTCGCAACGCTTGTCCTCAGGATCATCAGCTTTATGCATGTCAGCAAAGTCGAAGAGAATTCGACGTCCATTGGCCAGCTCGATGAGACAGGTATCGGCGTTGCCGATGGGGAAAAACCGAACAATATGCATACTAGGTCCCTTAGAACGGAGCGTCGTTCGACTGGCTTTAGGCCATTATTGGTCACAATTGGAAATTACTACATGTTGTGCCAGAAAATCAATAGAGGCACAAAATAAGCGATTTAGTCAGGAATTCTTGCCTTTCAGGGGAGATACTTACCCCCTGACTTAACCTAAATCCCACCACCAACGGCCTTGCAGAAGGGTGAGATCCAAGTCTTGTGGCACAGGTGCGCATCTCTGACAGTGGTTTGCTGGGTACAACCGGGGGCTACAGCCATGTGTATCAACTCAAGTTGAATGCCCACTCCCTTTTTGCTATCAAGTCGACCTTACTCAGGAAGCTACGCAATGGATAGCACGCAACAAACCTTGGCCAACGCCTACCGCGAAATACTCACAGGCCTGTCGCGGCACTGGCTCGACCGTAGCTGATCCCACGAAGCGGAATACGCCAAGCTTTCTGGCCTTTTTCTCCCGGGCACCTCGCCTGCATACCATTTGCACCGCAGAAAATTCTGGTGGTCGGGCGCGAAACCCGCCGTTGGGACGTGTTGGAAGGGGATGACAAATTCGAGAACTTGGAAACCTACATCTGCAAAGCGATGGCAGTACAGCAAGATTACCTCGCCAGGTTCATATTAAACCCAAAGACCGAGGCGAAAGCTTCTTCAACTTGCTGCGCAACTTGGCCGAGGATCATGGTACGCAAAGCATCGCTTGGGCAAATTTGTTCTGCTTCGCTTGGAACAAAAAGTCTCCGATGCACTAGAAGCACTTTGAAAAACTGCTGGAGATATCGGAGCAATTGCTAAAAGCTCAAATAAATATTTTGCAGCCCGATGTCATTATCTTCGCAAACGGCGCCAGCAGTGCGAGGTTTCGCCAGGGTATTTTCCCCATAAGGGCGAATCGAGTGTATGTAGCGAGTTGGGTGACTTCTGCGAGCAGGGGATTCCGCTTAACCAACTGTGGCGATTCAATTTATACCAGCGCATTCAATGCTTTCGAATCCAGCACCCTAGCAGCATCAGCGCACCGTCTCGTGCAGCACGTCGTTTTTTGCTGGAGCAGTTACGCGTTGGTGGTGAAGGCGGGTGAACTCTATTAATTCGCCCCGCATGACCGCCGCAGTCTAATCAGTCGACCGACCACTTCTGGCCGTTTTCTGTCTGTTACTGAACGTTGAAAACGCCCCGACGCTGACAATGGCTATATCCCCGGAATAATTCTCGTGCGAAACGACGAAGGCGTTATAGAGATTAATCCTGAGGCTTATCTGCGGGGGGCTGTTGCGTACTGAGTTGCTCGGTGATTAGCCGGACTAACAGATCATGCAGCGGGCTTAGATCCAGCTTTCCTGTAGGCAGGGACGCATCAACACGCTGTAGTGCATCGACGTATTCATCTCGGTTGCGACAAATCAGCTCAGGAAGGATCGTAGTCCCTGGTAGCCAGCTTCCGGACTTCACACACAACACGAAATAGCAGGCAGCCCTAGCTGTTCGACCGTTGCCATTGATAAACGGGTGAATGTGGTTTAGTCGCCAAAGCACGTATGCCGTTAGCGTCACTGGGTCGGATTGCTCCCAGCTCCTATTCACTATATTCACAAAATCGTCCATGAGCGCCTCGACACGGTAGTGCTCGGGGGGCATATGATTGCCTACGACGACTTGGCAAGGACGGTACTCGCCTGCATTTGTATGCAGGCAAGTAATGGCATGGAAATTCAATGCCTTGATGATGTGGTTCGACAGAAACGCTCGGTCCACAGCCAATGCTGCACCCACTATAGACCGCAAAAAGTCGTACTGCCGATTGCCATTGGAGACTTCCAGTTCTTGGTAGACTGGATTTTGCTCGGTGTTTCCGCATAGCTCGAAGAGGATCAACGTTTCGCCCCTTCGACTCCTTCCTGCTCAAAGATCAGCTTGCGAACCTGTTCGCGGGTTATGCCGTTCTTCGAGCCAACAGACCCGTAAACGAACGATATACGCTGTTCCAATACTTCTTCGGCCGTCTGCTTATGTTGCGCAGCCCCTTTGAGCGCAAGCAACAGATCTGGGCTCGTATTCAAGTCCAAGAAATTCTTTGCCACGTTGACCTCCTTTGCGCTGGTTGACCTATTCATTCGACACCGGTGCACGCCTGATGTCCTCTTTATTTATCGATCCCGCTGACAAATAGCGCAAGAAAATTTACGTTCCCGGCGCCAGACACCGACGCGGGGGCCGATAGGCTATGCAGCAGATTGTAGCCTGTTCTCACGCTTTGCCTCTGTGTGTTTTAGTACCTACTGTCGATCTGTAACGCCGATGAGAACCGCCAAGGGCCTGCATCGCTCCGACCACGCGCAGCCCTTTGCAGACAATATGGGGGCAGGCTTTAGCCGGGTCGACGCTACCCATTCGTCCCTCGTCTGTCGACGGTCTGCTTTTGGCCGGTTTCTGCCTGTTGCCGCCTTCCGACTCGGATCGATTGCTACCCGTTGTCCCGACTGCTGCGAGAAGATCACTGCTTATCATAGATGCGAAGCAAGGTTTTCAGATCGAATATAGGCGGGGGTCATCGGAGTGCTATCTCATGAGGTATTCCATTTGGTATTCCAATCAAAATACACAAATAATATTTAATTTAATAATCAAGAAGATAAACTACCGTTTCAGATTACCCCGGCCCACCATTTCATCATCTAAAGACGTCCACGGACGTCTTTTTTTGTGCCTGAAATCCAGTAAATACGGGGCTTTCAGCGCTACTGGAGGCTTTCCAGCGAGGGGCACAAGAGGGATACGGTGCCAAACAAGTGCACTGGCGCAATTCACTCTCGCGTGGGGGCTCTATGCAAAATCAACATTGCAATGAAAACCGCACCGACGATCCCTACCGAGATCATCAATCCATGCTCGCTGATGTAGGACACTGTGGCCCCCGTGGCAATGGGGCCCAATACGCTACCCAAGGTGTAGAACATCGCAATGGCCGTCATGGCGGTGGACACTTGATGTTCTCCAACCCGGTCTCCTGCCTCGATCACTGCCAGGGTGTTCATGCCGCCAATGGCGCCGCCCCACAGGAACACGATAATCGTCGCCAACCAAGGAAGCGGCTGGCTGAACGGAATGGCCAGGGTGCCCAACAACAGTATCAAGCCGCAGACTAATTGGCCGACTTTGTACGAACTGCGATCGGCCATCCAGCCGATCGGCAGTTGCAGGACGGTGCCGCCAATGCCGAACACCGATATCAGCAGGGTGGCGGCGGTCAACAGATAACCGGCCGAGAGGCTGTAGCCTGCAAGGAACGATACGGAGGAGGTTTCCGAAAAGCCTGCGATAAACGCGCCACACAGCGCCGTGGGGATGACGCTGAACAACTTGCCATGGCGTTTTTCCGCCGGGGTTTGCGGTCGCGTATCGTAGTCCTTGAGGGTCAAGGCCAGCGCGCCGGATAACAACACGATCACGGCACAGGCGTAGTAAGGCGCGGCACTCCCGACGCCGAACACAACCAACAGCAGCGGGCCAACAGCAATACCCAGGCCCATCAAGGTCTCATGAACTCCGATCGCGCGCCCGCGCTCGTCTTTCGAGGCGACCGCGACGATCCACGTATCGCAGGCAATCCAGCGCAGGATCAAGCCAATACCGAGCACGAAGTTCAGCAAAAAAATCAGCACCAAATGGGAAGTCAAAGTCATACCGATCAGCGCAGCAATCGTCAGCGCTGCGCTGAGGATATTCGTCTTGACGAGCCCCAGACGGGCCAGCAAACGCGGAACCCATTTGTAGAGCAACAGGATCGCCAACCATGAGGCACTGACAATCACCCCGATCTTTGCCGGCTCGACGCCTTGTTGCTCCAGCGAAAGCGAGAGCAGCGGAGTGACGGTACCAATCTGCACGATCTGCGACAGGGCCGAGAGAGTGTTTATCTTGGTGAGCGCAAACCAGCGTCGTTTGTCGGTGTACTCAATACTGGCATTTTCCATTCGTGACCGACCTTGGCTAGACAGCGGTAAAGTGTTCGAACTGCCACGGGCAGAGCTCACCTTCGGGCTTGTGGAATAGAGCATTAATGGTGTCCAGAGGCGTCCAGTCGGTCTGGATACCTTCGAGACTTCCGAGGAAGGGTAGAGCAATTTCCAGCACCCGACGATGATCCATCTGTTCGGGCTCGACGATCCCGCGGTCGGGGTTTTCGATGGCCCAGATAATGCCCGAGTACACACCGGCAGCCACTTGCAGGCTGGTGGCCGTGTTGAAGGGGGCAATCTGCCGCGCCTCGTCGATGCTCAGGATCGAACCGTACCAATAGGCGTTGAGGGCGTGCCCCATAAGCAACACGCCGAGCGCGTCGACACCACCTGGGGCAATCTCATCGTTCATGATCCGCTTACTGTCCTGGAGCTTCCAGCCCCTTCCTACATACTCGTGCACCGACAGTAGGGCATCGTCGCAAGGGTGGTAGGCGTAATGCACAGTTGGCCGGTACAGCAGCACGCTGCCATCCTTGACCGTCAAAAAGTCGGGAAGCGAAATGGCTTCGTTGTGGGTGATCAGCAGGCCAGTGCAGGGGCCGCCGTTGGGGGTCCAGGTTTTCACTGGCACCGAGGCACCGGGGCGCTCGAGGTAGATTGCGTTATTTGAGCCGAACGGGTGATGGCGAGCGAAGGGCGGCCAGGTTTTCTCGTGGGAACCCCAGCCCAGTTCCGCGGGCTGTCCGGCTTCGCTGACGAACCCGTCGACGGACCAGGTGTTGACGAACTCGTCATCAGACTTGATGCGTGACGAGCGCTGAGTGTCGCGTTCAGCGATGTGTATCACCTTTACGTTCAGCGCCATCGCCAGTTCGCCCCAGGCCAAGCGACCCTGGGCCTCAGGCACGGCCACGCCGAGTTTCGCAGCGAGTTGCAGTAAGGCCGATTTGACGAAATGCGAGACCAGGCCCGGGTTCGCGCCGTGAGTCACGACTGCCGTAGGGCCTGGCCCGAGTTCGTCTCCAAGGGCCAGCAACTGGTCGCGCAACGCGTAATTGGAACGCTGCGAGGTGGTCAGAGTGGGTTCGTTGTAGGTGCCCTCCCAGGGTTCGATGCAGGTATCGAGATACAACGCGCCTTGCGCATGGGCAAACCTGATCAGATCAGCGCTGCTCACATTGACCGACAGGTTAACGATGAAATCACCTGGCTGGACCACATCGCGCAACACGTGGCCAAGATTCTCGGGCGTCAACGCCACGTCGATAAAACTTACCCCCAGGTCGACGAACGGCTGGTGTTGCTCTATCTGCGGAGCGATGACCACAACCGATGAGAGATTGAATGCGCGCGCGCGGACAAGCAGCCCGATGGTCGCTTTGGTGATCGAGCCGAAGCCGATAAACACCAGTTTTTTGCCCGAAAAACTCGCTTCCTTGCTCATTTCAAATGGCCTCTAGAGTGGACTCAGTTGCGTCCAGGTGTTGGCTGCCAGGGGTGGCGGTCTCGCTGAAATCCGGTAGACGCCCGGTGGCGAAATACTGCTCCCATTCGCAAAATATCTTGGGCACGTAAATCAACGGCATATCGTGTCGATACAATGCCTTTACCGACTCTGCAAACGCCGGGTCCTGATGATTGGCGAACCAGTATTGATTGTTGTCATGCAAGTAGACCGGACACTTTTCAACGTCAGTCATATTGATGTAATTGCCCAGAGTCTTCTCAGCAATACGCTGCCAACCATGTAACACCACCTCGTAGAGCTGACCGCGCTCTGCCGAGGTCAACTCATACACCTCGCGTTTGAACTTCTGCAGGCTCATGTCACGGCAGAATATTGAAAAGGCATACACATCGGAGTTGAAGTTGACCGCTGGAATCGGTGCTGACATCAAAGGGTCATAAAGTTCGTCATCCAGATCATCTGACTGTGGACAAAATGCAACCGCATCAAAGTCTTCGAACAACACTTTAACGTTGGTGACCGGACACGTCAGATAGAGCTTTTTGTTTAGAGCGCGGCCCGTCGCCAACTCTTCGGCAGAGAACTCACTGAGCGGACTGAACAGGGCAGACAGACGTCGAACTTCTTGAGCCACGCTGTACGTGCTTTGCTCTGCGCTGGTGGTCGGGCAGATGATTAGACAAGCTACTGCCTCCCTGGCCTCGAGCGCTCGTACATAAGCCTCAAAGCTATCCCTGGCCTCTTGCGCGGTTCGAGCAATAGCCAGCATATAGCGATTCTTACTAAACTCTCGCCTACCCGCCGCGCATCCCAAACAACTGATGAACCAATCTTTCACTTCATCCAAAATTTTCTGATCGTCCATGGATCACCGTCCTGAGCGCTTTCCAAGTTTTGTGACAGACTGGCAAGGGAATGGCCTGAGTTTTTGGATCCAACCTGGCTTCGAAGCGATTAGTACATCGTGAAGAATCTAAGCACCAATACTCTTAAGACATAAGGTTATAAAAAAAATATTCACCGAATCGTCGGTAGTTACATGGAGCTCGGCGTTAGGGATCGGCAACTACATCATCTAAAGACATCCAGGACGTCTTTTTTTGTGCCTGAAATTCAGTGAGCTCGAGGCTTCAACGGTACTTGCGTGGATATGCCCAGCAGGCCGAAGCATCAAGTAACCAGGCCTTTTCAACGACGCTTCGCTTTCCCCAGATCAGCAATCAGAAAATCCCTGAACGCAGAAACCGCGGCCGGTAAATTTCGGCCAGCCATGCTTTGCAGTTCGATGCGTCGTGCCTGCATGCCTTCGTCGAGGATCGGCACGCATTGCAGGGCCTTGTCCGCCACCTGCTTTTGCAAGGTCATCTCGCTGGCCAGGCTGATAACGCCTTCTTCGCGGACGAAGCTATAGAGCGCGGCAACGTAGTTGGTGGTCAACACAGGGTCGAACAACAACCCCTGTACGCCGCAACAGATATCGAACAGTTGCCGTATCGTCGTGTCGGCCTTGGGTAACGCAATGGGCCAGGGTTGTAACTCAGCGAGGCTGACCGCTTCACGCCCGGCCAAGGGATGGGAATTGGCGACCACGGCAAAAATCGCCCCGCTCAGGACATGTTCGACCTTGATTTCCTTTTGCGGCGTCAGGCTGAAGGTCATCGCCAGATCGGCTTCGCCGGAGCGCACCTTCTCGGTCGCTTCGGCGGGTGCACAAACCTCCAACGTGAAATGAATGCCCTGGTACTCGCGCCTGAACGCGCTGATGCTCCTGGGCATGTATTCCAGAGCAAATCCTTCCGAACAGGCAACGTGCACATGACCCCGCTGCAAGCCATGCAGTTCGGTAATTTCCAGCACCACCTGCTCGGCCTCAAGCTGCGACTTGCGCGCATAGGCCGCCAATCGCGCCCCTGCCTCGCTGAGTACCATGCCTCGGGCCCGACGCTCAAACAAACTGGCATCCAGGGCCAACTCAAGCTTGGCGATTTGTCGGCTCACCGCTGACGCGGCGACATTCAAGCGCACGGAGGCTTCGCTGATCGATCCGCATCGCGCTACCTCCAGGAAATAACGCAGTGCCGTGGACTGCACACCATACAACTGCATCGGCGCCCCCAAGGATTGCCTTTTCGGCAACGCAAGTATCGAAATATTATTCTTGTGGCATTGATAGCCTTTCCCTACATTCGTGTCTAGACCAAAAACATGACCTGAGCTTCTCCCCCTCCTTTACGCATTTGCGATTCGCTGCCCTTTGATTCAACCACTCTCGCCAACGGAGACGACGGCATGGGCATCAAAGGTTTCGCCTGCAGCATTGCGCTGTTGGGCCTCATCAGCAGTTTTCCGGCACATGCCGGTAAAGCCAACGACACCCTGGTTTACGCTTCCGACAGCGAACCTGAAAACATCAGCCCCTATCACAACGATTTACGCGAAGGTGTGATTCTCGGCCGGCTGATCTGGGACAACCTGATCTACCGCGACCCCAGCAATGGCGAATACAAACCCATGCTGGCCAGCAGTTGGAAACAGGTCGACGACACCACCATCGATTTTGAGCTGCGCAAAGGCGTCAAATTTCACAACGGCGACGCCTTCACCGCCGACGATGTGGTGTTCACCCTCAACTACGTGGTGTCGCCCGAAGCGAAAGTCGTTACCGTGCAAAACGTAGACTGGATCAAGAGCGCCGAAAAAACCGGTGACTACAGTGTCCGCCTGTATTTGAAGAAGCCTTTCCCTCCGGCACTGGAATACCTGTCCAACGCCGTCCCGATGTTCCCCAAGCAGTACTTCGAGAAGGTCGGCCTGGCCGAATTCAGCCGCAAGCCAGTGGGTACCGGGCCGTATAAAGCGACGTCGGTGGTAGCTGGCGAAGGCGTGACCATGGAGATCAACAAGGACTACTTTCCGGACAGCCCTCAAGGCAAGCCCCATATCGGCCACCTCAAGTTCCGGGTGATTCCGGATGCAGAAACCCGCCTGGCCGAGTTGATGACCGACGGTGTCGACTGGACTTGGCGTGTGACCTCGGATCAGGCCGTCGACCTTAGAGGTATGCCGAACCTGACCGTGACCAGCGGCGAAACCATGCGCATCGGCTTCCTGATTCTCGATGCCCGGGGCACCTCCACTGAAAACTCGCCGATGAAGAACCTCAAGGTGCGTCAGGCCATCAACCATGCGATCAACCGCAATGCACTGGCCACGCAAATGGTGGGTGGCGAAGCCAAACCCTTGCAGGTTGCCTGTTATCCAGGCCAATTCGGCTGCGATACCACCGCGGCCACGGTCTACGACTACGACCCGGCCAAAGCCAAGGCGCTGCTCGCCGAAGCCGGTTACCCAAATGGCTTCGAGACAGAAATCTTCGCTTATCGCGACCGTGATTACGTCGAAGCCATCATCGGCAACCTACGTGCCGTGGGCATCAACGCCAAGCTGCGCTACTTGAAGTACGCCGCACTGCGCGATCAGCAACGTGGCGGCAAGGTGCCCATGTCGTTTCAGGCCTGGGGCTCGTTCTCGATCCTCGACACTTCGGCGTCGGCCGGCACCTGGTTCAAGGGTAATCCGGACGACAACATCAAGGACCCACAAGTCCAGAGCTGGTTGCAGACCGCTGACAACGCCCTCGACCCGCAATTGCGCAAGGACAACTACCGCAAGGCGCTGCAGCGCATCAGCGAACAGGCGTACTGGGCGCCGCTGTTCAACTACTCGATGAACTACGCCTACACCTCCGAACTCGCGTTCACGTCGTACCCGGATGAGCTGCCGCGTTTCGTTCAGTCCAGCTGGAAGTAATCCGCAACCGAGCGGATTGATCGAGAGGTGCCGTGGTGTGGATTAAGTCGCACCACGGACACGTCCTCACACCTGTCATCCATTGGATACGAGGAAACTTGCCATGCTTGGATTCCTTCTGCGCCGTCTGGGCATAGCTGTTTGCGTTGCCATTACCGTGTCGGTGATCAGCTTTTCGCTTTTGCACCTGTCCGGCGACCTGGCCACGGCTATTGGTGGGCCGGAAGCCACCAGCGAACAGATCGAACAGATCCGCGTGCAGTACGGTTTGAACAAACCGCTACCGACCCAGTACTTCAACTGGCTGGGAGATTTGTTGCAGCTGGACCTGGGCAACTCCTTTTTCTTTCAGGAATCGGTCTACAACCTCGTCGCCAGCCGCTTGCCGATTACCCTCGGGCTAGGCGCCATGGCGCTGGGTATCGCCTTGCTGGTGGCAATTCCACTGGGCGTGCTGGCCGCGGTCAAACGCGACACCTGGGTTGACCGACTGGCCTTGAGCATTGCGGTGCTGGGTCAGGCAATGCCCAGTTTCTGGTTTGCGCTGATGTTGATCGTGGTGTTTGCGGTGACGCTCAAGTGGCTGCCGGTATCCGGTAACTCGACCATGCTGCACTTCGTCATGCCGGCCATTGCCTTGGGCTACTACGCGACGCCGGCAATCATGCGCCTGACGCGCGCAGGCATGCTTGATGTGCTCAGCTCCGATTACATCCGCACCGCCCGTGCCAAGGGCCTGCGCCCTGCCCGCGTGTTGTTCAAGCATGCACTGCGCAATGCCTTGATTCCGGTCGTCGCACTGGCGGCGGTGGAGTTTGGCTTCATGCTCGGCGGTTCGGTCGTGATCGAAACCGTGTTCTCCCTGCAAGGCATCGGACAGCTTGCCTGGGACGCCATCGCCCGTGATGACTTTCCGGTGGTACAGGCCGTGGTCCTGCTGATTGCGGTGATCTACATCATCCTCACCTTGCTGGCCGACGTGCTCAACGCACTGCTCGACCCGCGCATTCGCGTGCGCTAGGAGGTTTACATGAGCACTCCCACGACCCTCGCGATCAATGACTACCTGCCACCCCCGAGCAGCCTGAGCCGAGTACTTGGCAAGAGCTTTCGTCACCGGGGTTTCGCCATCGGCGCGGTGCTGTTGCTGATCATCTTCGCGGGTGCATTGTTCGCGCCGTGGCTGGCACCTTACGACCCTTATGCGCAAGACGTGATGCTGCGCATGAAACCGCCGGCATGGATGGCCAACGGCACCTGGGAGTACCCCCTGGGAACCGACAAGCTGGGCCGTGACTACCTGTCGCGACTGCTCTACGGCGCACGTATCTCGCTGTTCATCGGCATTGCGGCGGCGCTGATTTCCGGCTTTATCGGCACCGTCATGGGGCTGTTGGCCGGTTACTACGGCGGCAAGGTCGATGCGTTCATCAGCTACCTGATCACCACTCGGCTGGCGATGCCGGTCGTGATGGTCGCGCTGGCCTCGGCCTCGCTGATGGGCGGCTCGTTGAAAGTGGTGATCGTGCTGCTCGGCTGCCTGTTATGGGATCGCTTCGCGGTGGTGGTCAGGGCTTCGGTGCAACAGATTCGCGATGCTGAATATGTGGCCTCGGCCCAGGCGCTTGGCTGCTCGACCCTGCGCATTCTGGTCAGCGAAATCCTGCCCAACCTGGTCGGCGCGCTGATCGTCGTCGCGACGCTGGAAATGGCCCACGCGATCCTCCTGGAGTCGGCGTTGTCATTCCTCGGCGTGGGTGTGCAGCCGCCGACACCGTCCTGGGGTTTGATGATCGCCGAAGGCAAACCCTACATGTTCTTTTCCCCGTGGGTCATCGCCATTCCCGGTGTCGCCCTGATGATTCTGGTGCTGGGCATCAACCTGGTCGGCGATGGCCTGCGCGATCTGATTCTGCCCGACGGCCGTAACTGAAAGAGGGTACCGAACATGGCACTACTCCATGTAGAAAACCTGCGCGTGGATATCCCCATGGGCAACAGCCCGACACCGGATGACATGCTGCATGCAGTGCGCGGTCTGAACTTTGAAGTCGAGCGCGGTGAAATGTTGTGCATCGTCGGTGAGTCCGGCTGCGGCAAATCCTTGACCTCGCTGGCGCTGATGGACCTGTTGCCACGCAAGGCCAAACGCACTGCGTCCCGGCTGACCCTGGACGGAATCGACATGCTGGGCCAGAGCGAGCGGCGCATGTGCGACCTGCGCGGCAACCGCCTGGCGATGATCTTCCAGGAACCGATGACCTCGCTGAACCCGGCCTACAGCATTGGCGATCAGCTCAGCGAAGTGCTGATTCAGCATCGCAAGGTGTCCCGCAAGGATGCCCTGGCTCGCGCCGCGCAGATGCTGGAGAAAGTCGGTATCAGCAATGCCACCGAGCGCTTGCGTCAGTATCCGCATCAGCTTTCGGGCGGTTTGCGCCAGCGGGTGATCATTGCCATGGCGTTGATGTGCGAACCGGACCTGATCATCGCCGATGAGCCCACCACTGCATTGGACGTGACCATCCAGGCGCAGATCCTGCGCTTGATCCGCGACATCCAGAAAGAACTCGGCCTGGCGGTGATCTTCATCACCCACGACCTCGGGCTGGTGGCACGGATCGCCGATCGGGTCGCCGTGATGTATGCCGGGGAAATCGTCGAGACGGCCCCTGCCCTGCAACTGTTCGAGAACCCGCAGCATCCGTACACCCGCGGTCTGCTGGCCAGTATTCCTATCCCTGGCCGGACCAAACCGGGGGAGGCGCTGGGTTCGATTCCAGGCCTGGTGCCAAGCCTGGTTGGCGAACAGCAAGGTTGCGCGTTCCGCAATCGTTGCGCTCAGGCGATACCGGCCTGCGCGCAAGACATCCCCGAAGTCGAGCAGAACGGACACATGGCGCGCTGCCTGTTCGCCGCTCCGGACCCAGCACCGATTCGCCATCAGAAGAGTGCATGGTCATGAAAAAAGACATCGCTTTGGAGCTGTGTGACATCCGTCGCGAGTTTCGGATCAACAAGGGCTTTTTCAAACCCGCCGCCACCCTGAAGGCCGTGGATGGCGTTTCCCTGCGCCTGATGCGGGGCGAGACCCTCGGCCTGGTAGGTGAGTCCGGTTGCGGAAAAAGTACCCTGGCAAAACTCCTGCTCGGCCTGTTGCCGCCTACCAGCGGCGATGTGCTGGTCAATGGCAAACATCTGGCGGCGACTGATCGCAAGGAAATGTCCCGGCACATTCAGCCGATATTCCAGGACCCGTACTCCTCGCTGAACCCGCGCAAGACCCTGCGCGAAATCATTACCCTACCGCTGATCGTGCATGACATCGGCAACCCTGCCGAGCGACGCAAGAAGACCGAAGAGATGCTCGATGTGGTCGGCCTGCCCAAGCGGGTGATCGACAGCTACCCGAGTCAGCTGTCCGGCGGACAACGCCAGCGGGTCGCGATCGCACGGGCGCTGATCATGCGCCCCGATGTATTGATTTGCGACGAGCCCACATCAGCACTGGATGTGTCGGTGCAGGCGCAGATTCTCAACCTGCTGCAAGACCTCAAGCGCGAATTCGGCCTGACCTACCTGCTGATCAGCCACAACCTCGCGGTCATCGAACACCTCGCCGACCGGGTCGCGGTGATGTACCTGGGGCGCATCGTCGAAGAGCGCACTCGCGAATCGTTGTTCGCCAAACCCGGCCACCCTTATACCCGCGCCTTGCTGGATTCGGTGCTCACGCCCGATCCGCGCCTGGGCATTCCCGAAATCGGCCTGCACGGCACCTTCCCCAATCCGATGTCGCCGCCGTCCGGTTGCGCCTTCCATCCGCGGTGCCCGAGCTGCTTCGCACCGTGCAAAACGGCCTACCCGGCCAATGATTCGATTATCGGGGGCAACGTGCGTTGCCACCTTCACGACAATCCTGCCCAAACACTGGAGCTTGTCCACTCATGAGTCGTTCACTGGCCATCAGCAACACCACAGAGCAATTTAACAACGGCGCATTTTTCAATCTGCTCGAACGTAGCGTCGCCTTGCCCACCGAAAGCCAGGCAGCGGACAGCCAGCCCGAGTTGTATCGCTACCTCAATGACTTCATCACCCCGCACGTCGAGGCGATGGGCTTCAGCGTCAAAATCTATGACAACCCGGTGGCAGAGCGCGGCCCTTTCATGATCGCCACACGCATTGAGCACCCAGAGCTGCCGACCGTGCTCAGCTACGGCCACGGTGATGTGGTGCGCGGCTATGAGGCGCAATGGCGTGAAGGCCTGTCGCCGTGGCAAGTCACGGTCGAAGGCGATCGCTGGTACGGCCGCGGCACGGCGGATAACAAGGGCCAGCACCTGATCAACCTGACCGCGCTCGAACAAACGCTCAAGGCTCGCGACGGCAAGCTGGGGTTCAACGTCAAGTTGCTGCTGGAAATGGGCGAAGAAGAAGGCTCGCCGGGCTTGAATGCGTTCTGTGCCGCGCACAGCAAAGAGCTCGCGGCGGATATTTTCATCGCCTCGGACGGCCCGCGCCTGGCGGCATCACGACCGACGATTTTTCTGGGCTCACGTGGGGTGTTCAACTTCGAGTTGGTGGTCAATTTGCGCGAGGGCGCCCATCACTCTGGCAACTGGGGCGGGTTGCTGGCTAACCCTGGCATCATCCTGGCCAATGCCATCGCGAGCATGGTCGATGAACACGGTCGGGTGAAAGTGGCAGGCCTGCAGCCCGAGACACTGCCGGAGCCGGTTCGCCAGGCACTGGCGGATATTGACGTGGGTGGCGGGCCGGGCGATCCGGAAATCGACGCCAACTGGGGTAACCCGCAGCTCTCGCTGAGCGAAAAGGTGTTCGGCTGGAACACCCTCGACGTCATCGCCTTCAAGACCGGCAACCCGGACGCCCCCGTGCATGCGATCCCGGGTAAAGCCAATGCCCACTGCCATATCCGCTTCGTGGTGAACAGCGACTACACGACCTTTATCCCGGCTGTTCGTGCCCACCTGGATGCTCACGGCTTCAGCAATGTCGAGGTCAGGCAAAGCCGCATCGATGTGATGCATGCCACTCGGCTGGATCCGCAAAGCCCGTGGGTCAGTTGGGCACTCGGCTCCTTGGCCCAGACCACCGGCAAAAAACCTGCGCTGCTGCCAAACCTCGGTGGCTCGCTGCCCAACGATGTGTTCGCGGACGTGCTCGGCCTGCCAACCCTGTGGGTGCCGCACTCGTACCCGGCCTGCTCACAACATGCGCCGAACGAGCACTTGCTGGCATCGGTGGTCAAGGAAAGCCTGCAAATCATGGCAGGGCTATTCTGGGACCTGGGCAACGACGCGGCACGCCTGACCCAGGAACATCAGTTACGGGAGCAGGCGCAATGAGTGCCAATCCACAACAGGCGCTGGACTGGCTCGCCGACCAGCGCCCAGCCATGGAAGCGCTGCTGCAGCGCATCGTCGACACCGACTCCAACAGCTATGACAAGGCCGGCGTCGACGCTGTGGGCGCGCTGCTCGCGGCTGAACTGGAAGCCGACGGCATCCTGCTCCAGCGCATGCCGGTCGATGGTTTTGGCGACGTGATGCTCGCCGAAGTGCCGGGCGCCGCAGGAAAGCCGGTGCTGTTGCTCGGCCATCGCGACACGGTGTTTCCCAAAGGCACCACCACGACTCGCGGCTACAGCCGCGACGCCGACCTCGCCTATGGCCCTGGCGTCGCCGACATGAAAGGCGGCCTGGTGCTCAATTGCTTCGCCCTCAAGGCTCTCAAACGCGCCGGTCAGTTGCCCTATCCGGTACAGGTTCTGTACACCGGTGACGAAGAAATCGGTTCCGGCAGCGCCAGAACCCATATCGAAAAAGCCGCCCGTGGCGCGCGTGCCGTGCTCAATACCGAACCCGGCCGGGCCAGCGGCAACGTGGTCAGCGCACGCAAAGGCGGTGCCACGCTGATCATCGAAGTCAGCGGCCGCGCGGCGCATGCCGGGGTCAACCATGCCGACGGCGCCAGCGCCATCGAGGCCCTGGCACGCAAGATCGTCAAGCTCCATGCCTTGACCGACTATCCGGCAGGCATCACCACTAACGTTGGCCTGATATCCGGTGGCACGTCCAGCAACACCGTCGCGCCCAGCGCCTGCGCGCGGCTGGACGTGCGCTTCATCGAACTCAAGCACTGGGACCAGATCCTTAGCGCAATCCTGGCCATCGTCGCAGAAGAAGAACTGATCGGCACCAGCGCCATCCTCAAGGAAGCGACGACCTTTCTACCGATGGAAGCCCATCACAGCGAACGGCTGCTGCGCATCTACCAACAACAAGCGCTGGCGCTGGGTTTCAGCGTCGAAGGCGAGTTCACCGGCGGTTGCGCCGACTCCGGATTCACCGCCAGCCTGGGCATTCCCACTCTGTGTGGCCTCGGGCCGGTGGGTGGCAAGGTCCATACCGATCGTGAATATCTGGAACTGGACACGCTGGTGCCCCGTGCCCAGGCCCTGGTGGCGACCATTCTGGCTGTCGGCGAGAGCCGTTGAAGTCATTGCCCGGTTTCAAGCCTCCCAAGGGACTACGGCGTCAACGTCAATAGCGTACCGTTCAATGGCCTCGGCACAGACACTGGCGTCCAGACGCCCCTCATGCACCAGTGAGGTCAACGCACTCAAGACAATCTGGTGGCGGTCCACTTCGAAGAACCTGCGCAGCTGGTTGCGGGTATCGCTGCGGCCAAACCCGTCGGTGCCGAGCACGGTGTAACGGGCGTCGAGGTAACTGGCGATCAACTGGGGCAAGGCACGCACGTAATCGGTACAGGCAATGATCGGCGCCGAGTCGTCGAGGCATTCTTGCACATGACTGCATTTCGCAGGTTGTCCGGGGTGCAGGCGATTCCAGCGCTCCACTTCCCGTGCATCACGAGCCAGTTCGGTGAAGCTGGTGACGCTCCAGACTTCGCTGCCGATGTTCCAATCGCGGGCCAACAACTCGGCCGCCGCGATCACCTCGAGCAGGATCGCGCCGGAGCCCAACAGGCGGACGCGGCCGCGCGCCTCCTTGCCTTCATGCCGGGCGAACCGGTACATGCCCTTGATGATCGCCTGCTCGACACCTTCGGCAAGACTCGGCTGCGGGTAGTTCTCGTTCATCAGCGTGACGTAGTAAAACTCGTCGACCTGGCGCTCCAGCATCTGGCGCATGCCGTGATCCAGAATCACCGCAAACTCACTGGCGAACGCCGGGTCGTAAGCACGGCAATTAGGCACCATCGACGCCATCAAATGGCTGTTGCCGTCCTGGTGTTGCAAACCTTCACCGCCCAGCGTGGTACGCCCCGCCGTGGCGCCGAGCAGGAACCCGCGAGCGCGCTGATCGGCCGCGGCCCAGATCAGGTCGCCGATGCGCTGGAAGCCGAACATCGAGTAGTAGATGTAGAACGGCAACATCGGCAGGCCATGCACCGAGTAGCTGGTCGCGGCAGCCACCCAGGAACTGATGGCGCCGGCCTCGCTGATGCCCTCTTCGAGAATCTGCCCGTCCAGGGCTTCTCGATAACTCAGGATCGAACCAATGTCCTCCGGCTCATAACGCTGCCCCACGCTGGAGTAGATGCCGATCTGCTTGAACAGGCTGGCCATGCCGAAGGTGCGCGCTTCATCCGCCACGATCGGTACGATTCGCGGCCCCAGTTGCTTGTCCCGCAGCAAACCGCTGAGCATGCGCACGAAGGCCATGGTGGTGGACATTTCCTTGCCTTCGGCGGTGAGGGCAAACCCGGCGTAGCTGTTGAGGTCAGGCACAGCCAACGACGCCGAAGTGGTGGGCCGCGACGGCATGTACCCGCCCAATGCCCGGCGACGTGCATGCAGGTAACGCATTTCGGCACTGTCGTCGCTGGGTTTGAAGAAGCTCAGCGAGGCGGCCTGCTCATCGGTCAACGGCAAATTGAAGCGGTTACGGAAAGCGATCAAGGCGTCCTTGTCGAGTTTCTTCTGCTGGTGCACGGTCATCTTGCCCTGCCCGGCATCGCCCATGCCGAAGCCCTTCTTGGTCTGGGCCAGGATCACCGTAGGTTTCTTGCCCTCGAGCACTGCGCTTTGATACGCGGCAAAGATTTTCACCAGGTCATGACCACCCCGTTTGAGGCGATCGATCTGTTCATCGGTCAAGCCTTGGGCCAAATGCGCCAGGGCTTCGTCCTGGCCGAAGAAATGCTCGCGGTTGAAGCGCCCATCCTTGGCCGCGAACGTCTGGAACTGGCCGTCGACCGTGGCCGACAATGCACGGACCAGCGCGCCGTCTTTATCCCGGGCGAACAATCCGTCCCAGTCGGAGCCCCAGACCAGTTTGATGACGTTCCAGCCGGCCCCGCCGAACAGCGCCTCCAGCTCATCGATGATGCGACCGTTGCCACGCACCGGACCGTCCAGGCGCTGGAGGTTGCAGTTGACCACCCAGACCAGATTATCCAGTCCTTCACGCGCCGCCAGGGTCAGTGCCGACATGCTTTCCGGCTCATCCATTTCACCGTCGCCGAATACCCCCCACACCGTGCGCCCGGTGGTGTCCTGCAAACCACGGTGGTGCAGGTAACGCATGAACCGCGCCTGGTAGATCGAGCTGATCGGACCAATGCCCATCGAGCCGGTCGGGAACTGCCAGAAGTCCGGCATCAACCACGGGTGCGGGTAGCTCGACAGACCCCGGGCGCCATTGGCACGTGCGCTGATCTCTTGCCGATAATGTTGCAGGTCCTGTTCCTCGAGGCGCCCTTCCAGAAAGGCTCGTGCATAGACGCCCGGCGCCGAGTGCGGTTGATAGAACACCAGGTCGGCGCCACGGGTGTCGGTGCGCGCCTTGAAGAAGTGGTTGAAGCCCACCTCGAACAAATCCGCAGCGCTGGCATAACTGGCGATGTGGCCACCCAGTTCCCCATAGGCCTGGTTGGCCCTGGCGACCATGACCAGCGCGTTCCAGCGCATGATCGAAGCCAGTCGCTCTTCCAGCGCCAGGTCGCCCGGAAACAGCGGCTGCTGCTCGACGCTGATCGTATTGATATAAGGCGTGCCATGGCTGGGCCGCCAACCGATCCTGGAGGTGCTGGCCACGGTCACCAGCATGTCGAGGATCTGTTTTGCCCGGGCCGTGCCGTCGTGGGCGATGACGGACAGCAACGCCTCCTGCCACTCGGCCATTTCCTGTGCATCTTCAGCTATCTGGCCCGGCAATTGGGTCTGGATATCGGACCGACTCATGAGCAACTCCTGCAGGTGTCGGGTAACACTTCAAGGTGGTGCGAACGGTTCACTCGGGCGAGGCTTTTCACCTGTTCTACCGCAGCAATGACCGAACGTTCGGCCGCCCCGTCCGAAGCAATCGGGTAGATGCAGGGCGGACTGATGGAAAGGTCGTGCAATAAACGCTCATCCAGTTCACCGAGCACGACAAAACAATAGTCCCCCTTGGCCACTCGCACTTCAGCGAGCGGGCCAAGTACCGGGGCCACAGCATCGACATGAATCAGTGCCACATTGTCAAAACAGCTGAACCCCTGATGGATCAAATCAATATGGTCGCTATCAAGCCCGCACGCGATGACCACGATACGTGTGCAGTTTGAAGGCTCGCGCATCCACTTCGGGGCGTTGGTACGACAGTCGGCAGCTTGGCGCATAGGCGTCGCCTTTGTTGTCTGGAGCGGTTGATTCAACAGGCGAATCGGCGCGGACACCGGCTAAATGACGCCGTGCGCCTGCAGCACGCTTTTCGCCAGACTGCGGGTCGCCGAAAGCACTTGCTCTACCTGTTGATCCATCGCAGCAGTGGAAGTGGCTATCGCTCCCAGCTCGACGACGCGCAACGGGTGACCGTGCACGGACCCCAGCCAGGTCAAGCCGGGAACCGTGCCGACTTCGACATCCAGTAAGAAACTGCCGTGGGAGACAGCACGCAACAGTTGGCTGGCATAACACGCGTCCGCCCCAGCCGATTGCTCAGGGCCAGACCCGCCGCGCAACCAGTCGACCATCAACGCCTCGGATTGCTGGACGGCCAGATAAGCCACCTGGTCCCAGTCATCTATCGCTACGTGCAGCTTGTCGATCATGTATTTGGGCAACGCAGCGCTGGTAACGATGACCACTCCGGCTTCGGCCGAAGGTTCCTTGATCCAGACTGCGGATTGCGATATCGCATGCATGGCGGTACTCCGGCGGCTTGGTAGGAGCCGCTTGCTCCGGGCGGCGATGGGGCCGTGACATTCAACATCGATGGCCGACTACCCCACCGCTTCATGAGCAAGCTCGCTGCTACAGGTTATTGGCGCTGATCAGCCATTGCGGAACAGGAAACTGTAGGCGTTCAGCGCAGGTGCCCCGCCCAGGTGTGCATAAAGCACTTTCGAGCCTTCGGGGAACTCGCCACGGCGGACCATTTCGATCATCCCGTGCATGGATTTGCCTTCATACACGGGGTCGGTCAACACACCTTCAAGGCTGCCGCACAGACGAATGGCTTCCAGCGTACCTTCGTTGGGCAAACCATATTCCGGGTAAGCGAAGCGTGTATCGAGCACCACGTCGTCTTCGGTGATCTCACGACCCAGTTCCACCAGCTCGGCGGTGTGCCGGGCGATGCGCAGGATCTGCGCCTTGGTTTGCTCTGGCTTGGCCGAGGCATCGATGCCGATAACGTTCTTCGAACGGCCGTCCGCGGCGAAACCGACGACCATGCCGGCCTGGGTACTGCCGGTCACGGAGCAGACCACGATGTAGTCGAACTTGAACCCCAGTTGTTTTTCCTGCTCCCGTACTTCCTCGGCAAAGCCGACGAACCCGAGGCCGCCGTAGGGATGTTCGGAACAACCCGCCGGTATTGGGAACGGCTTGCCACCGCGCTCCAGCACATCGTTCATGGCCTTCTCCCAACTGGGTCGGATGCCGATGTCGAACCCGGCGGCGTCCAGTCGTACGTCCGCGCCCATGATGCGAGACATCTCGATATTGCCTACGCGGTCATACACCGCATCGGAGTAGTTCACCCAGTTTTCCTGGACCAGCACACACTTCATGCCCAGGTGTGCGGCGACGGCGGCGACCTGGCGGGTCTGGTTCGACTGGATCCCACCGATGGACACCAGGGTGTCGCAGCCCTGTTCAAGAGCCTCGGGAACCAGGTATTCGAGCTTGCGCGTCTTGTTGCCGCCGAAGGCCAGGCCACTGTTGCAGTCTTCACGTTTGGCATACAACTCGACCTTGCCACCCAGGTGCTCGCTGAGACGTTTCAAGGGCGTGATAGGAGAAGGACCGAAGGTCAGCGGATAACGTTTGAAACGATTCAGGTTCATGACTCTGCTCCTTGTTTATGGATATCCAAGCGCCAGACCGAAAGGCAAAAAAAGCTGCGTTCCAGGTTCTTTCAGAGGGGCTTCGATGAGTTCAATATTAAGAACAAAGTCAAAAATATGTGTTGCAAGTTTCAGTCAATTAAAGAAACATAAATCATCGATTACTACTTTTAACATATTTTTATTGTGCAGAATCCAACATGAACGCAATAAACAGCCACAGGAAACCCGGCACCCCAGGCGCAGAGCCGCACCCGCTGGACCGGACCGACCGCGCCATTCTCAAGGCCCTGCAGCGAGACGCCTCTATCTCCAATGTGGCGCTCGCCGAGAAGGTGAAACTGAGCGCGCCGGCCTGCCTGCGACGCGTCGAACGCCTCAAGCAGGCAGGCCTGATCAAGGACATTGTCGCGTTGCTGGACAATCAGGCACTCGATGCAGGAATGGTGGTGTTGATCGGCGTGGTGCTGGACCGCTCGACGCCGGAATCCTTCGCAGCCTTCGAAGCCGCGGCGCAAAAGGTGTCCGGCTGCATGGAATGCCATGTGGTGACAGGGGAATTCGACTACTTCATGTTGATACGAACCAAGGACAGCAACAGCTTCAACCGGCTCCACGCGGAGCAATTGCTTTACCTGCCCGGGGTTCGCCAGATTCGCTCGTTCATGGGGTTGCGCCAGGTCTTGTCGACCACCCAAATCCCCCTTTGAGGCCTGACAGAAAGAGTCGGCCCTGTCCTCTCAAACACCAGAAGCAGGTTTCACTGCTATAACCATGATCTCGACCAGCACCTCAGGCCGCGCCAGACGTGCCTGAACAGTGGCCCGTGCCGGAGCGCTGTCGGTTGGCAGCCAGGCGTCCCACACCGAATTCATCGGAGCGAAATCACGGTCAATGTCTTTGAGCCAGATCTGTGCGCTCAAAAGCTGCCCCTTGTCACTGCCCGCCAACGCCAACAAGGCTTCGATCTTGGCCAGCACCTGCTGCGTCTGCGCTTCGATGCCAGACTGTAGGTCAGTGGGCACCTGGCCGGAGAGGTAAAGCAGATCGCCGTGACTGACCACGCCGGACATCCGCGCGCTGCTCTGAAAACGTTGAATCGTTGCCATCGGGTTTAATCCATGAAATGAGAAAGTTAAGGGACTGTGCTGCCGCTCAACCGGATTACGCCACCACCCTGTCCGGCAGGTCCCAACCCACAGGCCGCTGTTGGTGCCAATCACTGACTTGCTGATAGGCGTGGGCGATCCGCAGGACCAATGGTTCGGCGAAAGCGCGACCGACGATCTGCATCGAGACCGGCATGTGTTGCTCGTCGAAGCCCACCGGCAGCGCCACTGAACAGAGATTGAGCAGGTTGGCGAAACGGCCGAGCAGGGCCAACGGTGTCCCGTACTCATCGACCTGACTCAACGGCACACTGCCAATGGCGTTGGTCGGAAACGCACAGGCATCGACGTTGGACATGGCCTCTTCCATGGCTCGGCGAGCAACACGTCGCTGGTTGTGCAAATTGATATAGGCCGCCGCGTCGACGGCGCGTCCGCTCAGCACCCGGCGCTGCACATGAGGATCGAAGCGCAGATCATCGCGCTCGAACAAACTGCCAAGGCTGGCGTAGCCTTCGGCGCTCATAAGGCCACCGGCGACGCGCATGCATTGCTCCAGCGAAGTCGGTAGCGGCTGTTCGACCAGGTGCATGCCCAGTGCGGCCAATTGCTCCAGCCCCCGGTCATAGGCGGCCAATACGCCAGGCGCGATGTGTACGCGTTCGGCCTGTGGCAGCACCCAGATGCGCAGACCGGCCACCGGAAGACTCAAGCCTGCCGCGGCGCTGAAGACTGGCGATCTGGCCGAGACCGGGTCCAGCGGGTCCGGCCCCAGCAGCGCATCAAGCATCCACGCAGCGTCTTCGACGGTGTGCGTAATCGGCCCCACCGAATCCAGCGATGGGCACAATTCGATCAAACCGTGGCGGCTGACCAACCCACGCGTGGTTTTCAACCCAACCAGACCACACATGCCCGCAGGAATCCGCACCGAGCCACCGGTGTCGGTGCCCAATGCCGCGCTTGCCAACCCTCCAGCCACGGCCACCGCTGAACCACTGCTGGAACCACCTGGAGCACGATGCACTTCGCGGTCCCATGGGTTCCACGGCGTGCCCATCACTGCATTCGTGCCCCACCCGCCGAAAGCGAATTCGACGGTATGGGTCTTGCCCATAATGATCGCACCGGCGCGCTCCAGGCGCTGGACCGCCGTGGCGGTAAGCCGCGAGATACGCGGCGTCTGCGCCAGCGAACCACCGGTTATGGCCTTGCCGTCAATTTCGAACAGATCCTTGATCGCGATCGGAATGCCATGCAACGGACCCAGGTTGACACCTGCGGCTCGCTGCCGATCGGCAGCGATGGCGGCACCGAGCGCGCGTTGAGGGTAGGCCTCGACATAAGCATTGAGTTGCCCGTTGAAGCGCTCGATCCGCTCCAGTTGCGCGCAGACCAGGGACTCGCTCGTGAGTGTTCCAGACTCCAGTGCTTGCCGCAATTGGCCAATGTTGTGGGAAGCGGTTCGATCCATGATGCTCATGTGTTCAACCTCGAATGGTTTTGCGTCCGCGAGAAAATCGTACTTCCAGCGCTCGCGACAACAGAGAAAGAGGGAAAGCGATGACGAAATAGAACAGCCCCACCAGCAGGAAAATATGCATGGGCAAAAAGGACTCGGAGGCGATGGCCCTGGCCGCCAGCATCAACTCATCGGTGGCGATCAGGGCGCACAGGGAGCTGTCCTTCAGAATCGACACGTAGGCATTGAGCAACGGCGGCAACATGCCGCGAATGGCTTGCGGAAAGATTACGGCGGTGAAGGCTTGCAATGGCGTCAGGCCGGTGGCTATGGCCGCCTCACGCTGGCCTCGATGCAAGGAGTCCAACCCTCCGCGCAGGATCTCCGCGACGTAGGCGCTGCCCTGCAACCCCAAACCGATGGCTCCGGCCCAGTAACCGGACAACGTCAGCCCGAAGCTGGGCAAGGTGAAGTACAGCGCCAGCAGCAACGCCAGAAGCGGCACCGCACGCATCCCCTGGATGAAAAACACGGCCAGGCGCTTGAGCAATGCGCTGGGACTCTTCATCGCCCAGGCCAGTAACGCGCCCAACAGCGCCGCCAGGGCGAAGCCTGTCAGGGACAACTCGGCGCTGACCCGTGCGCCGAGCAGCAGGCGAGCGACCCAGTCGCTCCAGTACTCCGGGTATTGCTGGAAAAAACCGATCATCGCGCCGCCCCCAGATGACGTTCAAGTCGGATGAATCCCGCGCCGATTGGCAGGATCATCGCTGCATAGATGCACATCACCGCCAGATAAATCAGCGAGGTCTGGAACGTGGAGGTCACCAGATTGCGGGCCAGGAACATGATTTCCGGCACGGCAATGGCCGAGGCGATGGACGTATCCTTGATCAGTTGCGTGACATAGTTGGCATAAGCCGGCAACGCAACGCGCAGGGCCTGGGGCAAGAGGATGTAGCGCAGAATCTGCATACGGTTCAGGCCGATGGCCTGCCCGGCCTCATGCTGGCCGACATGCAGCGATTGCAAGCCGGCGCGGAAAGTGTCGGCCAGCACTGCGCTGCCCACCAGACTCAAGCCGACGATGGCCGCCAGCCACGCGGGCAAATTGATGCCCAGGTAGGACAGCCCAAAGTAGATCAGAAACAGGTGTGCCAGCGCGGGCACATTGCGCATCCACTCGATGAAACAGGCAATGGCGCCATGTACCAGTCGCGATCGGCTGAACGTCAGTAAAACCGCCAGCACCAGGCCTCCGACGCTGGCCAGCGCCAAGGTGCAGAGGGCAATTTCCAGCGCGCTCACTGCGCCTTTCAACAGCAAGGGCAACAGCCCGAGAAAAGCCTCCAGATTCGCCATCAAGCGCTCTCCACAGCCATACGCCCAAGAAAGCTGCGGGTACGTTCGTGACGAGGGCTGTCGATGACTTGCGCCGACGGCCCCTGTTCGACAATGCGCCCGCCGTCCATGAAGATCACCCGATCCGCCACATCGCGGGCAAACCGCACTTCGTGGGTGACCATGATCATGCTGCGGCCCTCTTCCGCCAGCTCGCGAATCACCGCCAACACTTCGCCCACCAACTCGGGATCCAGCGCCGAGGTCGGTTCGTCGAACAGAATCACTTTCGGTTGCTGAGCCAAGGCCCGGGCGATGGCGACCCGCTGTTGCTGACCACCGGACAATTGTTCGGGATAAGACTCGGCCTTGTGCCGCAGATGGACTTTTTCCAACATCGCGTCGGCCAACTCATACGCCTGCTTGCGCGGCATGCCTTGGGCCTTGATGGGACCGAGCGCGACGTTATCGCGCACGCTCAAATGCGGCCAGAGGTAGAACAACTGGAACACCATGGCGATCTCGCGACGCTGCGGAGCCATCTCCCGGTCACTCATCAGACGCAAACGCCTGCCGTCCTTGACCTGCCCGATCAACTCGTCCCCCAGCCAGATCTCGCCACTGGTAGGTTTTTCCAGGTAATTGATGCAGCGCAGGCAGGTGGACTTTCCAGATCCGCTCGGGCCGATCAGCGACAAGGTTTCACCGGGCTTCAACTCCAGGCTGATGCCCTTGAGCACTTCCAGATCGCCGTAGTTCTTGTGTAATTCGTGCACGCGTAGCAACGCGGTGTCAGACGGGTTCGACATTTCGGCTAACCTCTTTTTGTTGTAGGCGTGGCGATGAATCGGTGCATCCGCCGGACTCCTCCCCATCGCCTCACACACTTATTTGCAGCCAGGTAACGTCCAGCCTGCAGGGCGATCGACGCCGAGCCGCAGGTCCTTGCCTTCGGGCATGAACCAGACATCCTGGGTCAGGCCGTAGCGAGCGCCGATCTTGCGCATCTCACAGTTTTTCCAGAGCGTCTGGATCTGTGCGTTGACCGCCGTCACCAGTTCCGGGCTGGCCTTGTTGAAGCCGAACACCACCTGACCCAAGCCCGTCAGCAGTGGGAAATTAGGATCGTTGTCGATGAAGGCGTTGAAATGCAGGTGCCATTGCTCATTGCGGGAAATGGCGTATTGCATGACCGGTGGATCGCCGATCACCGCATCGATACGTCCGGCGAGCAGATCGCGAACGGCCGCATCGGACGTGTCGTACAGGGCGACTTGCAGGCCCTCGATCTTGCGCATCTCAGGGATGAACGAAAAGCCGGTGATGGTGCCGACTTTCTTGCCTTGCAAATCCTTGAGGCTGTTCCAATTGGTCTTGTCTGTCTGGGTGATGCCGTTCTTGAAGTAGTGGATAGGATCGCTCAAGGCCATGATTTTCGAGCGTTGCTCGGTCCAGCCCATGGTGCCTGCCATGACATCCACCCGCTTGGACTGCACCGACGCAATCGTCCCTGACCACTCCATCAATGCCGGCTTGACCTTGAGCCCCAGCTTTTCGGAAATTTGTTGAAGGATTTCACCGTCATAGCCGACCATCCGGCTATCTTGATACCCTGTCCCCGGCATATCACCACTGAAGGCGATGGTCAGGCTTCCCGGCTCTACTGTCTCCAATGCGAACACCGGTGCCGCAGCCAGAACGCACACCAGAAAACCGGCACAAATACCGGAAAAACGCTGAACCTTGGACGTCTTCATCGGATGCTCCTCGATAGTTTTTATTGTGGCAGCAGAACGTTTCGCATGGCCCCATCGTAGTGGGACCGGCGCTATAACTTGTTGGATGCTTTGCACGAATGATTGAATATTTGCGACATTCTGGCGATGTAGAGAACGGGACGCCCCAGGAAAGCCTCGTGGACGGGCTCGATCATGGGCAGGCGCGTCACCCACCCATCCGCCGCGGCACCGCCGAGCTGTCTATTGGCATCATGTTATGGCCCCGCTTCCCCTTGCTCTCACTCTCAGGCCTGACCGATGCGTTGCGGCACGCCGCCGATACGGGCGATCAAAGCCGCCCCATTCGCTGCCAATGGAAAGTACTCGGCACGCCCGGGCAAAGGGTCATTTCCAGTAGCGGACTGGACGTGCCGATCGACAGTGAACTCGCTGACCCGGATCGTTTCGACTACATCGTGGTGATTGGTGGATTGCTCGATTCCATCGAGGCGGTGCCGAAAACCTATCCCGCGTTCCTCCACCAGGCCGCGGCGGCACAGGTGCCGTTGATCGGCCTGTGCACCGGCAGCTTCGTGCTCGCGCGACATGGCCTGATGGCGGGGCGAACGGCGTGTGTCCACGCCTACCATGGCGACGACTGGAAGCGGCTGTTTCCGTCGTTGCGCTTTGTCATCAACAGAGACTTTCTGATCGACCAGGACCGGATCACCTGCGCGGGCGGCGTGTCAGTGATCGAATTGGCCCTTCATCTGATCGGCATGCATTGCGGACCGGATCGTGCGGGCAAAGTCGTGCATCAGATGACGGTGGCGAAGAACACGTCCAACAGTTTCGTCGACCGACGCAAGGCGCTCGGCTACGCCAGCTCCTCCAACCGTCGGCTGCACGAAGCCGTGATGCTGATGGAAAAACACATGGCCCAACCCCTGGATATCGAGGCCATTGCGCATCTGGTCGGCACCAGCAAGCGGCAATTGGAACGCCTGTTCGTCGCTGAAACCAACAACAGCCCGGCCCAGTTCTACCGCCAGGTCCGACTCAGGTTCGGCAGGTGGCTGCTCGTGAGTTCCGATCGCCAGATCGGCGAGATCGCCTTTGAATGTGGCTTCGCGGATGCGCCGCATTTCATTCGGCACTTCCAGAGCATGTTTGGCCTGTCGCCGGGGAAGCTACGCAAAGCCTTGATGCAACAAGAGGGGAAATAATGCTGCAAGTGACCATAGACTCTATGTATAACGCCATTACTGGAGAAACCGTAGGGCCATCTTATAGAGTGTCCCTGGTACACGGCGCTGTAGAAATCGTAGATATCACTGAGGTGAGTCATGTTTAAGAACAGCATGAGGCCCGTCCACCCTGGAGAAATTCTCAAGGAAGAGTATCTGGAACCGCTTGGCCTTACGGCCGCTGCGCTTGCAAGGGCTTTGCACGTGTCTGCCCCGACAGTAAACGACATCGTATTGATGCGCCGTAGCGTTAGTGCAGATGTGGCTTTGCGCCTGGCAGCCGCATTGGAAACGTCGGCGCAGTTTTGGCTGAATTTGCAGACTGCGTATGATTTACGTACCGCTGAGATTGCAAAAGGGGAGCAGATTTACAGGGAAGTCGAGAAGATTCCTCACTGCGCGTAGCTGCAGAAAAGAAGTCTCAGCCCAGCCACATAACTGGGCTTTTTATTGTGTCTTGGACGCAGTGCCGACGAACACCCGAGTATCAAATACCAGGCCCCGTCACTTGAGCTGGCAACCTGGCCAAACGATCCCAACCGTCTGCATCGATTCCGGCGCAGTTAGGCAACCACAACGTGCGCAACGGCAATTGCTCCAGCACCGGCACCACGGCCGAGGTGATTCGCGACGCCCCTGGGTCAGCGCCGAGCGTCAGGTCTCGCAACGGCATACGCACGAGGTGGGCCACGCCGGCGTCTGTGAGCCATGGGCTGTCATACAGGCCCAGGCGCTGCAACGGCAGATCCCGCAAGCAAGCGAGGTCGGCATCGCGCAGGTCCAGACCACTTATTTCAAGTTGCTCCAACGGCAATCCCAACTCGGCGAGCTTGCGCAAAACCTTGCCGTCGACGCCTCGGCAAAAACTCAGATTGAGCCGCTTCAGCGGTAGCCCGGCCAGTTGCTTCAGTTCCTTCCAGGTGATGTCGTTCAAGGACAGGTCCAGGAACTCCAAGTCCAAACCACGAAGGTCGCTCAACGTATCTGCGCAGACACCTTGCACATCGGAAAGTCCCAGCCGCTTAAGTGGAAACCCGTGCAGCACGTCGAGCCGCTCGATCACCTGTCGTAGGCACTTGAGGTCCAAGTCCGCAAGCGGCATGCCTTCCAGTATTTCCAGATCGTCTTCGCAGATGAACGCAGATTGGAGCGAAAGCCTTTCAAGAGGCAGTTCCCGGATCGCCTGCAATACGCTCTCGCTTGCGTAACAGTCATCCAGACTCAACGAGCGCAACCCCGTCAGGTCGCGAAGCCAGGACGGATCGTCGAGGATCGCGCCGCTGCCACTGAGGGACAACTGTTCGAGGGGATGACTTGCCAGGTGCGCCATGCCACGGGACGTCAATTCACTCACCCGTTGCAACGTCAGTGATCGCAGCTTGAGGCGTGACAGTGCGCGAAGGCCGTCGTCGGTCATCTCATCGCAACGGTTCAACGACAATTCCTGCAACGGGCTGTCGCTCAGTTGACGGAGAAAACTGTCGTCGAAGTCTTCACCGTAGGTTTGCAACTTCAACCGGCGCAAGCGTGTGGGCGACGGGAGGCAGTGGGCGTAGTCGTCGCGGGAAAAGTTGCTGACCTCCAAGGTTTCGAGGGCATTGGCGGACAAACATTGCCACATCTGCGGTCCGCAGATAAACCTCGGGCTGTTGAGCACCAACGTGCGCAAGGGCAGCCCGGCCAGGGCGTCACACCAATCCGGCTCGGCGTTGTTCAACTCCAGATGGTCTACCGGCAGGCCACGCAGTTGCGAGAGCATTGGCCCGGGGCGATTTGTATGGGGCGTGGTGTTCAGTTGAGCCACCGCCACGTTAGCGGCCGGATCGCCCAGGCCCGCCGCGATGCGTAAACCATCCAGTGACGCTTCCCCGGTATCGAGCAGGTCGCGATAGAGCGAAGCGCGTGCGGCGATGTCATCGGGGTTGGTGGTGAGTTGGGTGATTAGAGCGTTGCGGTTGGGGGTCTGCACGGTCTAGGAATCTGCAAAAAGAGAATATGACTGTTAGGGAAACATAAAAAAGGGTCCTGCTGAAGAGCCTGCCAGGGTTGGGTCGCGCCAAGCCGTCTTCATCTTCCGTAGCGAGGGCGCTTCTCTAGTCATGACGATGTGCCGAATGGGCGGCTGGTTCGAACCCGTTGATATCGGCTCATCAAATGTAGGGAACGCAGCCGCAGAAAAGCCAACGGTCCTACATGAGTGTCACCGGGAGTTGACGCAGCGACGGCAACGTTCATCGCCAGAAAACACAGCGACGCAACAACTAGCCTCGTCCCTAAGGCAAATACGGACATGTTCGATCCCTCGATACAGAAATGACAGCAGGCATGCACAGCAATGCGCGCGCACCAAACCCTGCATATCGCTTTCGGTTCAAGAGAGCGGAATTTTCCACTGAAAAAAGAGACGCGTCTCACAGGACGCGTCAAAAAACACAACAAAAACGACGGCTCGGATTGCGCAGACGCCTACAAACACTCATCCAGGAAACTCACCACAGTTCCCATGCAAGCCATCCGCTCCTCGATATGGGGCATATGGCTGGAGTGTTCGAACAACGCCCAGCGAATGTCGGGCACATGATCCACATAGGGTTTGACCACCAACGGCGTCGCTTCATCGTATCGGCCTGAAATCAACAGGGTCGGCACCCTGACGCGAGGCAAGCGATCGGTGATGGACCAGTCCTTCATGCTGCCGATCACATGGAACTCGGTGGGGCCATTCATGGCGTGATAAACGGTAGGATCGGCATCGATCTGGGCAAAGGTACGGGCGACTTCGTCGGGCCAGGGCGTGACACGGCAGACATGACGGTCGTAGAAAACCCGAGCAGCCTCAAAGTACTCGGTAGACGTCAAGGTTCCAGCCCGCTCGTGCTCGAGCAGTGTTTGCTGCACCTCAATGGGTAGAAGCTGGCGCAAGCGATTGACTTCAAGGAGCCAGGTGGACATGTCCGCCGGGGAGTTGGCGATGATTAACGCGCGCAAGCCCGCAGGCTGGAGCACCGCATGTTCGCTGGCCAACATGCCGCCCCAGGATTGCCCCAAAAGTGCGTAATTGTCGCGAATGCCCAGATGATCCAGCAGGTTCCCCAACTCATCGAGAAAGAGCGCCACGTTCCAGAACGAGGGGTCTTTTTCCGGAAGATGGGTGGAACGCCCATTACCCAGTTGGTCGTAATGAATCACCGGATAGCCACTGTTGGCAATATCCTTGAAAGCATCGACATAATCGTGTGTACAGCCCGGGCCGCCATGCAGGATCAGCAGCGGCGTACGGCCACTGCTGAAATCGCCAGTGATGCGATACCAGGTCTGATACGGACCGAAAGGCGCAAAGCCTTCGTGTGTTACGGGAAGATCCATTTCGTGCCGCCCCCTAGAAATCCTGCGGCACACGATACCGGGGACTGGCCGGCGGAATAACTAGAGAAACAGATAGGTTTTTGCCCGACTTCAGCTATCGAGCAACCGATAATGCACTGCCCTGACCACGGCCTGGACCCGATTCCTGGCGCCGAGCTTGTGCATTGCAGAAGTCAGGTGGAGGGTGATGGTGGCCAAGGAGCGATTCAGTTGCCTGGCGATGTCCGCCGCCGTCAACCCTTCAGCGGCTAATCGCAAGCACTCACGCTCGCGTTTGGTCAGGCGAACCGGGCATGTGCGGGCTTCCTTGCCGAGCAGCGGAAAAGCCGCCTCTTGCAGGGCATGGGAAATCAGGCTGAAGTCACCCAGCGTTTTCCGGACATCCTGCAGGGTGCTCCCCTTCGTATCGGCGCGCAGCCCGGTCAATGTCGCAAAGCCGCCTTTGGGCAAATGCATCGGCACTGTCACGCCACAGGTCATGCGCGAATCCTGCAGATAGCTCACGACCGGTGCATGGCTCTGGCCGATGAACGGCTGCAGCACCGTGTCGGCCTCCGGTCGATAGGACCAGACAAAAGGAGAAATGGCATTGATTGCCAGATGCTGGACGGGGTCGATCTGGTAATAACCTTCTTCACACCAGAGCGAGTGCCAATCACGGGGAGTATTGCGCAACTTCAGCACAGTCGGGGTAATCAGTGCCCCATCATGATCCAGCGGCACCGGACTGTAGTCGTACACCAATGCGTCAAAGCCTAACGCCTGGACCATTCCCAGGGCGTTATCCATCTGCTCGTCCAGGCTCCTGCCAGACAAAAGACGGGTATTGAAGTCAGACAGCTTGGCCTGCATCCATTCAGCTCCCTTATTAATTTCAATCCTGAAATCGTGCAAGTAGAATGCCACGCCTGAGCGAGGGAATGCCAGATCAAACCTATAAGAATTGCTAGCTTATGGGCGCATAGCTTCCTCGGTAAGGTTTAGCCAACGGGCGGCACCTGAGCAGGAGAGCAATGATGTGGCGTGAGATCGAGCCGGACCAGCGATACGACCTGGAAGTCGACGGTCATCATCTGGTGGCCTATGGCTTTGGCGACGGCGACGAGGTGCTGTTGTGCCTCAATGGCGGCCCGGGATTGCCTTGCGATTATCTGCGTGACAGCCACGGCTGGCTCAAGGAAAAGGGCTTGCGGGTCATCGCTTTCGATCAGTTGGGTACCGGTGCCTCGGCCAGGCCGACTGACGAATCCCTGTGGGACATCACTCGTTATGTGGCGGAGGTAGAGACCGTCCGCCAGGCCCTCGACCTGGGCAAAGTGCACCTGCTAGGGCACTCCTGGGGTGGCTGGCTGGCGATCGAGTACGCCATTCATCACCCCCAATCGCTGAAAACCCTGATCCTGGAAAATACCGCCGGCGATATCCCTCATCTGTCCCTGGAGCTCGAGCGTCTGCGGGCGGCCCTGGGCAGTGAGACCGTCGCGATGATGCAGCGCCATGAAGCCTTGGGCACCCTGGATCATCCGCAATACCAGGCGGCCATCACCCTGCTCAACTATCGTCATGTCTGCCGTCTGGACGAGTGGCCAGCACCGGTGACACGCTCCCTGGGCGACTGGAACATGGGGCCCTACATGACCATGCAGGGCCCCAACGAATTTCTCTATACCGGCAATCTCAAGGACTGGAATCGCATCGAACAGATGGCCGGCTTCGAAATGCCTGTGCTGATCACCACCGGTCAACATGATGAACTGACGCCAGCCTGCGCAATGCGAATGAAAATGGCGCTCAAGGATGTACAACTGAATGTGTTCCCCAACAGCAGCCACATGCCGTTCTACGAAGAGCCCCAAGCTTATTTCCCAGTCCTGCTGGATTTTCTGCACCGTCATCGGAACTAGCCCATGAACCTGGCGCGCTACCGTTTCATACTGTCGCGCCCGCTACAGCTATTGCCGGTGCTGTTTGGCATCAGCATGATCACCTTTATGCTCGTACGCTCAATCCCCGGGGATCCCGCCCGGGCACTGCTGGGCTCGCGCAGCACGCCGGAGGCGCTGATCAGGATTCGAGCCCAGTACGGTCTCGACCAGCCGCTGTGGATGCAGTACTTCTACTTTCTCAAGAACCTGCTCAAAGGCGATCTCGGCCAATCGCTGCTCTACAAAGTCGATGCCTTGACGTTGATCAGTACCCGCATTGAGCCAACCCTGTTCCTGGTGCTCGGCAGCGTACTGCTCGCGCTGCTGATTGCCGTGCCGCTGGCAACGGTGGCGGCGCGCAACAAGGGCGGCTGGCCGGACCACCTGATTCGCCTGTTCACCACGGCAGGGCTCGGCATGCCGGCTTTTTGGCTAGGCATCATGTTGATCCTGCTGCTCAGCGTGCAGTTGGGGCTGTTCCCGGTCTCAGGCTATGGACGTACAGGGTGGGACAAACTGCATCACATGGTTTTGCCGTGCCTGACCATTGCCTTGGCACTCTCCGCCGTTCTGGTGCGCAATCTGCGCGCCAGCATGCTCATGGAGCTACAAGCCGATCATGCCACCGCCGCACGGGCCCGGGGCTTGTCCGAGCGGGCGATATTTCATCGGCATGTACTGCCCAACTCCCTGGTGCCGGCGGTCAACCTGCTGGCGGTGAACATCGGCTGGTTGATCAGCGGCACGGTGGTCATCGAAAGTCTGTTTGCCATTCCCGGCATCGGCCAATTGCTGGTGCGCGGCATCTTTACCCGTGACTACATGGTGGTCCAGGGCGTGGCCATGGTGCTGGCCCTCGCCACCGTCACGGTCAATTTCCTCGCCGATGTGCTGACCGTGATGATTGATCCGCGGGTGAACATGCGATGAGTGGCCAGATCATCAGTCCCACCTGGCGTCTTGCGCTGCGTTTCGGCTTGCGCAACGGTCGCCCAGCCACCGCGCTGGGCCTGGCGATTCTGTTTGCCTGGCTGTTGCTCGCACTCTTCGCACCCTGGGTCGCGCCCTTCGATCCGATTGCCCAGAACACCGATATCCGCCTGCTGGGGCCGAGCCTGGCCCATCCGTTCGGCACGGATAATTTCGGCCGTGACGTTCTTTCCCGAGTGATCTGGGGCGCGCGCATCGACTTGCAGATTTCCGTGATCGGGGTGATTTTCCCATTCTTGATCGGTACTTGCATCGGCGCCTTGGCCGGCTATATCGGTGGCCGGTTCGACACGATCTGCATGCGCCTGATCGATATTATCCTGGCCTTCCCCTTCCTGGTGCTGATGTTGGCAATCATGGCCATCCTCGGCCCCGGCCTGAGCAGCTTTTATATTGCGATGGCTTTGGTGGGATGGGTGTCCTATGCACGGCTGATCCGTTCGCAGATTCTGGTGCTCAAGGAAAGCGATTTCGCCTTGGCGGCGAAAAGCCTGGGCTTCGGTCATGGACGCATTCTGTTTCGGCACCTGTTGCCCAATGCCATGTTCGGTTCGATCGTGTTCTCCATGTCCGACGCGGTGCTGGTACTGCTCAATGGGGCGGCGGTCAGCTACCTCGGCCTGGGGGTTCAGCCACCCACCGCCGAGTGGGGCACGATGGTCGCCGAGGGCCAGAGTTTCATCACCAATGCCTGGTGGATCAGCACCTTCCCGGGACTGGCGATCGTCACCCTGGCCATGGGCTTCAGTCTGCTGGCCGACGGTGTCGCCGAGCACCTCGGAGAGCGCCCATGAGCACACCGGTGTTGCACGTCGAGGACCTCAGCGTGATCGCCGGCCACGGTGAGGGCGAAGTCACGCTGGTGGATCGTGTGTCATTTGACCTGGCCGAAGGCGAAATCCTCGGTCTGGTGGGTGAAAGCGGTTCAGGCAAGACGATGGCCTGCCGGGCCTTGATGCGCTTGCTACCCTCTTCAAACCTCCGGGTCCAGGGCAAGGCCGTGCGCCTTGCCGGTGAGGACCTGCTGTCGCTGGATGAAGCCGGCATGCGAGGCATACGAGGTCGACGGCTGGGGATGATCTTTCAGAATCCCGGCAGTCATCTTGACCCGTTGATGCGCATCGGCGAACAGATCGGCGAGGGCATACGCCTGCATCAGGGGGCATCCAAACGCGAAGCACGGGCGAAGGCCATTGATGTGTTACGCCAGGTGGGCATTCCCGATCCGCTACGGCGGGTCGACAGTTATCCCCATGAGTTTTCCGGTGGCATGCGTCAACGCGCCATGATCGCCGTGGCATTAGGTTGCAACCCCCAGGTGCTGATCGCCGACGAACCGACCACCGCCCTGGATGTCACGGTACAGGCACAGATCCTGCGCCTGCTCCTGGATTTGCGCGACCAACGTGGCCTGTCAATCATCATGATCACCCACGACCTGGGGGTCGTCGCCCAGACCTGTGACTCCATCGCGGTAATGTACGCCGGGCGGCTCTGCGAGCACGGCAACAAGCTTGATCTGCTGGCTCACCCACGACATCCCTATACGGCGGCCCTGATCGACTGCCAACCGGCTACCAGCAGCGGCCATGCCATGCTCAAAACCATCGCCGGCCAGCCGCCTCTGCTGGATGCGCTGCCCACCGGTTGCCGCTTCAATCCACGCTGCCTTCAGCAGGGCAGCCAGTGCACGCGGCTGTTGCCACAGATGCAAGTCACAGCCGAGGCACACCGAGTCGCCTGCCATTACCCGCTACCCGTGGGAGCCTCGTCATGACCCTGTTGCAAGTCAAGGATCTACGGGTGCGCTTCGCCGCCCCTGGCAGTGGTCCGTTCGGGATCAACAGGCAATGGGTGAACGCCGTCAACGGCGTATCGCTGAGTCTGGCCACCGGGGAAGTGCTTGGTCTGGTGGGTGAGTCGGGCAGCGGCAAGAGCACCCTGGGTCGAGCCATCTTGCGCCTCACTGAGGTCAGCGCCGGGCAAATCCTGTTCGATGGCGTGGATATGGTTCAAGGCAAGCGAATCGACATCGAGCGACTGCGCCACGAAACCGCGATGATTTTCCAAGATCCTTATACCGCCCTCAATCCGCGATTGAGCATTGGCGACACCCTGGCTGAAGTGTTGCGAGTGCGATGTGCGATCCCTGCCTCGCTGATTCGCCATCGGGTCGATGAATTGCTGACCCTGGTCGGCCTGCGGCCGGAGCTGGCCAACCGCAAACCGGGTTCGTTGAGTGGCGGTCAATGTCAACGTGTGGGGATCGCTCGGGCACTGGCCATCGAGCCACGGTTGATCATCGCCGATGAATGCGTGGCCGCGCTGGACGTTTCCATCCAGGGACAGATCATCAACCTGCTGCTGGAGCTGCGGCAGCGCATGAACCTGGCGATTGTGTTCATTGCCCATGACCTGGCGATCGTTCGGCGACTATGTGATCGGGTCGCCGTGATGTACCTCGGCGAGATCGTCGAGCAAGGCCCCACGGAGGCCGTCTTCAGTAGCCCGCGGCATCCCTATACCGTCGCGCTGATCCAGTCCATTCCACACATCGACCCGACTCGATCGTTGCTGAGCGAACCCCTGCCTGGCGAGCCACCCAGCCCCCTGAACCTTCCATCCGGCTGCGCTTTTCACCCGCGCTGCCGGTATGCACAACCCATCTGCGCAAAAGCGCCGCCCCCCATCCATGACATCAGTGGGCATCGCTATAGCTGTGTGCTCGGAGAGCCATTGCTCTAAAAAAACATTCATCAATAGGGAGTTGACCATGCGATCGAAACATTTGAAGTTGCTGACCGCCGCGACGTTGACCGTTTGTACATTGGCCGCCGGTGTCGCCCAGGCAGCAGGCGTGCTGACCATCGGTTGCCGTGAAGAAAGTACGACGTTCGACCCGATCAAAAGCGCGCAGAACCGTGACAACTGGGTGTTCTCCAATGTTTACGACGTACTGGTGCGCGTCGACAACACCGGCACCAAGCTGGTACCGGGGCTGGCCGAAAGCTGGCACGTTTCCGACGATGGCCTGACCTATACCTTCAAACTTCGCTCGGCCAAGTTCTCCGACGGCTCACCGATTACCGCCAGCGATGCAGCGTTCAGTCTGTTGCGCATTCGCGACAACAAAGGGTCGCTGTGGAGCGACTCCTACAAGATTATCGACAAGGCCCAAGCACCCGACCCGCAGACACTGGTGGTGACACTCACGAGCCCTTCAGTGCCCTTCCTCGCGCAGTTGGCGTTGCCCAACGTCTCCATCCTGTCGCAAAAGGCCATGGAAAAAATGGGTGAGGAAGCCTACGCCCAGGACCCCGTTGCCTCTGGCGCCTTTATCGTCAAGGAGTGGCTACGCGGTGATCGCGTGGTGCTGGAGAAGAACCCCAACTTCTGGCAGGCCGACAAGGTGAGCCTGGATGGCGTGGAATGGATCTCCATCCCGGATGACAATACGCGGATGTTGAAGGTACAGGCCGGTGAACTGGATTCGGCGATCTTCGTGCCCTTCTCGCGCGTCGAAACCCTGAAGAAAGATCCCAACCTGGTCGTACACATGGATCCCTCCACCCGTGAGGATCATCTGCTGATCAACCATGAGCACGGACTGCTGGGCAAGCCTGAAGTACGTCAGGCCCTGGACCTTGCGATCAACAAGAAATCCCTGGTCGATACCGTGACGTTCGGCCATGGCCAGGTGGCTTATTCCTACATTCCTAAAGGAGCGCTTTATCACAATGCCGATAATCTGCAGCGCCCGTACGACCCGGAAAAAGCCAAGAAAATGCTGGCGGATGCAGGCGCCTCAGGCCTGAAGCTCAACTATGTGGTCAATGCGGGCAATGAAGCCGACGAGCAGATCGCCGTGCTGGTCCAGCAACAGCTCGCAGCAGTCGGCGTGACAGCCACGTTGCAGAAGGTCGACCCAACCCAGAGTTGGCAAATGCTGATCGACGGCGATTACGATCTGTCCGTGATGTACTGGACCAACGACATCCTCGACCCGGACCAGAAGACCACCTTCGTGCTGGGACATGACACCAACATGAATTACATGACCCGCTACAAGAACGACAAGGTCAAGGATCTGGTCGCGGCCGCGCGGGTAGAAGTAGACCCGACCAAGCGCAAGCAGATGTATACCGACCTTCAGGCGATCGCCAAGCAGGACGTCAACTGGATCGATCTCTACTACAGCCCGTACATCAATATTTCGCGCAAGAACATCGAGCACTTCCAACAAAACCCACTGGGGCGCTTCTCTCTCGAGGAAACGGTGAAGCGCTAGCGAGCAGTGGCTTTCATCCGAGTCGGATAGGGCCAGTGGCAACGCCTTGATCACGAGTCGAGGCTTGCCACCTGATGGCCAAGCAACATCGGCCGCTCCCCGGTCATCTCGCACAACAACGCCGTCACGACGTTGCCTTCGACCATGCCGCGCGCCTGCAGAAGATCCGCCACCGCACACACAGCGGGCCAGTATCGATGCATCAAGCGGCGGCAACGGGCGATGGCCAGGGCTTGGGCGTCGAGCAGCTTGCGCGGTGGCAGCAGGCTGATCAATTCGTGCCCCCGGTCAAGGTCCCCTCGACCGCTGCCCCTGATCAGCCGATCGGACCTGCGGTGCCGGTAGACCGCTTCGGCCACGGGCCCCGCGAAGCAATGGAGCAGGTCACGTTCAATGGCATCGACCATCGAGGGCAGGTATTCAGCGATCCCCGGAGCGTCGAAGGCCGGGCGTGGGACAAGGTAGTCCGCTTCAACCAATCCTTCTGCGTATTGCGGGTTGCCGCGCAAGTCGAACAGGGGCCCCGTGCAGGCCTCGACCTTGGTACGCACAGTGATACGTTTTATCGGTTGACCGTTCCACCAAAAGGCCAGGGCATGCCCCGCTTCGTGGAAGGCCGTGCTGCGCGGGCATTTGTTCATTATTGGGTCCGTCACGGCAGGCGCCATTCATATCATCTGCCTCGCCGTTGGGCCTCGATAAAAGATTATCCCTATCGACCGTTAATACTGCGCCTATTAGCTATCTGCCAAAGCGGGACTAGCCTGAATTCAGGCTGGTGTAATCCGGCCCGTGAAACCTGACAAAGAGATACGAAGCGTTCAGAACGTACCGGGCTTGCCGTGGGCCACCGTACTGGCAGCTAGACCGCTCTCTCGCGTTGCCGCGTGGTCATGACGATCAGTTGAGCGAACTGTGAGCCCTGCGCCCTGTGTCATTTATTTCGCCTGTCGCTATTCGGGTCCCGGCCGGGCTGGATAGCTGGATGAATACGACCAAAGGTAGCTTCTCATGGCAAATGAATCGAAATGTCCGTTCAATCACGCCGCTGGCGGTGGCACAACGAACCGTGACTGGTGGCCGAACCAACTGAATCTGAAGATCCTGCACCAGCACTCCTCGCTGTCCGACCCCATGGGCGAGGACTTCAACTACACCCAAGCCTTCAAAAGCCTGGATTTTCAAGCCCTGAAGGAAGATCTGCGGGCGCTGATGACCGACTCCCAGGACTGGTGGCCGGCGGATTTCGGCCACTATGGACCGCTCTTTGTCCGCATGGCCTGGCACAGTGCCGGCACCTATCGCACCGGTGACGGGCGCGGTGGCGCAGGCTCCGGCCAGCAGCGGTTTGCCCCGCTCAACAGCTGGCCCGACAACGTCAGCCTCGACAAGGCCCGTCGGCTGCTGTGGCCGATCAAGCAGAAGTATGGCCGCAACATTTCCTGGGCCGACCTGATCGTCCTTACCGGTAACGTCGCGCTGGAGTCCATGGGCTTCAAGACCTTCGGTTTTTCCGGTGGTCGTCCGGACGTCTGGGAACCGGATGAAGATGTCTATTGGGGGTCCGAAAACAAATGGCTGGGGGGCGATGTCCGCTACGGCAAGCCCGACAAAGCCGCCATGCAGGAGCCCGGCGAAGGCCAATTGGTGGCCGAACCTGGCAATGAAGAAAGCCGTACCGACCTGGGGCGCAACCTGGAGAACCCGCTGGCCGCCGTGCAGATGGGGCTAATCTACGTCAACCCGGAAGGCCCCGAGGGCCAGCCGGACCCGGTTGCCGCCGGGCTGGATATCCGCGAAACCTTCGGCCGCATGGCGATGAACGACGAAGAAACCGTAGCATTGATCGCTGGGGGCCACGCCTTCGGCAAGACCCACGGCGCCGGCCCCGCCGACAATGTCGGTGCCGAGCCCGAAGCCGCAGGCCTGGAGCTGCAAGGCTTGGGCTGGAAGAGCACCTTCGGCACCGGCAAGGGGCCCGACACCATCACCAGTGGCCTGGAAGTCACCTGGACCACCACGCCCACCCGCTGGAGCAACAACTATCTGGAGAACCTGTTTGGCTTTGAGTGGGAACTGACCAAGAGCCCGGCCGGTGCGCATCAGTGGACACCGAAAAACGGCGCGGGCGCGGGCATCATCCCCGATGCCCATGACCCGGCCAAACGGCGCAATCCAACAATGCTGACCACCGACCTGGCGCTGCGCTTCGACCCGATCTACGAGAAGATCTCGCGGCGCTTCCTGGAGAATCCGGACCAATTGGCCGACGCCTTTGCACGCGCCTGGTTCAAGCTGATCCACCGCGACATGGGCCCACTCTCGCGCTATCTGGGCCCGGAACTGCCCAACGAAGAGCTGCTGTGGCAAGACCCTATCCCGGCGGTCGACCATGCCCTGGTCAACGACAGCGACATCGCCGCCCTCAAGGGCAAGCTGTTGGCCTCGGGCCTGTCGGTTTCACAGCTGGTGTCCACTGCGTGGGCTGCGGCATCCACCTTCCGCGGTTCCGACAAGCGCGGCGGTGCCAACGGCGGCCGCCTGCGCCTGGCCCCGCAGAAGGACTGGCCGGCCAACCAGCCGGACCAACTGGCTCAAGTGCTGGCGACCCTGGAAAAGGTCCGGAACGAGTTCAACAGTGCCCAGTCCGGAGGCAAGAAAATCTCCCTGGCGGACCTGATCGTGCTGGGCGGCAGTGCCGGCATCGAACAGGCGGCGAAAAATGCCGGGGTCAACGTGACGGTACCGTTCTCGCCGGGGCGCATGGACGCGAGCCAGGAGCAGACGGATGTCGAGTCGTTCGGTTTTCTCGAGCCCATCGCCGATGGCTTTCGCAACTACCTCAAGGGCCGGTACCGCGTGTCCGCCGAAGCACTATTAATCGACAAGGCACAATTGCTGACCCTCAGCGCACCGCAAATGACGGCGTTGATTGGCGGTCTGCGGGTACTGGATACCAACGTCGGCCACTCGGCGCACGGTGTCTTTACTCAACGGCCCGGGGCATTGACCAATGACTTCTTCGTCAACCTGCTCGACATGGGCGTGGAATGGAAACCGCTCTCCGACACCCAGGAAACCTTCGAAGCCCGTGACCGCAAGACCGGCCAGGTCAAATGGACCGGCACCCGCGTCGACCTGGTCTTCGGCTCCAACGCCCAGCTCCGGGCCTTGGCCGAAGTCTATGCCAGCGCGGATGCGAAGGAGCAGTTCGTCAACGACTTCATCGCGGCGTGGGTCAAGGTGATGAACCTGGATCGGTTTGATCTCAGGTGAGAAGAATCCAGGCATGAGGTCTGGCAAGGAAGCGACCTCATGAACTTTTCTTCACCCCACGCCCCCGCGTGATTGGGTACAGTCACCTCGCTCATTCAAGAAACTAAGGTTTTAGCCCGCTCTCCCAGCGGGCTTTTTTTTGCCCGGCATTCAGGTTGATGAACGTGCGTTGCCCAACGCAGGCAAGACAGGCGCCAGCGTCGCTTGCACTGGTTTCGACACCGGTTGTTCCAGGGCCGCTCGCCCATAAAACAGCAGCGCCATCAGCCAACAGCTCAACCAGACGAAAATCCCCGCCCAGAATGTATGGGACATGTAGTGCCAGCCCTGCAGGACTCGCGTGGTGCCATAGACAAACCCCAAGGCCAACGCCCCATGCATCAAGGCTTTGGAATGACGCCAGCGGTAGCGGCGGGCGACGAAATACAGCGCCAGCATCGTGAAACCACCGGAGGCATGACCGCCGGGCCAGCAGCGACCGTCACCGGCGACGTTCAGCAGGTCGAAATTCTGGAACCACTCCTTGTGCTCGATCTTGCCAGCGTACTGGGTGGTTTCCACCGGGCAATACACGCTGGTATGGCCTTTGAGGTAATGAATGACCCCGGTGCTGAGGGAAAAAGCGAAGACCACGTAGAGAAAATCGCGACGGTGCTCGTGGGCAAAACGTAGAGGCTTGCTCAGTCGGGTTTTATCCAATAGGCGAAGCAGTCCAGGGCGCGTTTGCGGTTTGAAGATCGGCCAGAAAAACGACAGCAGCACACCGACGATGGCCGCCTCGCCGGTCCAGTTCGGGATGACCCTCGCCCATTTGTGGGTGATTTGCTCGAACAGCCGCACGTGTTCCAACGGAAACACTTGGTGCAGCGGATCGTAGAAAAGATTGCTGATGGCGATGTCGATGCGGGTCATGTCGAACAGCAAGAACACCACGGCCGCACAGACCAGCGGAATTCCGAGGTTGAATCCGTAGAAACGGGCGCGAGCAGACGTCAGCATGGGCGGTCCTAATCGTGGGAAAAGTTACGGAAAAGTCATCGAACGCCAGTCAGACGCTTCGATAAAGCCAAGCAGCCGTGGCGCTTGTGGCTGGGCGGTGGAAACGAACAACGAAGCCCCATAGCCAAACGCCGAGGTCGGGCGCTGGAGCGCGGTTTCCATCGCTTGCATGCATTCGCTGTGGGTGACCAGGATCAGGTTGCGCCCGGCCACTTTATGGGCCAGGGCATTACGCAGAAAGTCATGCCGGCAATTGATCAGCCAATCGTCACCGCTGCCCACCTTGTTGAACATGTACCCCGCCGTCTGGGTCGCGCGCACCAACGGGCTGTTGTAGAGGTCGGCGTTGTCCAGGCCCAATTGTTCGAACCGGGCACCGAGGCCCACCGCAACGGCACGGGCCCGATCGGTGATGCCTTCGCGATCGTTCAGGCACGCGGCCTTGGAGTGATCGCAGCGCTCGACATGGCGCACCAGCACGATCATCTCGCCCTTGGCCCAGCCATCGGCCAGGGCCCGGGCGCCAGCGATGTTGCCATGGGCCAGGTCCGGCACCGCCGCTGGGCTGAGCAGCCAGAGGGTCAACGGGATGACCAGCAGCGCCGACGCCAGCACGACCACGGCGTTTCGGTAACGGGCAAACCGGCGCGTATCGATCGAGCGCGTCAGGCCGAAAAGGCTCAGTCTCAGTTCCACATCAAGCCGCCCCGACGGCATCCACCCAGTCATTCGATGGCGCGACAGTAGAGAGGCCGACGTGGGCAGGCAGTGAAACCGATGTGAAAAAAAGCTTGGGGTGAACGCGAAGCAGGCACCTCGATGCCCTGAAAGACCGCATCGCCTTTATCGCGGGCAAGCCTTGCTCCCACAGATACCCGGAAAAAAACTTACAGATCTTGAACCCGCCGCCGATATAGCCCTGTTACATGCTCTTGCTGGCTCTTAACAACAACAATCTTCCAGCGTACCGACGATAAGCAGCACAACGTTCCTGGAGGAATTGATGAACAGCTGGTTTGGCAACATTAGCGTCAACATGAAATTGGGTCTGGGCTTCGGCCTGGTGCTGGTATTGACCTGCCTGCTGGCCCTGACCGGCTGGACGAGCCTGGACGGGCTGATCAATCGCAGCAACTGGATGAGCGACATCACCCAGCTCAACGCCGGCCTGACCAAACTGCGTGTCACGCGTCTGCAATACATGCTGACCAACGGTGACGAGACCGCCGCACAAAATGTGCAGACCACCCTCGATGGTTTCGTGGCGCAACAGAACGCCCTGCTCAGCAGCTTCAAGAGCCCGGAAAACGTCAAGCTGCTCAAGGAGCAGAGCGCGGTCATCGGCGCCTATCAGGTGTCCCTGAACAAAATGCGCAGCGCCTACCGCACTGGCAACACCGCCCGCGACACCATGGGCACGAACGCCGACATCGCCTACAAGCTGATCGAGACCATCGACGCCGACGTACGGCAGATGGCCCTCAGCGATGAGCGTTTCGCGCAGTTCCAGGCCATCACCCAGGCCAAGCAAGCCTTCATGCTGGCCCGCTATGAAGTGCGCGGCTACACCGCCAACAGCAACGCCGATACCGAACGCAAGGCCGTCGCCCAACTGGACGCCGCCATCGCTTCGCTCAAGCCGCTGAACGAACACTTCTCCAGCACCCGCCAGGATGAACTGCGCCAACTGGAAAACGCCCTGACCCAATACCGCAGCGCCGTGCAGGCCTTCAAGCTGGCCACTGCCGATGTGGTGCAGGCGCGTAAGGAAATGACCGACCAGGGCGCGACCATCGTGACCTTGAGCGAGCAGCTGTACCAGATCCAACTCGACCGCCGTGACGCCGAAAGCGCCCAGGCGCGCACCCTGCAACTGGTCAGCACCCTGCTTGCGTTGCTGGTGGGGATCATTGCGGCCGTGATCATCACGCGCCAGATTACCCGTCCGCTGCGCGAAACCCTGGCCGTGGTCGAACGCATCGCCAGCGGCGACCTGTCGCACACGGTCATCGTCACCCGCCGCGATGAACTGGGCGTGCTGCAACAAGGCATCGCGCGCATGGGCGTGACGCTGCGCGACCTGATCAGCGGCATCCGCGATGGCGTGACCCAGATCGCCAGCGCCGCCGAAGAACTGTCCGCCGTGACCGAGCAGACCAGCGCCGGGGTCAACAACCAGAAAGTCGAGACCGACCAGGTTGCGACCGCCATGCACGAGATGACCGCCACGGTCCAGGAAGTCGCGCGCAACGCCGAAGAGGCCTCCCAGGCAGCCGCCGCCGCTGATGGCGAAGCCCGTGCCGGCGACCAGGTGGTCAGCGAAGCCATCGCCCAGATCGAACGCCTGGCCAGCGAGGTGATTCGTTCCACCGATGCCATGACCGTGCTGCAACAGGAAAGCGACAAGATCGGCAGCGTCATGGACGTGATCAAGGCCGTGGCCGAACAGACCAACCTGCTGGCCCTCAACGCCGCCATCGAAGCGGCCCGTGCGGGTGAAGCCGGGCGTGGTTTCGCCGTGGTGGCCGACGAGGTCCGTGGCCTGGCCCAACGCACGCAGAAATCCACCGAAGAAATCGAAGGACTGGTGGCCGGGTTGCAGAACGGCACCCAACAAGTGGCCGCCGTGATGAACAACAGCCGCAGCCTCACCGACAGCAGCGTGGCCCTGACCCGCAAGGCCGGCGCGTCACTGGAAAACATCACCCGCACGGTGTCGAACATCCAGTCGATGAACCAGCAGATCGCGGCCGCCGCCGAGCAGCAAAGCGCCGTGGCCGAGGAGATCAGCCGCAGCATCATCAACGTGCGCGACGTGTCCGAACAGACCGCCGCCGCCAGCGAAGAAACCGCTGCGTCCAGCGTCGAACTGGCGCGGCTGGGTAATCAGTTGCAGATGATGGTGAGCCACTTCCGCGTCTAACGTCCGACGCAATTTTGCATGACCTACTGTGGGAGCGAGCTTGCTCGCGAAGGCACCGGATCAGCCAGCATTGAAGTTGACTGACCCACCACCTTCGCGAGCAAGCCCTCTCCCACAGGATTTGCATCAGCGCAGCCCACGAATCGCTCTTTCGTACAAATCCCCCGCCCCCAGTCCTACCGCCTTTCTCTGCACGCTCCTGTACGGTTTTCGCTTGAACAAGCACATTGCGCTCGAACAGGAGATGACAACACATGGACGTAAGCAACGACTCGCTGTTGAAAAGGCTCGTTACCTCCCCAGACGGTGAGGACGCCACAACAGCCGAACTGAAAACCGCCATGCTACGAATGGGGGTGACGTCGGTATTCGACATTGTGCGCATGAGCAAGACGCAGTTCACCGAGAAACTCGCCAGGCATAGCGACGCGGACGGTGAACAGGCCTACGACAATGCTTCGAGCCATGCCCGGCAAATCAGTCGCTTGTACCAGGAACATCAAATATCGTCCGGCGCCAACAAGTCACGTATCAAGCACAGCCTGAAGGCAGGCTCAACGTCAGTGCCCACCGGCTATCAAGCGCTGTTCGAAGAGAATTGGGAGCTGTTCTGCAATGAGGGTGATATCGCCGCAATCGACTCGCCCGTAGCGTATCTGCGGGCGCTGTATCTGTTTGCCGGGGAGCTGGAAAACCTGTCACCGCACGCCAGCAGAGTCACCTTGGCGCAACGGCGCCCGGACCTCGAGACACTCGCGCTCGATCGGCAGAGTGCCTTCGTTACCCGTCCGATGCTCGACATCATCAACGACACCCTGCGCAGGAACATCAAGGCGCACCTGGTCAAAACCGGTGAAAAAAAGACCGTGCGCCAGGTACTCGCCAGCGCACATTTCCCTTTCTCGCTGCCCTACGATCTGCACCATCATCAATGCGTGCTCGGGTTGGGCACGGGCAAGCCGGCGCTGGGCGAACTGAATTATCGGGTCAGCCTGAACCTGCCGTTTTCAGAGGGCCGGAAACATTACGGACAGATATCCGTCAATCCTGAAGAGGCGCAAAAGCTTCTGTCCGGGCTGAGTCCGGCGCAACAGGCGCTGCTCATCGCGCCGACCGCCTCACAAGGCAACCTCGCCACGCTGAAAAAGAGCTACGGCACCGAGGACCTCTTGAGCCTGAGTGAGCTCGAGTTCTTCATGGCGCGCACCGGGCTCACCACGGAACAGGTCGAGCAGTTGCTGGCACAAGGCAAATACAGCCCACGAACGTCAATCAACAGCCCCGCTTCTTCCCTGAACCGTTACGGCGCGGGCTACATCAACGGCGGCGGGGCGACCCCGGCCCTGGCGATCGAGACCCAAGGGAACCGGAAGGTCTTTGCCAACGACGCCCCTGAGCGAATCGACCGTTTGCAACGAATGATCCGCCTGCATCGCTGGACCGGTATTCCCGTTGCCGAACTGGACACGTTGATCACCAATGCCCAGCGCTCGGAGAGGGTCGAGACGTTCAGTGCCAACACCTTGCGCGCCCTGGGCGTCTATCGGTACCTGAACCAGCGCCATGGCATCGCCCCTGAAGAATTCGCTTCATTGCTGCACGACATGCCCATCCATGCGTGCGGTGATCGAGTGCCACTGTTCGATCAAGTGTTCAATCGCACCCGACTGCTCAAAGGTCCCGACTGGAGCACTCAAAAGGGGAACCTGACCGCTACGGACGAGCGGACTTTCAGTTACCTCAGTGCCGGCCTTGGGCTTCCCGTTGCGCCAGATTCACTGTTGCTGCTGGCCAGGCAAGCCAGCCAGCATTTGTCGCAGGGGTACGACCTGCCCACGGTTTCGGCTCTCTATCGCCAGGCCCGTATCGCCCGGATGTTCAAACTCTCCCCTCTTGAATGCATCGAGCTGGCCCGGTCGCTCGGCGGAGAGGATTTTTGCAAGGCGTTGGTGACAGGGGAGCTGAGAACCGCCGGCTCCGCAGAGCTCGACATTCTCGATGTGCTGATGGCAATGGACTGGGCTGTCGACTGGCTCAGGCAAAACGATCGGGACGTGCTGCAATGGTGTCGCCTGTTCGAAGCAAGCAGCAATGACGGGCCGCTGAATCACAACCTGGCAAAGCGATTGGAGAAATTCCAGACAGACATCCACACCACCCACGACCCTCAGCATCGGGTGGAGGTGCTGCTGCATGACATTGCGGACCTGCCTGCCGAATACGTCCCTTGCGTCTTGCAGATGGCCGGCACCGATGCAACGGCGGTCGTCGCGGCCATCGAGGCGGCCCCGGGGGAAATGCCCCGGTTGCTGGCGACGGTATTGCGCACTGCCGAGGCTTGCCAACATCTGCACCTGAGCAGCAGCACGCTGAAGGTTCTGCTGGAAAACCCGACATGGCTGGCCTCGCAACCACCCCGAACATTGACGCCCCAGATGCTGTATCTGCTCGAATGCTTCAGTCATTGCGCCCGCCATCAAGCCCAGTCGGAAGAGAACCTGTTGCACTACCTGCAAGTGGCCAATCAGGGCACGCCTCAATCGAAAGAAGAAGCCAATCGCCTGCTGGCCAAGCTGTTGGATTGGAGCGTCGAAGAGGTGAGTTTCCTGCGGGCGCAACTGCTAACAGGGCAAGACTCAATGGGAACCGTGGATTGGGTCATCCGTTGCCAGGCCTGCTGCCAGAGCACGGGACTGTCGGCGAACCTGCTGATCAAGGCGACCGCACTGAATACCCGAAGCCCCACATCGGATTGGCAAACCGTGGGTGATGCGCTGATCGCCGCCTGCCATTGAGCGGACACCCACTTCAACATTCAAGGACAGAATATGACCGTTGCCCTGAAAAAGCAGCTCGATGAACGCCTGCGCGATGCGCTGCTGGCGTTCTACCTGAACACTGTCGCACCCGACAATGCCACGCCGCTCAAGAGTGCCCAGGATCTCTATGAATACTGGTTGCTCGACGTACTGGTCAGCCAGGATGTGCCTACCACGCAGGTGGCCTGTGCCATTGCCAGCCTGCAGCAATACATCAACCGTATCCTGATGAACATGGAGCCCGGTTACGACCCGCAAGACGTTAGCGCCAAGCACCGGCAGACATGGCGCAATGAACTGCACCAGTACGCCACCTGGGCCGCCCATCAAAAGCTGCTGTATTTCCCCTCGACCTATCTGGACCCGACCCTGAGGGCGAACAAGAGCGACAACTTCCAGCAACTGGAAAACGCCCTCAGCCAGAATCGGATTGAACCTCATGCGGTTCAATCGGCGGTCCTGGCCTACCTGGCCCGATTCGAAGAAGTGGCCAACCTGACGATTCTCAACGGCTATATCGATGGCGAGGACTTTGCCAACAGCACCTACTACCTCATCGCCAAATCCCGTACCGAAAACACTTACTTCTGGCGCTCGCTGGACATGGCGCAACGTCCACTGGACGGTCCCTCATCGTCCCCCACCAAACTGGATCAGCCGGATCCGTATGCCTGGTCGGACTGGGAAAAAGCCGACGTACCGATCCCCGAAAGCGCGGTCGAACACTCGATCCGTCCGGTCTGGTTCAACAACCGCCTGTTCGTGGTCTGGGCCGAATGCATCCATCAGGATAAGTCGGCCGCCAGCGCGCACTCGAGCGACGACGCCTCGCCGCCAAGGGCGAGTCATCCGCTGCTGCGTTTGAGCTATTGCTTCAAAAAACAGGATGGCATCTGGAGTACGCCGCGATTGGGCCTGCAAGGGTATTGCGAGGATCAGGCGCTTGCCAGTCAGGGTCTGGAGACGATCATGCCGTTGATAGGTACCGTTGCGGCGCAACATCGCAAGGGCTCGCGAGACTCACTGTATCTTGCCTTATGTGCGCGAAAGCCCAACGCCGGCTCGGGGTCTGTGTCGATCAATACCTTTAGTTTCATCAGAACAATCTACATCGACAAAAATCTTGCCCATAAGCCTGACAGTGCAACGACGATTGAACAGGCGGAAGAACAAAAACCAAAAAAAAAGGAACACACCCTCCTTGATACGACGCTCATCGAACCTCACGACCAGCGCTTTCAAACAAGATTGGCTTTTCTGGAAATCGAGGGTGCTTCAATCCCGCGCCCCAAGAATATTACTAACAGCCTTTTGAATTTCGATGACTATTTCAACGGAGCAATTTACAAACCCGTCGATTCGACACACATACTATCCTTCCATGCCGACGATACGTACCTCCCCCCTGCCGTGAGTGAAATTCGCATCGTATTTCCACGGCTTCAGCTCATGCTGCCTCCAGTCGACGAACACCTGTCCTCCTCTTCTTACATAAAACTTCGTGACAATTCCAAAATCAGCGCCATAACTTTGGTCGACCCCACCAATATGACTTACCAGTTGTCGTTCGATGACCTGAACAACGTGGTCCTGGACAGTGAGGATTCACCTGGATTCACGACTTCAGCAACAAAAAGTCTGGCTGGAAAGCTGATCTCAGTAGCGGCAGTACGCCACTTGATCAAAACCTACAACGACCGCTTCACCGGAGCCCCTCGAGGGAAGGTTACCGTGGCGTTACAAGAGCCTCACGGCCGCAGTCATATCCGGACTCCCTTCTCGTATGAAGAAGAGCTGCTCTACCGAAAATATGTAATTTTGCGCCAACCCGCCGGCATAGAAACCGACTCGTTAACGTATGACAAACTGGAGCCTGTCGCCGCATCCCCCCTGGTGAAACAGCTACCCAGTCGCCATGAGCACCCCTTGCGGGCGGAAGACCTTAATGGGGACGGAGATACGTTATTTTATGGTGTTGCGCTGGCCCGCCCAGACAAACCGGATGAAATAATTTCCTTCGCGCTCAAAGCGTTCAAACTGAGCCTGGCGCCCAGGTTCCTCGAACAGCCGAGTATTAGCGCCGTACCGACATCCAACCTGGGCACCACCCAATTCATCGACTTCACCAATTCCTCCATCAAGCACAGCGACGGCAAAAGCCAAAAGCGCCAACCGATCCGATTGAACACCGTATTTGCCGCAGAACTGATCCGGCGAACCGAAAACAGCCTCGACGAACTGTTCGACCGGACCACTCAACAACTGCCGGAACCCGCCCTGCCCGACGCCCCAAACAACAGGATGGACTTCCACGGACCTTACGGCCGCTACTTCACCGAACTGTTTCTTTACTTGCCATGGCTGGTTGCCCACCGCTTGAACGCCGAGCATCGGTATGAGGACGCTGAACGCTGGTTGCGCTATGTCTTCGACCCGAGCCGCAGGAAAGCCGAATGCTGGAGAAGCGTCCCTCTGCTCGACGGTGACACACCTTCGTATTCCGCCCAGGCGCCCCATGATCCGCATCAAATTGCCCTCAGTCATCCGGTGCACTTTCGCAAGGCGCTGTATTTCCTCTACCTCGACATCCTGACCAACCGAGGCGATGCCGCGTACCGCGAGCTGACACCGGACAGCCTCAGCGAAGCAAAGCTTTGGTACGTCCGGACCCTGGACTTGTTGGGGCCACGCCCGGCCGTTCAACCGGTCGATCATTGGACGGCTATCAGCCTTCGAGCCCTCAGCCACACGAACAATGATGACCTGCGCACCTTTGAAAACTTGCTGCCCCTGCCTGCCACCAGCCCCCCATCACTTATGCAAGACGGCATTTCGCAAGGGACCCTGGCGGCCATCGATAGCCCATATCTACGCGTGCCGTTCAATCCGCAGTTGCTCAAGTGCTGGGACGTTGCCGAAAGTCGCCTGTACAACTTGCGGCACAACCTCGACATGGCTGGCAAGCCGTTGCATTTGCCGGTATTCGCGGCTGCGCTGGACCCACGCGCCGTGCTCGGCATCAGCGCCCCGAACACCCGCGACGGTGCTACGGCCCCCTTGCCGGCGGTGCACATTCCCAACTATCGCTTCACGGTCATGCACAGTCAGGCTCAGAACGCCGTTGAAAGCATCAGCCAGTTCGGCGCCACGCTGCTGTCGTTGATCGAGCGCAAGGAACAGGCCCAGTTGCAGGAGCTGCAGCAACAACAGGCCTGGGACCTGGCGAAAGTCTCCGTTGACCTGCAACGCCAGGCCCTGAACGTCGACCGTCAAAACCGCCAGGCGCTGCTGGCCAGCCAGGCCATTGTTCAAAACCGCATCACCCATTACCAAAAACTGCTGGACGATGATCTCAGTGCCGTCGAGACAAAAGCCAATTACTTCTACGTGACCAGCGGCACCTTGGAAGCCGGGGCAATGACCTGCCAAATCGTGGCAGGTGGGCTGATGATGGCTCCGAACGTTTTTGGCTTCAGCAATGGCGGCAGCCGTTGGGAGGGACCAGCGCTCGCATCCTCTGCAGCCTTCCATAGCGCCGCGATCATAAGCCGCACGGTAGCGGCCCAACTCGACCGTCAGGCCACATTCGATCGCCGCCGGGATGAATGGCATCACGCCTACGATCAGTCACGGCTCGAACTGGCCCAGATCGACGCGCAACTGGCGCAATTCGCCGAGCAGGAAACCGCGACTCGCCTGCAACTGCGTCTGGCCGAATCAACCCTGAGCCAAGCCAAGGCCAACTACGATTTTCTCAGCAAGCGCTTTACCAAGGCACAACTGTACCAATGGCTGAACAGCCAATTTGCCGCGCTCTATCGCCAGGCCTACGACGCGACACTGGCGCTGTGCCTGGCGGCCGAAGCCAGTTGGCAGTATGAAATTGCCGACTTCGACACGCGTTTCATCCAGCCCGGCGCCTGGCATACGACCTATCGCGGGCTGGGCGCGGGCGAGCTGCTGAAGATGAACCTGTTGAAGATGCACGCCGAGTACCTGCGGCGTCACGAGCGGGAACTGGAGATACGCAAGACAGTGTCGCTGCGCCAGCTCAAACGCCACACCCCGACCAGTACCCTCAACAAGGAATGGCCGCAAATCCATGCCGACTTGAAAAAAGGCACCTACGAATTCGAGCTGACCCAGCAATTGTTCGAAGACGACTACAAGGATCAGCAACATTACCTGCGACGGATCAAGACCATCAGCGTGTCCTTGCCGGCCCTCGTCGGCCCGTACGAAAACGTTCGAGCCACGCTGACCCAGACCGCCAGCAAGGTGTTCCTCTCCCCGGGTGACCGGGGCAAAACCCTGCAGAGCCTACGCGCCAACCAGCAGATTGCCCTGTCTACGGGCATCGACGACAACGGCCTGTTCACGCTGAATTTCAATGATGACCGCTACCTGCCTTTCGAACACACCGGCGCCATCTCCACGTGGCAGCTGACCTTCCCAAACCCCGAAGCACAAAAAGACCTGCTTGACTCACTGACCGACGTCATCGTGCATGTGAGCTACACGGCCAGGGTCGGCGGAGGTGCGCAATGACTGAACAACCCCTCCTGCCTGTCACCGCGCCGTCACTGCCCAAGGGCGGTGGCGCCATTCAAAGTATCGGCAAGGGATGGGCCGCCATCGGCGCCCACGGTACGGCCTCCTATGAAATTGCCCTGCCGATTTCACCGGGGCGCGGCTTTGCTCCGCCCTTGTCCCTGAGCTATGCCAGCTCGCTCGGCAACGGTGTGTTCGGCATCGGTTGGGAGCTGTCGCTGCCCTGCGTGGCGCGACGCACCGGCAAGGGTGTGCCGGCCTATACCGAAGATGACGAAATCATCGGCCCCAGCGGGGTGGTCTGGCTGCCCGAGCGCGACGCGCAAGGCGTCATCGCCACAACCCGCATCGATCACTACAACGATCTGCACCTGGGGACGACCTACACCGTCACCCGGTATTTGCCCAGAATCGAAAGCCGCTTCGACCGCATCGAACACTGGTCCTCGCCCGACGACAAACCGGGCTTCTGGCTGGTGCACGGTGCCGATGGCAGCCTGCATCTGTTCGGAAAGAACCCTGCGTCCCGTCGAGCCGATTCCCTGGATACGCGCCGTGTCGGCGAATGGTTGCTGGAGGAGAGCCTGAACCCTTACGGCGAGCACATCCTTTACCAATACAAGGCCGACGCAACGGCCCAACGCTATTTGAGCCGGGTGAGCTATGGCAATTTCAAAGCCGATCCACACCTGTACTCATGGAAAACAGACCGGCTCGCGCCCGTACAATGGCACTTCGAATTGGTGTTCGACTACGGTGAACGGACCACAGCCTACGAACAGAAACCGCCGTATGAAGGCCAGCAGTGGGCAACCCGTAGCGATGGTTTTGCAAGCTTCGCCTACGGTTTTGAATTACGCACCGAACGCCTGTGCCGCCAGGTCCTGATGTTTCACCGTTTTCCCGAAGAACTGGGGGCTGCCCCCATCCTGGTGAGACGCCTGTTACTCGCTTATCGCCAGACATCCCTGGGTTTGCACCAACTGAGCGCCGCCCATGACCAGGCATTCGGCGATGGGACAACCGTCGACGGCCGGCCCCCCGTCGAGTTCAGCTACAGCGAATTCAAGCCCCGGTTGCAAGCCCGCGCCTGGCAACGCTTTGACGACTTGCCGGGGCTCAACGATGGTCACCGTTATCAACTGGTGGATTTGTACGGCGAAGGCCTGCCGGGCGTGCTCTATCAAAGCGACGCAGGTTGGCTTTACCGCGAACCCGTGCGGGCCAAGGCCAAAAGCGACAAAGTGGCTTATGCCCCGTGGCGGGAGCTGCCCCATATCCCGGTTGCCGACCATGGGAAACCGATGCGTCAGTCATTGAACGACCTGACCGGTGATGGTCGTTTGGACTGGCTCGTTGCCCAACCGGGGCTGAGCGGTTTTTTCTCCCTCGGCGCCGATCGGAGCTGGGCGGATTTCGCCACGTTCAACGCGTTTCCAACAGAGTTTTTCAGCCCACAAGGGCAGTTGGCCGACCTGACGGGCGAAGGGCTCGGCGATCTGGTCTTGATCGGCCCGCGCAGCGTTCGCCTGTACGTCAACCAGCGGGAACACGGTTTTGCCGCCCCGCTGGAAGTCGCCCGCGACGAGCATGAAGATGCCCTGGCGGTATTCAACGCCTCACCCGGCGAACTGGTGGCGTTCAGCGATGTGCTGGGCAGCGGCCAGCAGCACTTGGTGCGCATTCGCCACAACGAAGTGACGTGCTGGCCAAACCTGGGCCACGGGCGTTTTGGCAAGGGCATCGTGCTGGACTTTCCCGGACTTGCCTACGAAACCTTCGATGCCTCGCGTATTCGCCTGGCGGATCTGGATGGCTCCGGCGCCGTCGACCTGATTTATCTGCAAGCAAACCAGGCACTGATCTTCATGAACCGCTGCGGCCAGGGTTTTCGCCCAGCGGTCGCACTGCCCTGGCCTCCCGGACTGCGTTACGACAACTTATGCCAGGTGAGCATCGCCGACCTGCGGGGGCTCGGCTGCTCCAGCCTGATCCTGAGCGTGCCGCACATCACACCGCAACACTGGCGCTACGATTTCGTCGAGTCGAAACCGTATCTGCTCACCGGCACACACAACAACATGGGTGCCAGCGAAACCATCAGCTACCGCAGCTCGGCGCAGGAATGGCTGGATGAAAAAGCCGCCCATACCAAGGCCGGCACGCCTGCGGTCTGTCATGTGCCCATGGCACTGCATCTGGTTTCGAGCCAGACCCGGGAGGATGAAATCACCGGCAATCGACTGACCCGCAAGTTTGCCTATCGCCAAGGCTACTACGACGGCGTCGAGCGCGAGTTTCGCGGCTTCGGCCTGTTGCTGGAAACCGACAATGAAACCAACCCCGACGATGCCGACGCCCAGGGCTTCACCATGCCCAGCCTGAAGAAGACCTGGTTCCACACCGGAAAAACGGTGGACATGCCCCGTATCGGCTACAACGACGACCCGCAAGCCGTGGCGCTGGGCAAAGCGCTGCTTTGCCAATACCAGGGCGAGGCAGGGCACGACATCCCCGTGGCCGCGCCAACCCCAGCCACCCGCATTGAAATGGCCCGCGCGTTGAGTGGCCATGTGCTGCGAAGCGAAACATTCGGGGTCGACAGGCGCCGGAAAACCCGGACCCTGTACTCGGTCCAGGAACACCGCTATCGCATACGCCTGCTGCAAGCGCCCGACAGCCATCGGTCCTACGCCCGGATGCTACCGCTGCCGCTGGAATCCATCACGTATCAATACGAAGGCACCGTCGATGACCCGCAATGCCAGCACACCTTGAACCTGCAACACGACCAGTACGGCGCGCTCACCCACAGCCTGGACATCCATTACGCCCGCAGGAAAACCGCCGACGATAACCCACCGTTCAGCGATGTCGACCAACAACGATGGTGGCGCGATGCGCATGATCCGGCGCAGCAGTTTTACTACCTGAACGAAACCCGGGCCGAATTCATCCACCTGCAAGCGCCTCAGGCGTGGCGGTTGGGCCTGCCTTATCGCCAGCGTACCCAAGCGTTGCGATGCCCCAAGGCTCCCGAAGCCGGTGGGCTGGCGCCGCAGGACATGACCTTCGAAACCTTCAGCGAACGCGTGAAGCAAATAACCTGGACGAACCAGAGCACGCTGACCGGCCTGACCGTGCAGCGCTACAAAGACGCTTTGAGCCCAGCCACCCTGGCGGATGGCGTCGCGGACTTCCAGGCCCTGACCGACCATCTGGAAACGGCCGAGCTGGACGAAAACGCCCTCAAGGCCTTCCGTTTGCTGCCCCAGGAAACACGCCCCAAGGGAAGAATGCTCGAACGCAATCACTACCACCGCATGGCCGATTTTCTTCCGGCGAGCAGCCGCCCCGTACGCCTCTGGTCAGTCAAAAGCGGCTTCGCGACCTATGCCCCGTGGGACGGGTTCTACAAAATCCGCACCCTACAGCCGAGCGAAAGCCATGGCGTGATCGAGATCAGCCACGACAACCGTCACTGTGTGCTCACCCGGTTCCAACTGCCTGATGGTTGTGCCACCGAGGCGACCTATGATTACCGTTCGCTCCAGCCCCGGCGCGTCACCGACCCCAACGGCAATGTGCAGGAAGGCCTGCTCGATGCTTTCGGCCAAGTGTTGGCCACCTCCTTTTATGGCAACGAGCACCACGGGCCACGGGGTTTCAAACCGCTTGCGCAGTTCAAACCACCACCGTTCAGCAGCCCGATAGCGGCCATCAGCCAAAGCCGGGACGCCCTGCAGGACGCCGCCACGGCGCTCTATTACGCGCCCTTCAGCTGGATGGGGTGCGTATCCACGGCGGCCCTGGCGGACACCGACTGGCTGGCGCGTTGCGTGAACAACGGCGACCTGCTTCCTGGCGGGCATATCTGCGCGTCGGCTCGAAACCGGCTGGCGGAGCTTCAGGCACTCTCGGCCGATGACCTCAAGCTGAAAAACGAACTCAAGGCCGCGCTGCGTGAACCGGTGCACATCGCCACACTGGTCGCCGACCGCTACCCCGATGACGACCGAAAACAAATCCGCATCGCCGTCACCTGTTTCGATGGCTTCGGGCGAACCCTGCAAAGCAAGCAACTCGTCGAACCGGGCATGGCTTACGTCGTCGACGCCAGGGGCGACCTGACACTGACGGATGGAACGCCCAAGGAGCAGATCGCCGCAAGGCGCTGGCGTGTCAGTGAACGGGTGGAATACAACAGCAAAGGCTTGGCGGTGCGCATCTACCGCCCTTACTTTGCCGATCAACATCGCTGCATCAACGACGAGTCCTTGCGTCAATTCGGCCATTACGACCGGCAGTTCTACGACGCCCTCGGACGCCCCACCCTCACGCGCCTGGTCAGGCAAGCCGGCGTCTCCTACATGCGGCGACACACCCGCCATCCTTGGTACACCGTGGACGAAGACGAGAATGACACGCTGCAGGAAGTCATGTCCGAACACGCCGCCACTGTTGGAGGTGAAGCATGAGCGCACGCCTTCATCACAAGACGCCCTCGATCAACGCCTTCGACAGCCGGGGCCTGGCCGTGCGGCAAGTCGCTTACTACCGGCGCGACGCCCAGGAACAGTCCCTGGCGCGCGTGACCCAGCAAGACTATGACGCGGCGGGACGACAGGTGGCGCAACGCGATCCCCGACTGTTTGCCAGTGCTACGGGGGGCGCCAATCTGCAAACTGTCTACAGCCTGTCCGGCAAGACGCTGTTGCTCGACAGTATCGATGCCGGGTGGCGCCTGTACCTGCCAGGGGATGCCGGGCAGATATTGCACTGCTGGGATCAGCGAGGCAGCTATTGGCAGACCACCTACGACACGCAACTGCGCATGACGGCCGTCCATGAACAAGCGGCAGGCGACGTGCCGCGCAGGGTCGAATGCCTGCAATACGGCGACAATTCGCCGAAGTCCGCGGTGCGCAATCGGTGCGGTGCGTTGATCCGTCACGATGACAGCGCCGGTACCCTGCTGATCCATGACTATGCGCTTTGCGCCAAACCCCTCAGCCAGACCAGGCATCTGCTGACCGTCACCGACCGACTGGACTGGCCAGCGGAGGAGAAAGACCGCGATCGCTTGCTGGAAAAGGGCGACGGCTACACGACAAGCTGGCGCTACGACGCACTCGCCGAGTGTATCCAGCAGACCGATGCCGCCCAGCACCAGCAGCGCTACTCGTTCGATGTCGCGGGTCAGCTCAAGTCCGTGGGCCTGCTGATAAGAAACACCTCGACCGAAAAATCCATCGTGAGCGATCTCGTCTACAACCCGTCCGGCCAGATCGAGTCCCAGACGGCCGGCAACGGTGTCGTCAGCCACGCCGTGTACGATCCGGCCAACGGTAGACTGACCGCCCTGCGCACATCGCTGGCTGCCAAAACCTTGCAGAATCTGCGCTACACCTGCGACCCGGTGGGTAACGTGATGCACCTCGAGGACAAGGCCCAACCGGTGCAGTTCGGCAGTAACCAACGGGTCGAAGCCAGCAGCACGTTCACTTACGACAGTTTGCATCAATTGATCAGCGCGACGGGGCGCGAGGCCGCTGGATTGACCAGCCCCGCGGACCTTCCAGCCCTCGGCAAACTACCCATCGACCCCGGGCAGTTGTTCAATTTCACCGAACACTACGAGTACGACGCCGGCGGCAACCTGATCGAATTGCGCCATCGTCGCGACGGCAATCACTACACCCGCACACTGGAGGTGGCCGCCGCGAGCAATCGCCTGCGTGCCTGGAACAAAGGCCAGTCTACGTCCGACGTGGCCGTGGACTTCGATGCCAACGGCAACCAGCAGGCGCTCTCCCCGGGCCAGGCGCTGACCTGGAACCTGCGCAATCTGCTCGACAACGTGGTGTTGGTACGGCGCGAAAACGCGCCCGATGACATCGAGCGCTATTACTACGACAGCGGCGGCCAACGCGTACGCAAGATCCAGACAACCCAGGGCGCGGCGAGGGTCCACACCCGGGACGTGCGTTATTTGCCTGGCCTTGAAATTCACACGCGGGATAACGAACGCCTGGAAGTCATTACCCTGCAGGCGGGGCGCTGCAATGTGCGTTATCTGCATTGGACTCAAGGCCGACCGGCCACCATTGCCGCCAACCCACTGCGCTACAGCTTCGGCGACCACCTGGGCTCAAGCTCATTGGAACTGGACGATCAGGGCAACCTGATCAGCCAGGAAAGCTACCTGCCTTACGGGGCCACCGCTTGGGCGGTGTCCCGTTCGGCCGTGGAGGCCGATTACCGGACCCTGCGCTACTCCGGCAAGGAGCGCGATGCCAGTGGCCTGTATTACTACGGGCAGCGCTATTACGCGCCGTGGCTGCAACGCTGGATCAGCCCCGATCCGGCGGGAGCGATCGATGGGTTGAACCTGTATTGCATGGTGGGGAACAATCCGCTGCGGTTCGTCGACCACCAAGGACTGGGAAAAGAGGACGTCATCCAATGGATGAAAGCTGATGGTCACGCCCGCTCCCAGACGATGATGCAGCCCCCACCGGCAAAAAAGGCCCGCCAATCTGCCGGGGATCATCGAGCAGCCGTCAGTTCCGGACCCGCCCCCAGCCCAAGCTTCAGCAAAACGAAACGCAAGGACCTGGTCGTTCACTCCTACGGCGTCGTCCTGGATCGCAAGGGCAACAACGATGTGGGTCTCAACGAGTACTACAACCTTACCGGGCCCAAATCCGGCCCGGCGGGATACCGCGGCGTGGACAAGGATTATGACGGTACCGCCAAAAGCGACAGGTTCTACCTGGATTTCGGAAGCTACAAGATCGGCAATACCGATGAATACCTGACGGACCTGGCCGAACGGTACAGCGCGACGAAAAACGATCCGGTCCACCAATTTGAGGTAGATCCTGAGGTGCTGAAACTCGAACCGACGCTGAGCAGGACGCTCGAGACCCTCCACGAACTCCAGCAACCCACCCAGAAACTCATTGCAACGCACATCGAGAAATCCAACGGGATCATTCCGGTGCGCACCGGAGGGCCTGGGGCTCATGGAGAAGTGCGTGCGCTCAACTCAGTCGTTGCGCTCTACCCGGGTCAAGTTGAAAGGGTACTTTCGGATACGCATCTGTTCACCGAAAAGTTGACCAGCGTGACGCAACCGGAGCCTTTCATCGCCTGCTTCAACTGCAGCGGCATTATCCCCGAAGAGGTCAACATCCCGACTGGTCGCAACCCTAGAAACTATGGGTTGTACAACTTTCACGTATCGGAAATAAATCGACCCCGGCGTTCTGGCAGTGCGTCTTGAGTGGGAGTCTTGATGCAGAACTTGATCGGTTCATATCAGGTATATGAACCGAGCATTGACGATCATCCCCTGGATTTCAGGGTATGACCTGAAACGCGTGAATGATCAGATAAAACTCGCTACTCGGACTGCCAAGGATTAATCATCTCGACCCCGGAAAACTCAAAATTCCGAACATTTCGAGTCGCAATCGAAGTGCCGTGGGCTCGGCAAATAGCAGCAATCTGCGCGTCGGCCATCGACATCGCCCGCCCCCTTGCTTCGCAGTTCTCCACCAGCGTCGCGTACTCAACGGCGGCATGGGCGTCAAACGGAAATATTCGCCCGACAAAGTCCTCTTCGAACATCGCCATCGCATGGGCTTCAAATTTCTGTTTACGCTTACCGGATGGGAGTCGGGCAATGCCATGGAGAATTTCCGCCACGGTCACCGCAGTGATCGCAAGATCCATCGCCGGCAGCTCGTCGACCCAAGCCAACACTCTAGGATCGGGCTCAAACCGCATGAACTCTGACAGGACATTGGTATCAAGCACGATCATTCGGAAAGATCCGCCGCCTTCGCCTTCTCCTGCCGCGAAGGCAAATCGAGCTCAACCCCGCCGCTTGCGCTGAACCTGTTGCGGATCCGGCTGCCAAGACCTCCTGCTTGATTAACAGAGGCCAATGCCTTTCCCAAGATCAACCGAGCCTCTTCTTCCATCGAATGCCCATTATGGGCAGCGGCTATTCGCAGTTGTTCTTTGATCTGGTCGTCAAGGTTTCGAATGGTGATGCTGGCCACGATGCCTCCTGCAATCAATGAAATCATTGATTGAGGCTAACACATCCTGCGTTATCAGGAGGACGGGGTGCCAAACGGTTCAGACATTAATCGCATTGGTAAACACCAACCGATTCCCGAACGGATCACTGATCGCCATGTCCTGGCTACCCCAGGGCATGGCCTGGATCTGTGGGTGGGCATAGCGGTATTGCTTGGCCTGCAATTGCTGCTGGAAAGCTTCCAGCTCATCGGTCTCGATCCGCAACGCCGAGCCCGGTGTGCAATCGCCATGGTGCTCGGACAGGTGCAGCACGCAGTCGCCGCGGGAGACTTGCAGGTACAGCGGGAAGTCGTTACCGAAGCGGTGTTGCCAGTCGACGGTAAAGCCCAGGAAGTCGACGTAGAACGCCAACGCCTTGGCTTCATCGAAGATCCGCAGGATCGGAGTGGTTTTACCGAAGCTCATGGGTTGCTCCCTGGCTGAAAAGACCCAGTGTAGATGGGTTGACTCCAATGCTTCGGCTTTAAACCCGGCTTCTTTAGTGTCGCAGTGCCATTATTGTGACGTCAATTTACACATTTTCAGCCGCTTACATGCCATGGGATGGCCTGAACCCCTGGCGCAGATCGCCCTCGCGCGCCAGGAACCGCCCTTCCCGACGCCCGTTTGCCTGCCCTTCGCGATAGCTCAAGACACCATTGACCCACACGCCATCAATCCCTTCGGCAGCCCGTTGAGGTTCGTTGAAATCGGCCACGTCGCGAACGGTGTGTGGATTGAACAACACCAGGTCCGCCCAATGCCCTTCACGAATTTCGCCACGATCCCTCAGGCCGAAGCGCGCCGCTGAAAGGCCGGTCATTTTGTGCACAGCGGTGTGCAAAGGAAAGAGCCCGATGTCGCGACTGAAATGTCCCAGCACCCGTGGAAATGCGCCCCACAAGCGCGGATGGGGAAACGGGTCCTCGGGCAAGCCGTCGGAGCCGACCATGGACAGCGGGTGGGCAAGGATGCGTCGTACGTCGCCTTCGTCCATGCCGTAGTACACCGCGCCGGCCGGTTGCAAACGACGCGCTGCGTCCAGCAACGACACGCCCCAATCGCTGGCGATGTCGGCGAGATCGCGACCACCCACGTGCGGATGCGGGCTCGACCAGGTGATGGTGATGCGATGGGCGTCGGTCACCTGCTTGAGATCCAGGGTCGAGGAGCTGGCCGCGTAGGGATAACAGTCGCAACCGACCGGATGGTTTTTTGCAGCGTTTTCCAGCGCTGCCAACACCTGTGGACTACGCCCCCAGTTACCGGCACCCGCGCACTTGAGGTGGGAAATGATCACTGGGCTTTGGGCGTGACGGCCAATGCGGAACGCCTCGTCCATGGCTTCGAGCACCGGCTCGAATTCGCTGCGCAGGTGGGTGGTGTAGATCGCACCGAAGGCCTTCAACTCTTCGCTCAGTTGCATGACTTCGTCGGTGGATGCCGAAAACGCGTTGGCATAGGCCAGGCCGGTGGACAGGCCAAGTGCGCCGGCTTCCAGGCTTTCGCGCAGTTGCTGGCGCATGGCGGCGATTTCTCCGACGCTGGCAGTGCGCAACAAATCGTCCATGTGGTTACTGCGCAACGCCGTGTGGCCCACCAGCGCCGCTACGTTGATCGCCGGCATGGCCGCTTCCACCGCCCCGCGATAATCCGCGAAGCGCGGGTAGGCGAACGCCTGGGCCGTGCCGAGCAGGTTCATCGGGTCCGGCGGGTCGCCCCGCAAGCTGACCGGCGCGGCACTGATGCCGCAGTTGCCGACGATGACCGTGGTCACGCCCTGGCTGAGCTTGGGCAGCATTTGCGGCTGGCGAATGACCACCGTGTCGTCGTGGGTGTGCACATCGATAAAACCTGGCGCCAGTACGCGGCCAGCGGCGTCGACTTCTTCAAGCGCCGGGGCATCGCCCAGGTCACCAATGCGCTCGATGCGCCCGGCGCGAATCGCCACGTCGGCGTTGTAGCCGGGGCGGTCGCTGCCATCGATGACCAATGCGTTGCGGATAAGGGTGTCGTAGGGCATGTCAGTCTCCCAGCGGCAAGTCATCGTCGCCGCCGCGGTAATCGTCCAGGGCGAGCTTGACCCGCCGCAGGCGCTCTTGATTGTCTTCAGGGTGAGTCAATGCCAGTTCGGTGGCGAGCACATCGATGGCCAGCAGCATGCCGTAGCGCGCCGCTGTAGGTTTATAGATGAACGAGGTTTCAGCGCCTTGCAGGGGCAACACCACATCCGCCAGCCGGGCCAGCGGCGAGTCGGCACGGGTGATGGCCAGGATCGCCGCGCCGTAGCTGCGAGCCAATTCCACCGCGCCGAGCAATTCCGGAGTGATGCCGGTGAGCGAGCAGGCAATGACCAGGTGATGTTCACTCAGGGATGTGGCCGTGATGCGCATCATCACCGGGTCGCGGCACGCGGAGATCGGGTAGCCGAAACGCACCAGCCGCACCTGCAACTCCTCACTGCACAAGGCCGACCAACCACCGAGGCCGAATGCATGAACCATCCGTGCCTTGCCGATCATCCGTACGGCATCGCCAAACCGTGACTCTACGAACCCCGACAGATGCTGGCGCAAGGTCGACTCGATATCGCCGACGATCTGCCCATAGAACGCCGACTGTTCTGGCGCCCCGGCCGGGTCGAGAAAACGACTGCCGACGCCACTGGCCTGGGCCAGTTGCAGGCGCAAGTCGCGAAGGTCGCGGCAACCGACGGTGCGGGCAAAACGCGACAGCGTGGCACTGCTGACTTCGGCCCGTTGGGCCAGTTCATCGAGGCTGGCGGAGGCGGCAAAGCCTACGTCGTCGAGCATCAGCCGGGCGATTCTTCCTTCGCCAGCGCTGAAAGAATCCTGGCGGGAGCGGATCTGGTAGAGGATGTCCATGGCGGCTCCTGTGGCGTTACGGTGCGCTCAGAGCAAGCGCGAAAGCCCGAGGGTCAAGGCGAACGCGACCACGGAGATCAGCGTTTCCAATACCGTCCAGGTCTTGAAGGTTTGGGCAACGGTCATATTGAAGTATTCCTTGATCAGCCAGAAGCCGCCGTCGTTGACGTGGGAAAAGATCACCGAGCCGGCCCCGGTGGCCAGTACCAGCAGTTCGGGATGGGGATAACCCAGGCCGATCGCCACCGGCGCGACGATGCCCGAGGCCGTGGTCATCGCCACCGTGGCCGAGCCTGTGGCGACGCGCATCAGGGCGGCGAACAGCCAGCCCATGACCAGTGGCGACAGCTGGAATTCCTGGGCCAGGCCGACGATCTGTTGCGTGACACCGGCGTCCACCAGGATCCGATTCAAACCGCCACCGGCGCCCACCAGCAAAGTGATGCTGGCGGTCGGGGCCAGGCATTCGTTGGTGAACTTGAGGATCGATTCACGGCTGAAGCCTTGGGCCAGGCCGAGGGTCCAGAAGCTCAGGATGGTCGCCAGCAGCAAGGCGATCACCGAGTTGCCGATGAACAACAGGAACTGGTTGAAACCGCTGCCCGGCGTGGAGATCAGGTTGGCCCAGCCACCGATCAGCATCAGGATCACCGGCAGCAGGATCGTCCCCAGGGTCACGCCGAAACCTGGCAAGTCGGCACGCGGCTCGCGCTCGAGAAATTGTCGTTCCAGCGGATTGTCGGCCGGTAACTGGATGCGCGGCACGATGAATTTGGCGTACAGGGGCCCGGCGATGATCGCGGTGGGAATGCCAATCAGGATCGCGTACAGCAAGGTCTGCCCCACCGAGGCCTGGAACGCCTGCACCGCCAGCATCGCAGCCGGATGCGGCGGTACCAGCGCATGGACCACCGAAAGCCCGGCGACCATCGGCAGCCCCACCATCAGGATCGACACGCCCACACGCCGGGCGATGGTGAACGCGATGGGCACCAGCAGCACAAAACCGACTTCGAAGAACAACGGCAGCCCGACCAGGAACGCGATGCACACCATTGCCCAATGGGCGTTGCGCTCGCCAAAACGCTCGATCAGCGTCTGCGCCATTCGCTCCGCCCCGCCGGACTCGGCCATCATCTTGCCGAGCATCGTGCCCAAGGCCACCACCAGCGCGATGTGCCCCAGGGTCTTGCCGACACCCGCCTCGTAGGCCCCTACCACACCCGACGGCGGCATCCCGGCCAACAGCGCCAGGCCAATGGAGACCAGGGTAATCACGATGAACGGATTGAGCCGATAACGGGCGATCAGCACGATCAGCGCAATGATGGCGATGGCCGCGTAGACCAGTAGCCAGTAACCGAAAGCAGGTGCCATGCGTTACTCCTCGAATGGGGTCACGTCGATGTGTTGTGAAACTCATAAATCATTTCGACGACGAATCTTCAAACTCACTGAAAGTAATTTTCGCGCACAGATAAAATTTGTCGCTGACGGACATCGCGAAGCAGCGGCTATGAAAATTCACCCCCGGACTTTCATCCCGCAATTGACCTCCTGTGGCGAGGGGATTTATCCCCTCGCCACAGACCGCTGGCCGCTCCGCACTCAATTCCGTACCATCGCCCCCTGTTTTTTTTGCACCACTCCCCGGCAGCCGACGCTCCACCGGCGCCCAGTCAGGAAAACCATGAAACCAGCACGCCTTCGCGCCGACGCCCTCGCCGGCCTCACCACTTCTTTCGCCTTGCTCCCCGAGTGCATCGCCTTCGCCCTGGTGGCCCATCTCAACCCATTGATGGGGCTGTACGGCGCGTTCATCCTCTGCACGCTGACCGCATTGTTTGGCGGTCGGCCCGGGATGGTGTCGGGCGCGGCGGGGTCGATGGCCGTGGTGATCGTCGCGCTGGTGGTGCAGCACGGCGTGCAGTACCTGTTGGCGACCGTGTTGCTGGGTGGGCTGATCATGATGGCGTTCGGGCTGTTGCGACTGGGCAAGCTGGTGCGCATGGTGCCGCACCCGGTGATGCTCGGCTTCGTCAACGGCCTGGCGATCGTCATTGCCCTGGCCCAGTTGGAACACTTCAAGAATGGCGAGGCCTGGCTGAGCGGCCCGCCGCTGTACGTGATGGCCGGCCTGGTGGCGCTGACCATGGCCATCGTCTACCTGCTGCCACGCCTGACCCGCAGCGTGCCACCAGCCCTGGTGGCCATCCTCGGTGTTGGCCTGGCGGTCGACCTGCTCGGCCTGCCGACCCGGACGCTGGGCGACATGGCCCACATCGCCGGCGGCTTGCCAGCCTTTGCCCTGCCGGACATTCCCTGGAACCTTCAGACTTTGCAGATCGTCGCGCCCTACGCGGTGATCATGGCGATGGTCGGTTTGCTGGAAACCCTGCTGACCCTGAACCTGACCGATGAAATCACCGAAAGCCGTGGTTACCCGGACCGTGAATGCGTGGCGTTGGGCGCGGCCAACATCGCCTCTGGCCTGTTCGGTGGCATGGGCGGTTGCGCCATGATCGGCCAGACGATGATCAACCTCAGTTCGGGCGGGCGCGGGCGGCTGTCGGGTGTGGTGGCCGGGGTGATGGTGTTGCTGTTCGTGTTGTTCCTGTCGCCGCTGATCGAGCGTATCCCGCTGGCGGCGCTGGTGGGTGTGATGTTCGTGGTGTCACAGCAGACCTTTGCCTGGGCTTCGTTGCGGGTGCTCAACAAAGTGCCGGCGAACGACGTGCTAGTCATCATCGCGGTGACTGTCATCACGGTATTCACCGACCTGGCCGTGGCCGTGCTCTGCGGCATCGTGATCGCGGCGCTCAACTTCGCCTGGCAACAGGCACGGGAGCTGTACGCCGACATGCACCTGGAAGCCGATGGCAGCAAACTCTATCGCTTGCACGGCACGCTGTTCTTCGCCTCGACGACGCCGTTCCTCAACCTGTTCGACCCAGCCAACGACCCGGCCCTGGTGACCCTCGATTGCCGTCACTTGCGCTTCGTCGACTACTCGGCCATTGCCGCGCTCAAGACTCTGCGCGAACGCTACGGCAAAGCGGGCAAACACCTGCGGGTGTTTCACCTGTCCGAGCGTTGCAAACAAATGCTCAAGCGGGCGGGCGTGCAGCACGACTGAAGTTTCATGATCGCCACAAGAGGCATGTGGTGAATAAGATGCTGTGGCCGCTGGGGATCATGTGGGAGCGGGCTTGCTCGCGAATGCGGTGCGTCAGACGACGAATATGTTGCCTGACACACCGCATTCGCGAGCAAGCCCGCTCCCACAGGTCCTATGTTTTACTGACCGCTCTCATCAGTCCTGATGCAACTCACACCATCTCATTCAGAATCCACTCCACCACCGAAGTGCGCTTGGGCGCCCAACCGAGCAACTCACGGGCATTCTTGCCTCGTACCCGGCTGTTGGAGCCCAGGCCATAGTTGGCCATTTCATAGCCCCACTCGGCTTCGGCATCGGCCAACGGCCAATCCTGCGGTTCGCCAAGCTTCAAGGCGCGGGCCATGGCCGTGGTCATGTCGATGAACGAAGCCTCGCCGCTTTCAACGAAATAGAACGTGCCGGGTACGTTGCGGGTCAGGGCCAATTTGTACAGCTCGACCACGTCTTCGATGTGCACGTTGGACCAGATGTTCTGCCCCGCCCCCACATGCCGCACCACCCCACTTTTACGCGCCTGCTTCAGCAGCCGCGGCAACTGCACACTGTCACGCTTGACGCCCAGGCTGTGGCCGTAGATCAGAGTGTTGCAGATCACCGCCGAGTTCACGCCTTGCTTCGCCGCCGCCAGGACCAGGTTGTCGATCGCGACGCGGGCAGCCTTGTCGGCGGTCGGTTGCGGCAGCTTGTTTTCGTAGTAGATGTCATCGCTGGAACGACCGCCCGAAGCGTCGCCGACGATGCTCGAACCGCTGGTGTGCAACAACACTTTGTTCGAGCCTTTGAGCCCTTCGATCAAGGCTTCGACCGCACCGCGATGGTCGCTGCTGGCGGCATTGATCACGGCGTCGGCGGCACGCGCCTGGGCGGTGAGCAGCGCGCTGTCTTCCAGGGTGCCGATGACCGGCTGGATACCCAGCGCGGTCAGTTCGCTCGCCTGTTCGGGGTTGCGCACCAGACCGGTGACGTGATGCCCGGCGCGTACCAGGCCGGTGGCGATGGATCCGCCGATAAAACCGGCAGCGCCGGTGACGAATACGTTCATGGAAAACCTCTTGGCTGCATCAGTGATTGAACCGAGTATCGAGGACCGCTCCTTGACGAAACAGCCCACATTGCCCAAATCACTCTTGCCTTGAAGTCACGAATCAGCTTTTGAATTCCCGTGAGGCGTATTCAGCGAGCTTGCCCTGGATGAAGTCCAGGAAGCACTGGATCCGCAGGGCCAGTTGGGAATTGCGGTAGTACACCGCATTGATCGGTTGGCGATATCCGCTGTTGGCGTCGGCCAGCAGCACCTTCAGCCGACCGGCCTGGATGTCTTCGCGAGTCATGAAATCCGACAGGCAGGCAATGCCCTGCCCTTGCAGCGCCAAGTGGCGCACGGTTTCGCCGCTGGAAGCGCTGATGGCTGGCTGGATCGCCCAGCGATCGCCGTGCACATGACGCAGCGGCCACTGGTTGAGCCCTTCGTTCTGAGCAAAGCCCAGCAACGCATGGTCCGCCAGTTCGGCGACGCTTGTGGGTGTGCCGTGCTGCTTCAAATAGGCCGGACTGGCGAGGATGTGCAACGGACTGCAGCCCAGGGCGCGGGCATGGAGGGTCGAGTCGGTGAGGGTGCCGATGCGAATGGCGATGTCGGTGCTTTGCTCCAGCAGGTCGATGATCAGGTCGTTGCTGTTGAGTTCGAGCTGGATGTCCGGGTAGAGCTTACGAAACTCTTCGATGTGCGGGACGATGGCGTGCAGCATGAACGGCGAGGCCGCGTTGATCCGCAACCGTCCTGCGGGGTTCTTCTGGCGGGACGACAGGCGCTCTTCCAGCTCGTCCATCTGATCGAGGATACCCTTGGCCTGCTCGAAGAAATACTTGCCCTCTTCGGTCAGGTCCATGCGCCGCGTGGTGCGGTTGATCAGCGTGGTCTCGAGCTTGGCCTCCAGCCGCGACAACGTGCGGCTGACGGCCGACGGTGTCTGCCCGACCTGCTCGGCGGCAGCGGAGATTGATCCGCATTCGATCACGCAGACGAAAATCTGCAATTCGTCGGATCTGGCTTTCACGCATCCCCCTGTCGACTGAGCTTTTGTGGCGAGGGGATTTATCCCCGCTGTGTGGAAGCAGGTTTCCCCACTCGCCACAGGATAGTATCGGGATACGTAGCAAAAGACAGGTCACGCCTTCAGGCCGAACACCTCAATCAAATGCTGCTCATAGCGCGCCACATCGGCTTCGATGTTCGGGCGCTTCATCACGTCCACGCACAGGAAGGTCGGCAGGCCGGTCATGCCCAGGAACTGATTGGCCTTGTGGAACGGGAAATACACCGCATCCACGCCCTTGGCTTCGAAGAAGTCAGTCGGGTCGTCGAAGGCTTGCTGTGGGGCGTTCCAGGTCAGCGACAACATGTACTGCTTGCCGTGAATCAGGCCGCCGCTGCCGTATTTCTGCGATGCATCGGAACGGGTCCGACCGTCGCTGGCATAGAGGCTGCCGTGGCCTTCGGTGAAGACTTCGTCGATGTATTTCTTCACGGTCCAGGGCGCGCCCATCCACCAACCTGGCATCTGGTAAATGACCACATCGGCCCAGAGGAACTTGGCGACCTCCTCCTTGATGTCGTAGCCGCCGTCGATGAAGGTGGTTTTGACATCGAAACCGCCACGGTCCAGCACGCTGGCCGCCGTGTCGTGGAGGGTGGCGTTGTAGCGACCGTCGGAGTGGGCGAATTGTTTGCCGCCATTGAGCAACAGGACTTTTTTCATGGGGAGCCTCATCGGGTTCCACGGCGCGGGCCATTTGAATGGCGGCCGAATGGAAAGGTTGAAAACGATGGCGGCAGCGTAACGATGAGCGTCGCGCGGAATAAGCACCGCAGCGGCAAAACTCATTTGACCTATACGCACGAATGATCGACCGATTATTGCCGTAGGCTCTTAGGCACTTTTTATTTCAGGAGCCAGCCCATGAGTGAATTGCACGGTTTCATCCTGCACGCCAAGACCCGTCCGGAAAAAGCCGAAGCCTTCGAAGCGCTGTTTCGCGCCTACGTCGAACCGAGCCGCTCCGAGCCCGGCTGCATCGAGTACCACATGCTGCGGGACCAGCAAGATCCGACACTGTTTATCTTTTACGAGATTTGGGCCTCCCAGGCGCACTTGGATGTGCATTCGAACCTGCCGCACATGAAGCAGTTCTTCGAGCGACGCATGGATTACCTGGAGCGCGACTTCGAGATCCGCCGCGTCGACATGCTCAGCCCGTCCTCGGCTAGCCGCTGATCAGCAAATGGCCGCCGAGCACGCCGAGGCCAATGAAAAACACCCGCTTGAACAGCACGGCGCTGATCCGCTGCCGCAGCCATTGTCCCAGCCACATGCCCAGCAGCGCCGGTGCCAGCGCCAGCAACGAAGCGCTCAATTCGCCCCCGCCCAGCTCGCCGCGCCACAACAGGCCGGCGGCCAGGGCCAGGGTCGAAACGGTGAATGACAGGCCCAGGGCCTGCACCAGTTCATCCTTGCTCAAGCCCAGTGCTTGCAGATAGGGCACCGCCGGAATGACGAACACTCCGGTGGCAGACGTGATGAGCCCGGTCAGCAACCCGCAGAGCGGAGCACCCCATGACTCGACGTCGGCGCCGACCCGCAGCGTCGGCAGCAACAGCCCGCTCAACGCATACAGCAGCAGCGCCCCGCCCAAGGCTCGTACCACCCAAGCGCCTCCCGTCATGCCGATCCACAACGTACCGAGACCGGTGCCGAGGAATATCGCCAGCAGCAACGGCCACAGGCGCCGGATCAGGGCTTGCAGATGGCCGCCAAAAGCCAATTGCCAGAGATTGGTCAAGGTTGCCGGAACGATGAGCAACGCCGCAGCCTGCGCCGGAGCCATAGCCAGCCCGAGCAAGCCCATGGAAATGGTCGGCAGGCCGAGGCCGATCACGCCCTTGATGGTGCCGGCCAGCAGAAAGGTGCCGATAACCAGCAGGGAAAGGGCCAGGCCGAGGTTTTGATAGAAAGCGCTGAGTGTGTCCATAGGGGTATCGTGCGCCCCGGGACCTGACTTGAAAATCTGCCATATACTGAGGATGCCTATTGCCTGGCAAGAGGCAGGAATGCGTCGATGCTTCTGGCCCTATCGCGAGCAGGCTCGCTCCCACAGGAGGGTGCACTCTTTCTGGAGAAACTCGGCCCACTGTGGGAGCGAGCCTGCTCGCGATAGCAATGCACCAGCCACCCCAGACCCGGACAGGATCACATCGCCCATGCACTTCGACCTCACCGATCTGCGCCTCTACCTGAACATCCTCGACACCGGCAACATCACCGCCGGTGCGGTCCGCAGCCATTTGTCCCTGGCCGCGGCCAGTGCGCGAGTCCGTGCCATGGAAGCCTCCGTGGGCATCGACCTGCTTGAACGCGGACGGCGAGGTGTAACCCCCACTCCGGCCGGCAAGGCCCTGGCCGAGCACGCCCGGGTCCTGCTGCAACAGGCCGAACGCCTGCAACAGGACATGGCCGAATATGCCAAGGGCGTCAAAGGCCGGGTGCGGCTGCTGTGCAACACCAGCGCCATGACCGAGTACCTGCCCGAACTGCTGGCCGGTTTCCTCTGCACCCATCCCAACCTCGACATCGACCTGCAGGAACTGCCCAGCTCACGAATCACTCATGCCCTGCGCCAGGGCGCGGCGGACCTGGGCATCGTTTCCGACGCCGTGGACACCGATGGCCTTCAGGCCTGGCCGTTTCGCGACGATCCGCTGGTATTGATCCTACCGACCGGGCACCCGCTGGCTGACGGGCGAGCCGTACGGTTCAGCGAGACCCTCAGCCACGACTATGTCGGCCTGAACGCATCCAGTGCCTTGGCGATTTACCTGGAAGAGCAGGCGCTGCACATCGGCTCGCGCATGCAAATCCGTATTCGCGCCGATGGTTTCGACGGGATGATTCGCATGGTGGCCCATGGTGCAGGCGTAGCCATCGTGCCGAAGGCGGCCGTCGAACGGCGCCCGCCCGAACCTTCGTATCAATGTGTGTCGCTGCAAGAGTCCTGGACCCATCGGGCGTTGCTGTTATGCGCCCGCAACTTCGAAGGTTTGCCGGCCTACGCCAGGGCCCTGGCCCGGCATCTTGCCGACTGATGCGCGCTTCTGGATAGGCCGGTGTCGACCACAGGCATCTCCTCGCTCATGTCGCGCGGTAGGGTGCTGTTCTCTTCTGCCCCCTTTCGGAGCTCACATGACCGCACCCATCACCGTCCTGCGCGACACCCATCCACTGCCCGTCCTCGATGCCTGCAAATGGGAAAAACTCGAAGGCGACCCGCATACCGTCAACCTCAACGCCTACACCAGCGAAGACGGCAGCAAGATCATGGGCACCTGGATCTGCACACCCGGCAAATGGTATGTGGAGTATGTGAAATGGGAGTACTGCCATTTCCAGGAAGGCTACTGCATCATCACCCCGGAAGGCATGGAGCCGATCCATCTGCGGGCCGGTGATATCTTCGTCATCGAGCCAGGCATGAAAGGCACGTGGGAAGTGGTCGAGACCGTGCGCAAATATTTCGTGTTTGCCTGAAGCAAAAAACCGAGAGACCACCCGACATGGTCTCTCGGAAAACAACCTAGATTGCACAACCTCTGTAGCGAGGAAGTCATCTGTGGGAGCAAGGCTTGCCCGCGATGCAGGCACCTCGTTACCTCAGAGACAGCATCGCCTGTAATCGCGGGCAAGCCTTGCTCCCACAATTCCCCTCGCCATAAAAGCTCGTCGATATCGTCGCGCTTATTGCGGCTTGCGATAGCTGTTAACAATCGCCGAAAAGTCCTTGCCGCCCTCGCCCCGCTGGCTCATCGCCTGATACAACTGCTGCGCCACCGCCCCCAGCACCACCGGCTGATGGGCCTGCCGCGCGGCTTCGGTCGCCAGGCCCAGGTCCTTGAGCATCAGGTCGGCGCCAAAGCCACCCGTGTAGCCACGGGACGCCGGTGCTGTTTCGATTACGCCGGGCCATGGGTTGTAGGTGTCCGAACTCCAGCAACGGCCCGTTGAACTGTTGATGATGCCGGCCAGCACCTGGGTGTCGATCCCCAAGGCATCGCCCAGGGCCATGGCTTCGCTGACGCCGACCATGGAAATCCCCAGCAGCAGGTTGTTGCAGATCTTGGCGATCTGCCCGGTGCCCACTTCACCGCAGTGCACGATGTTACGGCCCATTTGCGCCAGCACCGGTTGCAAGGTGGCGAACAGCTCAGCCGTGGCGCCAACCATGAACGTCAACGTGCCCGCCGCCGCACCGCCGGTGCCGCCGGAGACTGGCGCATCGGCCATCGCCACCCCTTGCTTCGCAGCGGCAGCCGCCACGTCGCGGGCGGTTTGCGGATCGATGGTGCTGCAATCCACAGCCGGCGTACCGGCGGCAATGCCGGCCAGCACGCCGTCCTCACCCAGCCAGACACTGCGCACATGGGCAGCGGCCGGCAACATGGTGATCACCAACCCGGCGCCCTGGGCCGCATCCCGCGGCGATGCGCTGATCGTGCCGCCCAGCGCCGCCAGCTCGGCCAATACCGTCTGGTTCAGGTCGAACAGATTCAACGAATGGCCAGCCTTGAGCAGGTTGCGCGCCATGGGCGCGCCCATGTTGCCCAGGCCGATAAATGCGATCTTCATGTCCGGCTCCTTAACGCAGGTTGATGGTGGTGTTCACACCGTCATTGACGCTGTCATCATCGAACCAGCGCGCGGTCACGGTCTTGGTTTGAGTGTAGAACTGCACCACCTGTTTGCCGTACGGACCGAGGTCGCCGAGTTTCGAACCGCGGGAACCGGTGAAGCTGAAAAACGGCACGGGTACCGGGATCGGGATGTTGATGCCCACCTGGCCGACGTCGATTTCGCTCTGGAACTTGCGCGCCGCCGCGCCACTCTGGGTGAACAGGCCAGTGCCGTTGCCAAACGGGTTGGCATTGACCAGGGCAATCGCCTGGTCCAGGGTGTCGACTTCCAGCACCACCAGCACCGGGCCGAAGATTTCTTCGGTGTAGATGCGCATGTCGGTAGTCACGCCGGAAAACAGGGTCGGGCCGACGAAGTTGCCTTGCTCGAAGCCCGGCACGCTGACGCCACGGCCATCGAGCTCCAGCTTCGCACCTTGCTGCACGCCACTCTCGATCAACTCGAGAATCCGCGCCTTGGCCCGCTTGGAAATCACCGGGCCGACGTCCGTGCCCGGCTCGCTGCCGGCATTGACCTCGAGCTTCTGTGCCAGGGCCTTGAGCTCCGGCAGCCACTGCCTGGCCGCGCCCACCATCACCACCACGGAAGTGGCCATGCAACGCTGGCCCGCCGCGCCGAAACCGGCCCCGACCAGAGCGTTGAGGGTCTGTTCACGATTGGCGTCGGGCAGCACCACCGCGTGGTTCTTGGCGCCCATCATCGATTGCACGCGCTTGCCATGGCGACCCGCCAGGTCATACACGTGGGTGCCGACCGCCGTCGAGCCGACGAAGGAAACCGCCTTGATGTCCTTGTGGGTGCAAAGCGCATCCACCACGTCCTTGCCACCGTGCACCACGTTGAGCACACCGGCTGGTACGCCGGCCTCGATGGCCAGTTCCACCAGCAGAATGGTCGACAATGGGTCCTGTTCCGAGGGCTTGAGCACGAAGGTGTTGCCGCAGGCGATGGCCATCGGGAACATCCACAGCGGAATCATCGCCGGGAAATTGAACGGGGTAATGCCCGCACACACACCGATCGGCTGGCGCAGCGTGTAGGTGTCGACGCCACCGGCAACGTTCTCGGCGAACTCACCCATCTGCAGGGTGCCGATGGAGCAGGCGTGCTCGACCACTTCCAGGCCACGGAAAATATCACCCTCCGCGTCCGCGATGGTCTTGCCCTGCTCGGCGCTCAGTACGGCGGCGATGCGCTTGGAATGCTCGCGGATCAACGCCTGGAGCTTGAGCATGATGCGCATCCGCGCGCCGATGGGGGTCAGTTTCCAGGTCTGGAAAGCACGCTGGGCAGCGGCAATGGCGGCATCGACTTCCGAGGCTGTGGCGAACGGAACCTTTGCCAGCACTTGCTGGGTAGCCGGGTTGACGATGTCGTGCCATTCGCTGGATTGGGACTCGACCCACTCGCCATCGATCAGCAGTCTGACGGTTTGCAGGGTGGTGTCGCTGGGCGTAAGGGAAATGTTCATGCTGGCCTCCGGGATTGTTCTTATAGAGAGCGCTGGTTCAGCAAAGACCAAGATGCAGGAGCACGTTGGTGATGAGACGGTTTTTGGAGTATAGATGTGCAAACTTCTAATAAGAATGCACATAAAAGCCGGTCCATCATGCAAAAAAACATCACCTCCCTGGGGTCGCTGAATTGGGACGACCTCAAGTTCTTCCTCGAAGTGGCCCGCACCCGCAAGGCCAGCACGGCGGCCAAGCGCCTGGCCGTCGACTACACCACGGTGTCGCGCCGCATCAGTTCGCTGGAGGCTTCGTTGGGCACGTTGCTGTTCGAAAAGTCCCGGACCAACGGCTTTGTCCTGACCGCCGAAGGCCAGCGCCTGCTGGGTTACGCCGAATCGATCGAGAGCACCCTGCACATGGCCTGCGAACAGGTTTCAGGATCGGGGGTCGCGCTGTCCGGCCACGTGCGCATGGGTTGCACCGAAGGCTTCGGCAGCTTCTTCATCACCCCGCAACTGAGCCACTTCGTCGACGCCTACCCGGCCATTTCAGTAGACATCCTGCCGCTGCCGCACTTCATCAGCCTGTCCAAGCGCGAGGCCGACATCGTCATCGCCCTCGAACGCCCCGAACATGGCCCATACGTGTGCTGCAAACTATGTGACTACCGGCTGCAGCTCTATGCCACCCAGCCATACCTGGACAACCACCCGCCCATCCAGCGCCCGGCCGACCTGGGCCAGCACTCATTCATCAGCTACGTAGACGACCTGGCGTTCAGTTCCGAGCTGCTCTACCTGGCCAACGTCCTGCCCGGCGCCCACGCCCACCTGCGCAGCACCAGCGTGATCGCGCAATTCGTCGCAGCCCAGCAAGGCCGCTCGCTGGCGATCCTGCCGTGCTTCCTCGCCGCCCAGGATCCACGGCTGCTGCCAGTGTTGCCGGAGGAAATCACCGTCACCCGGCAGTTCTGGATGTATTGCCGGGAGGACTTGAGGAAGCTCAAGCGGATTACGTTGTTGTGGGATTACATTCGCGAGGTGACTGAACAGAATCAGCCACTGCTGATGGGCGAAAGCCGGGAGATGGTGTTCGCCGATTAATCGGCGATGACCACGATGGCGACGCGGCGGTTTTCGGTGCGGCCGCTGGCAGTGTCGTTGGAGGCGACGGGTTTGCTGCTGCCCAGGCCGCGCAGTTGGACGTTTTCTTCGCGCATGCCAACGCCGGTCAGCACCTTGCCGACGCTGGCGGCCCGGCGCATCGACAGTTGTTCGTTGTAGGCCTGGGAGCCCGACGCATCGGTATGGCCATCGACGCGTACCCGTTGGATTCCCGCACCCAGCAGCGCCTTGCCAATGCGCTCGACGATTTCGGTGCTGGCCGGGTTGAGATTTTCCACATCGCTGCCAAACAACACCTTGCCCGACAGACCAAAGGCCCAGCCATCGTCAGTCAATTCGAAGCCTTGCTGTTTGAGCACAGTAATCTGCGCCGGCGTCAGGCCTTTCTGCGGTGCCGTCTGGCAACCGCCCAGTGCCAGGAGGGCGAGCAAGAAAAGCGCCGCGAACCAGCGCAGGAAAAATTGAGGGTATGAACGCACGAGTCAGCTCCTGGTGTGAAGATCAGCGACGGGATGATCCGAGCCCGCCGTATGTTGTCCGCCTCGGGCGAGGCGTTTGGCTTGGTACATCGCCGCATCGGCGGCGTGGAGCAAGGTACCCGGGGTGGCACCATGATCGGGATAAACGGCAATGCCGATACTGAGGGAGGTCAGCACTGAAGCATTACCGGGCAATTGAATCGGCATTTCCATGCTGGCGATGATCTTTTCAGCGATCAGCTCGGCGTCCTCGGCCTTGTGCAAGGGCGCCAGCAACACGGCGAATTCGTCGCCCCCCAGGCGCGCGACCAAGTCGTCTTCACGCAACTGTGCCCGGACTCGGGTCGCCACGGCCGTCAACACCGCGTCACCGGCGGCGTGACCGAAGTTGTCATTGATCCCCTTGAACCGGTCGCTGTCCAGGTAAAGCACGGCCACTTGCTCGTTGAGCTTGCTGGCATTGCGCAAGGCGCGAATCAGCCGGCCCTCGAAAAACGCCCGGTTCGGCAAGCCGGTCAAGCTGTCGTGACTGGCCTGGTGGGCCAGGCTTTCATTTTCACTTTGCAGGTGGGTCTGCCAGGACTCCAGTTCATCGAGCAGGGCGTTGAAGTCATTGGCCAGGTTATCCAGTTCGGCGATCGCGGCCGGCGGCACGCGCCGTTCCAGGGCTCGCTCGCTGCGTGCCGCGTGGGCCACCTCGGCCAGGCTGCGCAGCGGCCCGGTGATCGCACGCAACTGGCGCCGCGCCAGATAAAGCGCCACCCAGGCACTCACCGCCGTGCACAGGATGATCCCCGCCAGGCCACTGAGCAAAAAACGCAACAGGCTGCCGCCATGGCCGGCCAACACGATGCGACCTATGCTCTGCCCTTGGTGGACGATCGGCAGGCTGATGGGCTTTTCCAGGAATGCCTTGGCAATGTGCACTTCCAGTTCCGACAACAAGCCGGTTTCCGGTCGTTGCCAGCGCGCCAACAGACGGCCATGTTCATTGAACACCTGGGCATCGGCGACTTCTTCGGTGGTAGCGATCAAGGCCAGAGCTTCGGTGGCCGCGGCCGGGTCATCGAAGACCACGGCGGCTTCCACGGTGTAGTTGATCGAACGGGCGATCAGGTGCAGGTTGTGATCGGCATAGACCCGCAACGCCAGCAGGCCGAGCAAAGTCAGGGAAACACTGGCCATGGTAATGGCCACCAAGGCGACGATCAGATGACCGCGACCGATGACCGAACCCAGGGTGGGACGGACCTTTGGTTTGCGCTGTTTCATGGCGCTGCGGGCCTGCGGCGGGAAAGCTGCAGCACACTCGGATGGATGCGCACGCCACTGCGTGCCACCGAGTCGAGGTTGACCTCGAAAGACACTTGTTCATCGCCGACCCGTAGACAGAACAGGCTCCCCACTGTGCACTGGTCGCCGCCTTCGCTGATGCTCAGCACCGGCTTGCCGATCAAGGACGCAAACAGACGGGTGTGTTCATCGTTGGTCAGCCGGCCGATGTAGACCGCGTTGCACTCAGTGGCGATATCGGGATGATCGGCCAGCAGCCGCTGCACAGTCACCGGCCGCCCCGTGGCCTGGGTAGTGCCCTTGACCAGATCGTCGGTGTATTGGGTGGGTCCGACAATGCACAGTTGCAGCTGGGTTGGCTCCACAGGCCAACGGGCGTAGCTGAGGATTCCCAACACAACCTGGGTCACCGCTTCGGCCCGCTGCTCGGCCTGGGTCGTGGTTGCCTGTTCCTGGGTAAGTGCGACAGGCGACAGCAGACACAAAAGGCCGGCAAGCAGAAAATGCCCCCAGCCCTTGCTGCGCACTGCCTCCCGTACAGGCACCTTCATGGAAAGTCTCTTGATCCAAGCGATAAGTGCCGGAACGATAGCACAGTGCCAAAAAGCCAGCGAGACAGCGTGTTACGTAGACTTCGGAACGGTACAGGCGAAATTGCGACGGGGGCATGAATCAATAAAAGCTGATGGTTCAGTCAGCCTGCTCCAGCTCCAGCATCAACCCGCTCAAACGCTTGACCTTGCGCCGGACCGCCTCCTCGAATACACCCGCTCGCGGCTCTATCAGACTGAACCATTGCTTGCCCCGAGTAATGGCGGTGTACACCAGTTCCTTGGTCAATACCGGGTTCAGCGCGTCCGGGAGAATCAGCGCAGTATGGGTGAATTCCGAGCCCTGGGATTTGTGCACCGTCATGGCATACACGGTTTCCACATCATTCAGGCGGCTGGGCAGGACGAAACGCACACCGCCCTGGCCGTCGTTGCGCGGGAACGCGACCCGCAAGACCTGTTTGCCGGCATCGGGGCCGTCACGCTCGGGCAACTTGAGGGCAATACCGATATCGCCGTTCATCAATCCCAGCCCATAGTCGTTACGGGTCATCAGCACCGGGCGTCCTTCGTACCACTGGTGATCGCTATCGATAAGACGGGCCTTGAGCAATGCGGCGGTAATGCGCTGGTTCAGTCCTTCGACGCCCCACGGGCCTTTACGCACCGCGCAGAGCAATTGGAATTCGTCGAAAGCCGCCAGGACTTCCCGGGCCCAATCGGCCCAGCAACTGTCTTCCAGCGGGCGAGAATTCGCCGGGCGTCGCTGCCGTAGCAGGCTCAGGTAATGCCGATAGCCTTGCGGCCCTTCTGGCCGGCCTCCGAGCAACAGATTTTCCAGCTTCGCGTCGTGTTCGCCCGTTAACGCCAGGGAAAACAGATCGGCATGCTGCCCCTGCTTGAGCAACTGACGGGCCTTTTCAGGCTGCTGCTGATTGACCCAGCGAGCCAGTTGGCCGATCCCGCTGCCTTCGCCGAAGCGCCGGGAATGCCTGAGCATGACCACTTGCTGTGCCAGGGGATGAGTGCCATCAAGATCCTGCTGCAGGTCACTGGTCGCCAGGTTTTCACCACTGACCGACTCAAGCCAGGCTCGGGTCTGGAGGCTGTACCAGCCGTCCTCGGCGTCTCGACACAAATCCCCCAGCACCGCACCGGCCTCCACAGAGGCCAACTGGTCCTTGTCCCCCAGCAACACCAACCGTGCGTGGGCCGGCAATGCATCCAGCAGATTGGCCATCATCTCCAGGTCGATCATCGACGCCTCATCGACCACCAGCACATCCAATGGCAACCGATTGCCCGCATGGTGGCGAAAATGTCGGGTACCAGGCCGACTGCCCAACAAACGATGGACCGTCGTCACATCACAAGGAATCCGTTCGCGCACAACGTCGTCCACATCCAGGGTCCGGACCTGCTGGCTGATGGACTCGGTCAGGCGTGCCGCCGCCTTGCCAGTCGGCGCGGCCAGGCGAATCCGCAGCGGCTTCCCGGCCTCGACGGCCGGTGCCTGCAGCAGCGCCAGCAGACGCACCACGGTAGTGGTCTTGCCGGTGCCCGGGCCACCAGTCACGATGCTGAAGGCCCCACGGGTTGCCAGCGCGCAGGCCAGTTTCTGCCAATCGATCGGACCATTGGCATTGGCCGCTCCGAACAGCCCGTCCAAACGCTCGCGCAGGTCACCGGGCGCCGCTTCATTTTCGCTAAGCCGCTGGCGCAACGCCTCATCGATCCGCCGCTCATAACCCCAGTAACGACGTAGATAAAGACGTTTTCCGGACAGCACCAATGGCCGCTGCTGCGCCTCTTCGCTCCCATCCGCAGCCAGGGCCACCAGCCGGCTGGAGGCCAAGGCCTTGCACCAATGGGCGCCGTCCAGGGTCTGCAATATTTGCGATGGCAACAGCATCACGCCAGTCTGCAGGTCACCCTCGGGGGGCAGCGACAGGGCGAAGTCCGGCTCCTTGAGGGTTTCGAACACGTCCAGGCAAACATGCCCGTGGCCCAGTTGATGACTGGTCAGCGCAGCGGCGAGCAGGACCAATGGATCATCGTCAGGCGCCAGCTCATGGAGGAACGCCACGAACGCCTTGTCCAGGGCACGCAACCAGCCGCGCTCGACCCAGCGCGTCAGTAACAACAGCAGGTCGTCTGCACGGCTCAAGGGCGCCAGCGCCACCAGGCTCTCGTCGTCGGACGACTTGGGGAGCAAGTCGGCAAAAGAACGACTCATAGCAATTCCCCCTGTACCCACGCCGGCTCGGCCTTGGGTTCGGGCGCGCCCTGGAACAGGCGATCCAGTTGTTCGATCAATGCCCGTGGCGGCTTGGTGAAATACACACCCTGGCTGGATGAGCGGGTACCGCGAAGGAACAGGTACAACGCGCCGCCGACATGCCGGTCGTAGTCGTAATCGGGAAGCCGGGCCTTGAGCTGGCGATGCAGGGCCAACAGGTACAGCACGTATTGCAGGTCGTAGCGATGGTCCAGGATCGACTGTTCCATAGCCTGTACGGTGTAGGCCATGTCATCGACACCCAGCCAGTTGGATTTGTAATCGGCCACGTAATACCGACCGTCGTGCTCGAACGTCAAATCGATGAAGCCCTTGAACATGCCATTGAGCAACACCGGTTCCGCAGCGACGCGAGCCACACCGCCATGGGTGAACCGGCAAACCAACTGATCAAGCTTTTGCACATCGACCTTGTGGCTGGCGAACCAGAACTCCATCTCGACCTGGAACCGGGTCAGCTGTTCGAGCACCACTGGCGCCTGGTCATTGCCGACGTGCATGGGCATTTTGATCAAGTGCTGCAGCCAGTCACTCAACGTCGGGATCCAGCCTTTCCAGCCTCGGCGATTACAGCGTCGGGCGATGGCATCCTCGATATCCGCTGGCTCAGATGCAAAACCCTCCCCAGCGGCCCACTCCAGCAAGCCATGCAGGAAAGTGCCGGGGTTAGGACCACGGGGAAAGCGATGGATGTCGCCCCCCACGGCGAGGGCTTCCCTGGGCGCGTCCGGGTCCAGTCGTTCATCGTCGAACAGCTTCTGGGCCTGCGGACTCTCTGGCGCGGTATCGCTGCCTTCGCTCAGGCTTTCGCCGATGCGCAAGGCACTGTAGGAGGCGATCCACCAGTTTTCGCTGGCTTTTCGCAAGGGCACCAAGGGCTCGCGCAACACTGCTTCGTTGCGCGGCGGCCGATAGTGCTCGTCGGTGGCTGCGGGCATTGGCTGGCAACTTACCGCGACGCAACCTTGTTGCAGGTCGGCCAACCAACGCCCCAGTTCCATCGACTCGGCCAACGGCGCACCACCTCCCAACAGATAACCCAGCGCGGACACATGCAGGATCGAGCGGTTGTTGCTGCCCCGCTTGAGATCCGCGACACCTAGCCAGCAGGCATGCTGTGCGCGAGTCAGGGCCACATAGAGAAGCCGCAGATCCTCGGCCAGACGCTCGTCATCGGCCTTGGCGATCAATTCGGCGGTGGGCTTGAGACTGATCTGCGCCTTGCCGGTCTCATCGTGGTAATGCAACGGCAATCGGCTGCCGTCCACCGGTTTCGTCGAACAGATGAAAGGCAAAAAGACCAACGGATACTCAAGCCCCTTGGACTTGTGGATCGTGACCACCTTGACCAGTTGCTCATCGCTTTCCAGGCGCAGGATCTGCTCTTCTCCCGCCTGTCCGGACAAGGCCAGGTGCTCGGACAAATGCCGGATCAAGGCTTGCTCGCCATCCAATTCACCGGCGGCCTGCTGCAACAGTTCGCAAAGGTGCAGCAAGTTGGTCAGCACCCGCTCGCCATCACTGCGCGCCATCAGGGCCTGGGGCAGCTCAAAGTCATGCAACAGGCGCCGCAACATGGGCAGCACGCCCTGGCTGCGCCAGACCGTACGATAACCGCGGAACTGCATGACCCGGGCTTCCCAGGCCAGCTCATCCTGATTGAGACGCTCCAGTTCCGTCAGCGAGAGGTTCAACGTGATGCTGGCCAGGGCTGCCCGGAGCGGTCGTTCGGCATCCGGTTCAGCGCAGGCCCTGAGCCAGATCAGCAGATCCCGCGCTTCCTGCGAGGCAAAGACCGAATCCTTGTCGGACAGATAGACACTGCGTACGCCCCGCGCGGACAACTCGTCTCGCACGGCCTGCGCTTCTTTCCCATCGCGCACCAGGATGGCGATATCCGCCGGGCGCAAACCTCGCAGCGTTTCTCCATCGACCGTAAAGCCGTCGCGTCCCGACTGGCCGCCGTTGAGCAACGTCGTGATCTCACTGGCGCAGGCGGCCGCCATCGACTGTCGATACACCGCACCGGAAAGCGGCTGGTCCGACGACAGGTGCCAGATGTTCAGTGCCGCCACCGCCTGTCCCGCAATCTGCAAGGTCTCCTTGCGCCCCTGGGATTCAACGGACAGGAACGGCACCGGGTTCTCGCCCGAAGGTTCACGGAACAGGAAGGCCCCGCGCCCCTTTGGACGGGACTCGGCATTCTGGAAAATATGGTTTACCGCACCCACCATGGCGTGGCTGGAACGGAAATTCCTGCCCAGCGTATGCAGCCTGCCAGCAGTGGCTTCGCGAGCGCGCAGGTAGGTGTAGATGTCGGCACCGCGAAAAGCGTAGATCGCCTGCTTCGGATCGCCGATCAGGAACAGCCCGGTCTCCGGGTCATTGTCTTCGATGCGGTAGATGCTTTCGAAGATCCGGTACTGAACCGGGTCGGTGTCCTGGAACTCATCGATCAGCGCCACCGGAAACTGCTCGCGGATCAGGCTCGCCAGACGCTCGCCACCGTCGGCCTGCAGAGCCGTGTCGAGGCGCAGGAGCATGTCATCGAAGCCCATCTCGGCGCGGCGCCGTTTCTCGGCCTCGAAGCGCGCCCCGACCCATTGCGCGGCATGCTGCAACACCGCGGCATCCGGCGTGGGCAACGCCTCCAGGCTGGCCTTGAGACCGGCCATGGCGTCCAGCCCGGGATGATTGGGCACTTCACCTTTCCAGGCTTCGGCCATGCCCTCGGGGGTCAGCCGTGTGAACCCGGTGCCGATATCCAGCAGTTCAAGGCTTTCGTCATCCACCCAGGCAGTGATCTTCTGAAACCACGGTTCGAAGTAACGCGCCTGCATCTTGCGCCCATCGACAGACTTGCTGGCGACGCCTTGCTGGCAGATCTCCAGCAGTTCCACCGCCCATTGCCGCCACGGCGCCTTGAGATCAAGCAAGGCGGCACTACGTTCCTGCAGGGAGGCAGCGATGAGTTCGGCAGGCTCAAGCTCGTCAGCGTCGCCACGCTCGCTGGAAAACAACCCCCTCACCCGTGGCAACAGCGCCGCCGGCCCGCCCCAATGGGTACGCACCCAGTTCAGCGCCTCGCCTTGCATCGAATAGCAGAACAGCCGCCAATAATCGCGCAACACCTCGCCCAGTAACTCGCTGTGATCGGTTTCCAAGGTCTGGGTGAACAGGCTACCGCTGTCGAAGGCATGCTCACGCAACATGCGCTGGCACCAACTGTGGATGGTCGAGACAGCGGCCTCGTCCATCCATTGCGCGGCGATATCCAACCGATTCGCACAACCGGGCCATTGCCCTGCATCGAATTCGTCACGCAGCTCGGCGATCAGCGAATCCGGGGCTGGAATTTCTTCACGAAAGTAACGTGCAGCTTCGGCCAGACGGGTGCGAATTCGTTCACGCAGCTCTTTGGTGGCGGCGTCCGTAAAGGTCACGACCAGGATTTGCGGTGGAAGCAGCTCGCGGCCAAAACCGGCCGCCGAACCGCCATGCCCCAGTACCAGTCGCAAGTACAGCGCCGAGATGGTAAAGGTCTTGCCGGTCCCGGCGCTGGCCTCGATCAGTTGGCTGCCTCGTAGCGGGAACGCCAGTGCCAATGGTGTCTGCCGGCTCATGAACGGGCCTCCTCGCCGACCAAAGAACGCCATGGAGCTTCGAGCAAGGGTCGGTAAAGCGCATCGCACCAATCGGGGAATGTTTCGTCAGCCATCAAGGCATCGAAATCAGGAAACTGTCGAGCCAGGGCCGGACTTTCCCGCCGCTCGCCTTCAAACGTCTGGCCATCGCCTTCATAGGCTTTGCGAGCCGCCGCTCCGGCCTTGACCGGATCACTCTGGCCGAGCCAGGCGAAAGCCGTCTTCACTGCGATCGGTAGCGGCTGGCGCATACCGGCCTGCCAGGCCTGCAGCATGTCGCCCAACAACTTTTGTGCGACAGGCTCTTCAAAAGGTGCCAGCAGCAAGCTGTCATCACTGGCCACCAGCGCCGTCGTCAACGACAAGCCGTTAGCGCAGGCCACGAGATGATTGACCCAGGGTCGTATCAGGCGATGCCATTTACGGGTCTTGGTAGAACCGATGCTGTTGGGTATGGCGGTGATGGCGAGGACCGCACCGTCGGAGCGTTGGTGCAAGCCGCTGAGCCAACCTTCGACATTCACGCCCTGCAATTGCAGGCTGACTGGCACAGCGCTGGCCGAGGGTGTCGGCCATAACGCCAAAAGCTGCTGGTAACGTTGGAGCAGATCCGGCAAGGGCTCGATCAACTCGCGTTGCAGGCACTCACCAAAACCGGCCATAGGCAACAAGCCACTGTTCTGCAGCCTTTGGGCGTGGGCGGTGAGGGCAAGATCCGGCTGGTCCAGGCGTACCAGGGCCGCTTCAAGCAAGCTGTCACTCAGGCTGTAGCGTTGCAGCGCATCGAGCACAAAAGGTTCGTCATCGGCCAGAGGCGCTTCGATGGCCTCGAAGAACACCTTCAGTCGCTGACTGAAGAAATGGCGGACTGGATTGCGCAGGAAATCCTGCAACTGTCCGAGGCCCAAAGGTTCTTCCTGAACGTAGGGTTCCAGCACCTGGTTCTTGTCGGTGTGATCGCAAGCGTCATGGAGCATCCGCCATTCGCTGGCGTAACTGAACAGCTCATCGCCTTGATGGAAATAACGCGCACTGAACGGTTGCAGCGGGTGCTGCTGGGTCAGGGCATCGAGAAGACTCTTACTGTCATCTGCCAGCCGCCAACCACTGGCGAGATGGTCCCGAAGTTGGCCAATCAACACCGATGCCGGTCGCTCACTGTTGTCGCGAATGCTGCGCCCAACCCAACTGATATACAGTTTTTCCCGGGCCGAAAGCAGGGCCTCCAGCAACAGATAACGATCATCTTCGCGCCGGGAACGATCGCCCGGGCGATAATCGCCGCCCATCAGATCGAAATCCAGGGGTGGCTGGGCGCGTGGGTAATCCCCATCATTCATCCCCAGCAAGCACACCAGTTTGAAGGGGATCGCGCGCATCGGCATCAAGGTACAGAAGTTGACTGCCCCGGCCAGGAAACGTTGGGACAGTCGCCCCTGATCCAGCCCGGCCAACCATGCCTCACGCACCACCGTCAGCGGCAATTCATCGTGCAGCCCCACCGACTCACAGGTTTCCAGCCAGGTTTCACGCAAGTCTTCAAGTTGGGCCAGCAGATAGTCGTCATGCTCGTTGCTCGCCTGGAAAAACAACTGCATCAGGTCTTGCAGGCGTGCCCCCCATTGCTGCGGTGAAGCCGGCCGGGTGAGTTCCTGATGGGCGACTTCCAGGGCATCCAGCAAAGCTACCAGGGGACCGATCAACGCCGCATCCAGGCCTCCGATCTCGTCATAGGGCTCAATGCCTTCATAAGCGTTTGAACTGCCGACGGCATACCCCAGCAACATACGACGCAGGCCGAAATGCCAGCTGTTCTGCTCAAGTTCTGCGGGCAGGCCCAACCCGGCACGGTGTTCGGCGCTCATCCCCCAGCGAATGCCTGCCCCTTCGATCCAACGATGCAGAGTCGGCAGGTCGGCCTCATCAATGCCAAACCGTTCGCGCAACGCGGGGACATCCAGCAGATCAAGGATTTCGCTGACCGGGAAACGACTGTCCGGCAGCTTGAGCAAATGCTCGACGGCGATCAACAGCGGATCACGTCCACGTTGGCCCTGGTCGGTCAGCGTGAATGGAATGAAACGAGGGTCGTTCCTGTCGAGCTGGCCGAACACCGCGCGAATGTGCGGCGCATAACTGTCGATGTCCGGGACCATGACGATGATGTCCCGTGGGCGCAGGGTCGGATCCGCGCTGAAGTGGGCCAGCAATTGGTCGTGGAGAATTTCAACTTCACGCTGGGCACCGTGAGCCACATGAAAACGGATCGAGCCGTCCCGCTCCGTATCGACGACAGGCCAGTGTTCCCGGGTTTCGTTCAGGGGGCGTAGCTCCAGGATGTCATCCTGCAACTGGCTGAGAAGGGTCGTGGGGGTCCCATCAGTGAACAGGTCGATTCGCCCATCGCGAAATACAGAGCGATAACTGTTGGGATCATCGTAGCTGTCGAGCAGGTTGATATAGTCGCGTCCCTGTTTGCCCCAGGCAGCCAGTAACGGATGGGCATGTTGATGCAGGGTTTGCGGATCGAGGACGACGGGCATGCCAGCCTTGCGTGCCTGGCGCTTGTATTGATGACGCAGCAAGTCCTTGTCGGCGACAATGTCCGCCCAATGATGACGACATGGGTTATGCACACATAGCAGAACCTGGCTGAACCGGGAAAGACCAGCGAGCGCCTCGAGGACTTGGGCAGGCAATGAAGAAATACCAAACACGATGACCCGCGCGGGGAGGCCTTTTGGAGCGACTTCCAGGCTGTTGATACGTTCGATGTAGCGCTGATGAACACCGGCACGACTTTGCGCCATGCCCTGCTCTCCCACATCAAGCAACAAGGCTCGCCACAGTTCCGCTTGCCAGCAATTTGCCGGCGCGAGCGGTTTGATTTCGCCTCGGACATTTCTTGTCTGGTGTCGCCCCTCAGCCCAATCCTCAAGCCAGTCGGCCCGGTACACCTGGTATTGGTCAAACAGATCGGCAAGACGCTCGGACAGTTGATAACGCTTGCGCAAGTCAGTGTCGTGGGTGAGGAATCGTCGCAGAGGTTCGAAATGAGGCTGCTCGATCAACTGCGGCAGCAGCCGCATCAGGCGCCAGGTTAGCGGGGCCTTATCCAGCAGGGACTTGGCCGGAATTTCATCACGTCCCAGGACTGTTCGATAAAGCTGCCACATGAAACTGCCCGGCAGTTGCACATCAATGGCAGCCGCAATACCGCAGCCGCCTGAATCGTCGTCTTCCGGGTCTTCAGCCAGCGCGAGCTTGAGCCATTGAGCAATGCCGTTGCTCTGTACCAGTGCGATTTCATTTTCAAGGGGGGCCAGCGGATAGCGCCGCATCAAGCTGATCACCAGGCTGCGCAATTCATCAAGGCGATTCCCGTGAACCACCATGAAAGCTGGGCTAAGGGATGTTGCGTCCGGCATGAAAGGCATCCTTGAAAATGCAAAAAGCTAGGGCAGAACCTTAGCACTGTCGGTGGGCTGTGACAGCCGGGAACTGTCCGCGATGCTCGTACGAACTTTCCTGCGGGCAAAACAAAACCCCTACCTGCGTCAGCAGATAGGGGTTTCGGAATTTAATCTTGACGATGACCTACTCTCACATGGGGAAACCCCACACTACCATCGGCGATGCATCGTTTCACTTCTGAGTTCGGGATGGGATCAGGTGGTTCCAATGCTCTATGGTCGTCAAGAAATTCGGTAGCCGGTGCGTGCCTTGCGGTCACGTGCCAGCGAATGGGTATGCGATAGATTTGTGTG
>NZ_UETT01000027.1:0-30009 GCF_900115935.1 Pseudomonas sp. 43mfcvi1.1 | reverse complement strand
CAGATGGAAGGTGGCTGGGCTTCGACCTACCTGATCGACCAGTCCAAGACCCGCCTCGAGCGCCTGGGCTTCTTCAAGGAAGTCAACGTCGAGACGCCGGCCGTACCGGGCGTCGATGACCAGGTCGACGTGAACTACAGCGTCGAGGAGCAGGCTTCCGGCTCGATCACCGCCAGTGTCGGTTTCGCCCAGAGCGCCGGCTTGATCCTCGGTGGCTCGATCACCCAGAACAACTTCCTGGGTACCGGTAACAAGGTCAGCATCGGCTTGACCCGCAGTGAGTACCAGACCCGCTACAACTTCGGCTTCGTGGACCCCTACTGGACTGCCGACGGTGTGAGCCTGGGCTACAACGCCTTCTATCGCACCACCGACTATGACGAGCTCGATTCCGATATCTCCAGCTACGCGGTGGACAGCTACGGTGTCGGCGCCAACGTGGGCTACCCGATCAGCGAGACTTCGCGCCTGACGTTCGGCCTGACTGCCCAGCAGGACAAGATCAACACCGGTCGCTACACCGTCGACGAGATCTTCGATTTCGTTAACAAGGAAGGCGACAGCTACCTGAACTTCAAGGCGTCCGCCGGCTGGTCCGAGTCGACCCTGAACAAAGGTGTGTTGGCGACCCGTGGCCATTCCCAGAGCCTGGTGTTCGAAACCACCACTCCTGGCAGCGACCTGTCGTTCTTCAAGCTCGACTACCGTGGCCAGTTGTTCCAGCCGCTGTCTGATAACTACACCATGCGCCTGCACACTGAACTGGGCTATGGTGACGGCTACGGTTCGACCGATGGCCTGCCGTTCTACGAGAACTACTACGCCGGCGGTTTCAACTCGGTACGTGGCTTCAAGGACAGTACCCTGGGCCCGCGCAGTACGCCGAGCCAGGGCAACAATCCAGGCACCATTCGTGACCCGGATCAGGATCCGCTTCCGTTCGGTGGCAACGTGCTGATCCAGGGTGGCCTCGAGGTCCTGTTCCCGATGCCGTTCGTCAAGGACCAGCGTTCCCTGCGTACCTCGGTATTCTGGGACGTGGGTAACGTGTTCGATTCGAGTTGCAGTGACACCACCAACGCCAACGGCACCAGGTCCAACACACAGTGCAACGACATCAGCCTGAGCAACATGGCCAGTTCCGTTGGTGTGGGCGTGACCTGGGTCACCGCGCTGGGTCCATTGAGTTTCGCGCTGGCAATGCCGATCAAGAAACCGGATGACGCTGAAACCCAAGTGTTCCAATTCTCCCTCGGCCAGACGTTCTAAGTATCTGGCCCAAGATAACGACAATGGATTTTGTAGGAGTACATCGTGCGTAAGTTGACTCAATTGGTTCTCCTGGCGACCGTACTGGTCGCAGGTCCGGCTTTTGCCGACATGAAGATCGCCGTGCTGAATTATCAGATGGCCTTGCTGGAGTCCGACGCGGCGAAGAAATACGCCGTGGATGCGGAGAAAAAGTTCGGCCCGCAACTGACCAAGCTCAAGGGCCTGGAAAGCAGCGCCAAGGGCATCCAGGATCGTCTGGTAGCCGGTGGCGACAAGATGGCCCAGGGCGAGCGCGAGCGTCTGGAGCTTGAATTCAAGCAAAAGGCCCGTGACTTCCAGTTCCAGTCCAAGGAGCTGAACGAAGCGAAAGCCGTTGCTGACCGCGAAATGCTCAAGCAACTCAAGCCGAAACTCGACAGCGCCGTGGAAGAAGTCATCAAGAAAGGTGGTTTTGACCTGGTGTTCGAGCGTGGCGCAGTGATCGATGTCAAACCTCAATACGACATCACGCGCCAGGTGATCGAGCGCATGAATCAGCTGAAGTAATCCATGACAGCGACTATCAAGCTCGGCCAATTGGCCGAGTTCCTCGGCGCCATCCTGCGTGGCGACCCGGAGAAGGCAATTACTGGGCTAGCCACTTTGCAAGAGGCTGGCCCAGCTCAGTTGAGCTTTCTGGCAAATCCCCAATACCGCAAGTACCTGGCCGACAGCCGGGCTGCCGCGCTGTTGCTCAAGGCCGCTGATGCCGATGGGTTTGCCGGCGATGCCCTGATCGTGCCCGATCCGTACCTGGCGTATGCACGAATCTCCCACCTGTTCGATCCCAAGCCCAAGTCGGCTGCTGGTATTCATCCCAGCGCAGTGATTGCGGCGGATGCCGTGGTCGATCCCACGGCCAGCGTCGGTCCGTTCGTGGTCATCGAAAGCGCGGCCCGAATCGGTGCCGGCGTTACGCTGGGCGCCCATTGTGTCATCGGCGCGCGCAGCGAGATCGGCGAAGGCGGCTGGCTGGCACCACGGGTCACCCTGTACCACGATGTGCGCATCGGCAAGCGGGTCGTGATTCAGTCCGGCGCAGTGCTGGGCGGTGAAGGGTTCGGTTTCGCCAACGAAAAAGGCATCTGGCAAAAGATCGCCCAGATTGGTGGCGTCACCGTTGGCGATGATGTGGAGATCGGCGTCAACACCGCGATCGACCGTGGTGCCCTGGCCGACACGGTCATCGGTAATGGCGTCAAGCTCGACAACCAGATCCAGATCGCCCACAACGTCCAGGTCGGTGATCACACCGCCATGGCGGCCTGCGTGGGCATCTCCGGCAGCACCAGGATCGGCAAGCACTGCATGCTCGCCGGTGGCGTGGGGTTGGTGGGGCATATCGATATCTGTGACAACGTGTTCCTGACCGGGATGACCATGGTGACCCACTCGATTACCGAGCCGGGTGCCTATTCTTCCGGTACGGCCATGCAACCGGCAGCCGAATGGCGCAAGAGCGCGGCCCGTATCCGCCAGCTCGATGACATCGCGCGGCGCCTCAAGCAGGTGGAAAAGCGTGTAGGGGACGTGACCCCTGGCGGTAATGCTTCATCAGATGGCTGATACCATTTCCATATCAAGTGTGCACAGCCGTTAGGGCTTCTTGATTTGCTAGCGGAGTGCGCGTCACTCGTGCGCTCCCAATCTTTACATAGGCTTCCCCCCGAAATGATGGACATCAACGAGATTCGCGAATACCTGCCTCACCGTTACCCGTTCCTGCTGGTGGATCGGGTGGTGGACCTGGACGTTGAAGGCAAGCGCATTCGCGCCTACAAGAATGTCAGCATCAACGAGCCGTTCTTCAATGGCCACTTCCCCGCGCATCCGATCATGCCGGGCGTGCTGATCATCGAGGCAATGGCTCAGGCTGCCGGGATCCTTGGTTTCAAAATGCTCGACGTAAAGCCTGCCGACGGCACGCTCTATTACTTCGTCGGTTCCGACAAGCTGCGTTTCCGCCAGCCGGTCACCCCGGGCGATCAGTTGATCCTCGAAGCCAAGTTCATCAGTTGCAAGCGCCAGATCTGGAAATTCGAATGCCAGGCTTCGGTCGACGGCAAGCCAGTCTGCTCCGCTGAAATCATCTGTGCGGAACGCAAGCTATGAGTTTGATTGACCCTCGCGCAATCATCGATCCGACGGCCGTCCTGGCCGCCGATGTCGAGGTCGGCCCGTGGTCGATTGTCGGCGCAGGTGTGGAAATCGGCGAGGGTACGGTGATCGGTCCCCACGTAGTGCTCAAGGGCCCGACCCGGATTGGTCGTCACAATCGCATCTACCAGTTTTCTTCGGTAGGCGAGGATACGCCCGATCTCAAATACAAAGGTGAAGAGACCCGTCTGGTCATCGGCGATCACAACGTGATCCGTGAAGGCGTGACGATTCACCGTGGCACCGTTCAGGACCGCTCCGAAACGACCCTGGGCGACCACAACCTGATCATGGCCTATGCGCACATCGGCCATGACAGCGTGATCGGCAACCATTGCATCCTGGTCAACAACACCGCGCTGGCCGGCCATGTGCACGTGGATGATTGGGCGATCCTGTCCGGGTTCACCCTGGTGCACCAGTATTGCCATATCGGCGCCCATAGCTTCTCTGGCATGGGCACGGCCATTGGCAAGGACGTCCCGGCCTATGTCACGGTGTTCGGTAACCCGGCCGAAGCCCGAAGCATGAACTTCGAAGGCATGCGTCGCCGTGGTTTCAGCGAAGAGGCTATTACGGCGCTGCGTCGTGCCTACAAGGTCGTGTATCGCCAGGGCCTGACGGTCGAGCAGGCGCTCGCCGAATTGGCCGAGGCCTCGACGCAGTACCCGGAAGTCGCGATCTTCCGCGACTCCATCCAGTCTTCGACCCGCGGCATCACTCGCTGACCATGGCTAACTTGCGTGTTGCACTGGTGGCGGGAGAGGCTTCCGGTGACATTCTGGGCGCCGGTCTGATGCGGGCGCTCAAGGCGCAGCATCCGGCGGTCGAATTCATCGGTGTCGGCGGGCCGTTGATGGAGGCCGAGGGGCTGACGTCCTATTTTCCGATGGAGCGTTTGTCGGTCATGGGGCTGGTGGAAGTGCTCGGTCGCCTGCGCGAGCTGCTGGCCCGACGCAAGAAGCTGATCCAGACCCTGGTCGATGAAAAGCCGGATGTGTTCATCGGCATCGATGCCCCGGATTTCACCCTCAATATCGAACTCAAGTTGCGTCAGGCCGGGATCAAGACCGTGCACTACGTCAGCCCGTCGGTCTGGGCCTGGCGGCAGAAGCGGGTGCTGAAGATTCGCGAAGGCTGCGACCTGATGTTGACGTTGCTGCCGTTCGAAGCCCGGTTCTACGAAGAGAAGGGCGTACCGGTGCGGTTCGTCGGGCACACCCTGGCCGATACCATTCCCCTGGAAGCCGACCGCGATGCGGCTCGCCAGGCGTTGGGCCTGCCCGAAGGGCCTCTGGTGGCCTTGATGCCCGGCAGTCGGGGCGGCGAGGTGAGTCGCCTGGGTGGCTTGTTCTTTGACGCCGCCGAACGCCTTCGGGCGCTGCGCCCAGGTGTGCGTTTTGTCTTGCCGTGTGCCAGTGCGCAGCGCCGGGCTCAGCTGGAAGCGCTGCTGGTCGGTCGCGATTTGCCGGTGACGTTGCTCGACGGCCGTTCCCATGAAGCGTTGGCGGCTTGCGATGCGGTGTTGATTGCCTCCGGTACTGCTACCCTTGAGGCATTGTTGTATAAACGCCCGATGGTGGTCGCCTATCGCCTGGCACCGCTGACGTTCTGGATTCTCAAGCGCATGGTCAAGAGTCCCTACGTTTCCTTGCCGAACCTGTTGGCCCAGCGCCTGTTGGTGCCGGAGCTGCTGCAGGACGAAGCGACCGCCGAGGCGTTGGCCAACACGCTGTCGCCCTTGCTCGACGGCGGTGAGGAGCAGACCCGGGGCTTTGACGAAATCCACCGTACCCTGCGTCGCGATGCCTCCAACCAGGCCGCAGACGCAGTACTGACCCTGATCGGCGCAAAACCATGAGTAACTCGAAGCTACAGATGGGCCTGGACTTCAACCTGGTTGCCGAAGTGGAAGAGCTGGTGGCCGGTGTCGATGAGGTGGGGCGTGGCCCATTGTGCGGCGCAGTGGTGACGGCGGCGGTGATTCTCGACCCGAAGCGGCCGATCCTTGGCCTCAACGATTCGAAGAAACTCACTGAGGCTCGTCGGGAAAAACTCTACGACGAGATCTGCGAGAAAGCCCTGAGCTGGTGCATCGCCCGGGCCGAAGTCGAAGAAATCGATGAACTCAATATCCTGCACGCCACCATGCTCGCCATGCAGCGTGCCGTGCAGGGGCTGCATATCACGCCGAAGCTGGCGATGATCGATGGCAATCGCTGCCCGAAACTGTCGATGCGCGCCGAAGCGGTCATCCAGGGCGACGGCAAGGTGCCGGCCATCGCGGCGGCCTCGATCCTGGCAAAGGTTAGCCGCGATCGGGAAATGAGCGCCTTCGAGCTGATCTATCCGGGCTATGGCATCGGCAGTCACAAAGGCTATCCAACCCCCGTTCATCTGGAAGCCCTGGCGCGCCTGGGGCCAACGCCGATCCACCGGCGTTCGTTCGCGCCGGTGCGGCTGGCTTATGAAGCCCGTGATGGCTTGATCGTGAGTGGTCAGATTACGGTTTCTTGATGCAGGCTGTTTGTGGCGAGGGTATCCCCGCTGGGGCGCGAGGCGGCCCGAAAAGTCTGCCTGACACAACGAGTTCTCAAGATCCAGGGGCCGCTTCGCAGCCCAGCGGGGATAAATCCCCTCGCCACAAAAGTAGTGTGCATGTTTGCCTGGCAGGATGCTCATGGCTGATGTTTTACCCAAGGCCCGGTACAATCCGGGCCTTGTTGTTTTCATGACTTAACGCAGGATCACTATGCCGGCTTCATTCGTTCATCTACGCCTGCACACTGAATACTCCCTGGTCGACGGTCTGGTGCGGATCAAGCCCCTGGTCAAGACCCTGGTGGGCATGAACATGCCTGCCGTGGCGGTCACCGACCAGAACAACATGTGTTCGCTGGTCAAGTTCTACAAGGCCTCCATGGGTGCCGGGATCAAGCCGATCTGTGGGGCCGACCTGTGGCTGTCGAACAAGGACCCGGATGCCCCGCTGAGCCGTATCAGCCTGCTGGTGATGAACGCCGTGGGTTATCGCAACCTCACCGAGCTGATCTCCCGTGGCTTTATCGACGGCCAGCGCAATGGTTCGATCATCATCGAGCGCGAGTGGGTGGCCGAGGCCAGCGAAGGGCTGATCATGCTGTCGGCGGCCAAGGAAGGTGAAATCGGCCTGGCCCTGCTCAGTGGCAACCCCGAGGAAGCCGAGACCCTGGCCCGTGACTGGATGTCGGTGTTCCCGGACCGCTTCTACATCGAGGTGCAGCGCACCAATCGTCCCAACGACGAAGAGCACCTGCATGCCGCCGTGGCCCTGGCCGACAAGATCGGCGCGCCGCTGGTGGCGACCAACGACGTGCGCTTCATCAAGCAGGAAGACTTCGAGGCCCACGAAACCCGTGTCTGCATCGGTGAAGGTCGCGCCCTCGATGACCCGCGACGTCCAAAGAACTACAGCGACCAGCAATACCTCAAGAGCGCCGAGGAAATGGCCGAGTTGTTCAGCGACCTGCCCGAGGCGCTGGAAAACACCGTCGAGATCGCCAAGCGCTGCAACATCGAAGTGAAGCTGGGCAAGCACTTCCTGCCCAACTTCCCGATTCCCGATGGCATGACCATCGACGAGTATTTCCGCAAAGTGTCCTTCGACGGCCTGGAGGAACGCCTCAGCGTCCTGCTGCCCAAGGACACCACTGAAGATTATGAAGCCAAGCGCCAGGTCTATGTCGACCGCTTGAATTTCGAGCTGGATATCATCATCCAGATGGGGTTCCCCGGTTACTTCCTGATCGTGATGGACTTCATCCAGTGGGCCAAGAACAACGGCGTGCCGGTGGGCCCTGGCCGTGGGTCGGGCGCCGGGTCGCTGGTGGCCTACGTACAGAAGATCACCGACCTCGATCCGCTGGAATATGACCTGCTGTTCGAACGTTTCCTCAACCCGGAACGGGTGTCCATGCCCGACTTCGACGTCGACTTCTGCATGGACGGTCGCGACCGGGTGATCGACTACGTGGCCGAGAAATACGGTCGAAACGCGGTGAGCCAGATCATCACTTTCGGTTCCATGGCCGCCAAGGCTGTGGTGCGCGACGTGGCGCGGGTGCAGGGCAAGTCCTACGGTTTGGCGGATCGTCTGTCGAAGATGATCCCGTTCGAAGTCGGCATGACCCTGGAAAAAGCCTACGAGCAGGAAGAAATCCTGCGGGACTTCATCAAGGTCGATGAAGAAGCCGCGGAAATCTGGGAGATGGCGCGCAAGCTCGAAGGCGTGGTGCGTAACGTCGGCAAGCACGCCGGGGGCGTGGTGATCGCGCCGACCAAGCTGACGGACTTCTCGCCGATCTATTGCGACGAAGAGGGCGACGGCCTGGTGACCCAGTTCGACAAGGATGACGTCGAGGCGGCGGGCCTGGTGAAGTTCGACTTCCTCGGCCTGCGGACCCTGACCATCATCGACTGGGCCCTGAAGACCATCAACCGTGACCGGGCCAAGGTCGGCGAAGAGCCGCTGGACATCGCCTTCATCCCGCTGGATGACAAGCCGACCTACAGCCTGCTGCAAAAAGCCGAAACCACGGCGGTGTTCCAGCTTGAATCCCGGGGCATGAAAGAGCTGATCAAAAAGCTCAAGCCCGACTGCCTGGAAGACCTGATCGCACTTGTGGCCCTGTTCCGTCCGGGCCCGTTGCAGTCGGGCATGGTGGACGACTTCATCAACCGTAAGCACGGTCGCGCCGAACTGGCGTATCCGCATCCCGACTACCAGTACGACGGCCTCAAGCCGGTGCTGGCGCCGACCTACGGCATCATCCTGTACCAGGAACAGGTGATGCAGATTGCCCAGGTGATGGCCGGCTACACCCTCGGTGGCGCGGACATGCTGCGCCGAGCCATGGGTAAGAAAAAGCCCGAGGAAATGGCCAAGCAGCGTGGCGGTTTCATTGAAGGTTGCGCGAACAACGGTATCGATGCGGACCTGGCCGGTAACATCTTCGACCTGGTGGAAAAATTCGCCGGCTACGGCTTCAACAAATCCCACTCCGCCGCGTATGGCCTGGTGTCGTACCAGACCGCGTGGCTGAAGGCCCATTACCCCGCGCCGTTCATGGCCGCGGTACTGTCGGCGGATATGCACAACACCGACAAGGTCGTGACCTTGATCGAAGAAGTGCGGACCATGAAGCTGCGCCTCGACGCACCGGACGTGAACGCTTCGGAGTTCAAGTTCACGGTGAACGACGAAGGTCGCATCATCTACGGTCTCGGTGCGATCAAGGGCGTGGGCGAGGGCCCGGTGGAGGCCATCACCGAAGCGCGCCAGGACGGGCCGTTCAAGGACCTGTTCGATTTCTGCGCCCGGGTCGACCTCAAGCGCATCAACAAGCGCACCCTCGACGGTTTGATCCGCAGCGGGGCATTGGACCGCCTGGGGCCATACTTCCAGGATGAGCCCAAGGCCTACCAGGCTAACATCGACCGCAATCGCGCGGTGTTGCTGGCAGCCATGGAAGAAGCGATCAAGGCCGCCGAACAGACCGCCCGCACCCACGATAGCGGTCACGCCGACCTGTTTGGCGGGCTGTTCGTCGAAGAGGACGCCGATGTCTACGGCAACCATCGCAAGGCCAAGGAACTGACCCTCAAGGAACGCCTCAAGGGTGAGAAAGACACCTTGGGGCTGTACCTCACCGGGCACCCGATCGATGAATACGAAGGCGAGATCCGCCGCTTCGCCCGCCAGCGCATCATCGACCTCAAGCCGGCTCGCGATACGCAGACCGTCGCCGGCATGATCATCGCCCTGCGGGTGATGAAGAACAAAAAGGGCGACAAGATGGGCTTCATCACCCTCGACGACCGCTCCGGGCGCATCGAGGCTTCGTTGTTCGCCGATGCGTTCCACTCGGCGCAATCGCTGCTGCAGACCGACGCGATGGTGGTGGTGGAAGGCGAGGTCAGCAATGATGACTTTTCCGGTGGCCTGCGGCTGCGGGTCAAGCGGGTGATGAGCATGGAAGATGCCCGTACCAACCTGGCCGAGAGCCTGCGCCTGAAGTTGCAGACCCAGGATCTCAAGGGCGATCAGCTACGCTGGTTGGGCGAATTGTTCAAGCGCCATCGCGGTGCCTGCCCTATCACCATGGAGTACGTGCGCCCCGATGCCAAGGCTGTGCTGCAGTTCGGTGAGGGCTGGCGAATCGATCCGGCGGATGCGTTGATTCAAGCCTTGCGTGACCAGTTCGGCAAAGACAACGTCTTCCTCCAATACCGTTGACGGCCAGGGGCCATTCTTGAAACCGGAATGCCCCTGATCTCGACCCGAATTTTTAATCTCGACCTGAACGCGCCTCTCCCTTAAGGTAGGCGCGAATAGACAACCGGCCGGCCCAAGCTCTCTTGGACGTCGACCCAAGACGGACGCCTATGAACCCGAATTTTCTAGATTTCGAACAGCCGATCGCCGACCTGCAAGCCAAGATCGAAGAGTTGCGCTTGGTCGGTAATGACAATTCGCTGAATATCGGCGATGAAATCTCTCGTCTGCAGGACAAAAGCCGCACGCTGACCGAAGACATCTTCGGCAAGCTGACCAGCTGGCAGATCGCCCGCCTGGCGCGTCATCCACGTCGACCCTACACCCTGGACTACATCGAGCACATCTTTACCGAGTTCGATGAGTTGCATGGCGACCGTCACTTCTCCGACGACGCCGCGATCGTCGGCGGTGTCGCCCGCCTGGAAGACCAGCCGGTGATGGTGATCGGTCACCAGAAAGGCCGTGAAGTGCGCGAGAAGGTACGCCGCAACTTCGGCATGCCGCGTCCGGAAGGCTACCGCAAGGCCTGTCGCCTGATGGAAATGGCCGAGCGCTTCAAGATGCCGATCCTGACGTTCATCGATACACCGGGCGCCTACCCGGGCATCGACGCCGAAGAGCGCAACCAGAGCGAGGCGATTGCCTGGAACCTGCGGGTCATGGCTCGCCTGAAAACCCCGATCATCGCCACTGTGATCGGCGAAGGTGGTTCCGGCGGTGCGCTGGCCATCGGTGTCTGCGATCAACTGAATATGCTGCAATATTCCACTTACGCGGTGATCTCGCCGGAAGGCTGCGCCTCGATCCTGTGGAAAACCGCCGAGAAGGCCCCGGACGCGGCTGAAGCGATGGGCATTACTGCCGAGCGTCTCAAAGGCCTGGGCATCGTCGACAAAGTGATCAACGAGCCAGTGGGTGGCGCCCACCGCGACCCGGCTGCGGCCGCGGCACTGATCCGCGCTGAGCTGAGTTCGCAACTGTCGATGCTCAAGAAGTTCGACAACGACGCGCTGCTGGCCCGTCGCTACGAGCGGTTGATGAGCTACGGTCTCTGATCTGACCAAGCTTCCAGCAGTTGTGGGGGCCAGTGTGGGAGCGGGCTTGCTCGCGAAAGCGGTTTAACATTCAACCCATGTGTTGACTGATTCACCGCCTTCGCGAGCAAGCCCGCTCCCACATTTGATTTGTGCCAAGGCTGATACCCATGAACACAAGCATCGACCTGCCCACCCGGCTCCTCACACAGCTATCCCCCTGGCGCAATGCTGCTACCTGGCGCATCGCCTTCTCCGGCGGCCTCGATTCCACCGTCCTGCTGCACCTGCTTGCGTCCCTGGCAAAAACCCAAACCCTGCCGCCCCTGAGTGCTATCCACATCCATCATGGCCTCCAGGCTGTGGCCGATGCATGGCCGGACCATTGTCGTTCGGTCTGCAACGCGCTTGGAGTGCCGCTTGAGGTAGTGAGCGTGCAAGTCCAGCCCGGCGCCAGCATCGAGCGCGCTGCCCGGGACGCTCGTTATGGTGCCTTCGTGGCGGCGCTCCGCAGCAATGAAGTGCTGCTTACCGCCCAGCACCGCGACGACCAGGCCGAAACCCTGTTGTTTCGTTTGCTGCGTGGGGCAGGGGTGAGGGGCTTGGCGGCGATGCCGAGGCAGCGTCCGCTGGGACAGGGCTGTTTGCTGCGCCCCCTGCTCGACGTGTCCCGCGCTGAGCTGGAGGCCTATGCGACGCAACAAGGCTTGAGCTGGATCGACGATCCCTCCAACGACGACCACCGTTACGCGCGCAATTATCTGCGCCAACGGGTTTTTCCAGTGCTGGCCGAGCAATGGCCGCAAGCTTCGGCGACCCTGGCCCGCAGCGCTGCGCACATGGGCGAAGCCCAAGGTTTGCTGGATGATCTGGCGCGGATCGACCTGGCCCAGGCCGCGCCCCCGGACGCGTTCGATTGGCTTGGTCTGCAATCCCTGGCGCTGGCGCCTTTGCGGGCGTTGTCGCCGGCCCGTCAGCGTAACGCGTTGAGCCATTGGTTGGCGCCGATGACCCTGCTGCCCGACAGCGATCACTGGTCGGGCTGGGATTCGTTGCGCGATGCCGCAGACGATGCCCGGCCGATCTGGCGGCTGGCCGGTGGTGAGTTGCACCGGGCCGCCGGGCGGGTCTGGTGGTTATCCGACCACTGGCTATGTCCGGTGTCAGGCGCCGTCGGCTGGGCGGATCCGGTGGTTGCGCTGTACTTGCCGGGCAATGGTCGGGTGGCACTCAACGGCAAGCCACCTGCGGGACCGCTTTGCGTGCGCTATCGTCAAGGCAGCGAGGTGATGGCGTTACCGGGTCGTGGTCATCGTGACCTCAAGCGTTTGCTCAATGAAAAGGGCGTGCCGGCGTTCGTTCGCGGCCGATTGCCGCTGCTGTATCAGGGCGAGCAATTGCTGGCGGTGGCCAACCTGGCCGGGCTCGATGCGCCGGTTGATGGCAGTTGGCAATTGATCTGGACGCCAGGAAGCCAAGATCTGGGTTTGAGCTGAAAGGGGCTTTCCGGTAGACTACGCTCCCTTCTTGATACAACTTCTGTGGATTCGCCTGAATTGCAGGAGTTGCCGATTACCAAGCAGTCTTTGCTGGGCGATTCCAAAAAATGTGTAGCGAGCAACGTACCGGTGATTTCACTTCCGGTCTGTCCCAACGCGGCGGTTTTTTTGAAAGGTGCACTGTGATTAATGCAGGTGATCGGGGGCTTCGGCCTTCCTTCGCTTTCCCCGGCGGCTCGGACCGCTTTAACGCAGACTTCTAGGGTTTTTCATGACGCGCTACATATTCGTCACGGGCGGTGTTGTTTCTTCATTGGGGAAAGGCATTGCCTCGGCTTCATTGGCGGCCATCCTGGAGGCGCGGGGACTTAAGGTCACCATGCTCAAGCTGGACCCGTACATCAACGTTGACCCGGGCACCATGAGCCCGTTCCAGCACGGTGAAGTGTTCGTCACCCACGACGGCGCCGAGACCGACCTGGACCTGGGCCACTACGAGCGGTTCATCCGCACGACCATGACCCAGAACAACAACTTCACCACCGGCCGTGTCTACGAACACGTGCTGCGCAAAGAGCGCCGTGGTGACTACCTGGGCGCGACCATCCAGGTCATCCCGCACATCACCGACGAAATCAAGCGCCGCATCATCAAGGGTGCTGGCGATGCCGACGTGGCGATGGTCGAGATCGGCGGCACCGTGGGCGACATCGAGTCGCAACCGTTCCTCGAAGCCATCCGCCAGTTGCGTTTCGAGATCGGCGCCAAGCGCGCGATGCTGATGCACCTGACGCTGGTGCCGTACATCGCCACCGCGGGTGAAACCAAGACCAAGCCAACCCAGCACTCGGTCAAGGAACTGCGTTCCATCGGCCTGCAGCCGGATGTGCTGATCTGCCGCTCCGATCACCCGATCGACATTTCTTCGCGTCGCAAGATCGCCCAGTTCACCAACGTTGAAGAGCGCGCGGTCATCGGCCTGGAAGACGCCGACACCATCTACAAGATCCCGGGCATCCTGCACTCCCAGGGCCTGGACGATTTCGTCGTCGAGCGCTTCGGCCTGCAGTGCGCTGGCGCCGACCTGTCCGAATGGGATGCCGTGGTCGATGCCAAGCTCAACCCGGAACACGAAGTCACCATCGCCATGGTCGGCAAGTACATGGAACTGCTGGACGCCTACAAGTCGCTGATCGAAGCGATGAGTCACGCCGGTATCAGCAACCGTACCAAGGTCAACCTGCGCTACATCGATTCCGAAGACATCGAGAACCAGGGCACCGGCCTGCTCGAGGGCGCCGATGCGATCCTCGTGCCGGGTGGCTTCGGCCTGCGGGGCGTGGAAGGCAAGATCACGGCCGTGCAGTACGCTCGCGAAAACAAGGTGCCTTACCTGGGTATCTGCCTGGGCATGCAAGTGGCGGTCATCGAGTTCGCCCGTAACGTATTGGGCTGGAAAGACGCCAACTCCACCGAGTTCGACCGTGCCAGCGGCCATCCGGTCGTGGGCCTGATCACCGAGTGGGAAGACGCCACCGGTGCCGTGGAAATCCGTACCGAAGCTTCCGACCTGGGCGGCACCATGCGCCTCGGCGCCCAGGATTGCCTGCTCGAAGCCGGCTCCAAGGTGCACGATTGCTACGCCAAGGATGTGATCGTCGAGCGTCACCGTCATCGCTACGAAGTGAACAACAACCTGCTGCCGCAACTGATCGAGGCCGGCCTGAAGATCTCCGGTCGTTCCGGTGACGGCGCGTTGGTGGAAGTGGTCGAGGCGCCGGATCATCCATGGTTCGTCGCCTGCCAATTCCACCCCGAGTTCACCTCGACGCCACGGGACGGTCATCCACTGTTCAGTGGTTTCGTGAAAGCCGCTTTGGCTCAACACCAGAAAAAGGCATAAGACGATGGCCCAGAAGATCATTCGTGTCGGCGACATCGAGGTTGCCAACGACAAGCCCATGGTGCTGTTTGGCGGCATGAACGTGCTGGAAAGCCGCGACATGGCGATGCAGGTCTGCGAGGAATACGTGAAGGTCACCCAGAAACTGGGTATCCCTTATGTCTTCAAGGCCAGCTTCGACAAGGCCAACCGCTCGTCCGTGACGTCCTACCGTGGCCCGGGCCTGGAAGAAGGCATGCGGATCTTCCAGGACATCAAGCAAGCCTTTGGCGTGCCGATCATCACCGACGTCCACGAGCCAGTCCAGGCCGCGGTCGCCGCCGAGGTCTGCGACGTCATCCAGTTGCCGGCCTTCCTGTCGCGCCAGACCGACCTGGTGGTCGCGATGGCCAAGACCGGTGCGGTGATCAACATCAAGAAAGCCCAATTCCTCGCGCCCCAGGAGATGAAACACATCCTGAGCAAGTGTGAAGAAGCCGGCAATGACCAGTTGATCCTCTGCGAGCGTGGTTCGAGTTTCGGCTACAACAACCTGGTGGTGGACATGCTCGGCTTCGGCATCATGAAGCAGTTCGAATACCCGGTGCTCTTCGACGTGACGCACGCCTTGCAGATGCCGGGCGGTCGCTCCGACTCCGCCGGCGGTCGTCGCGCCCAGGTCACCGACTTGGCCAAGGCTGGCATGAGCCAGTCCCTGGCCGGTCTGTTCCTCGAGGCCCACCCCGATCCGGACAACGCCAAGTGCGACGGCCCTTGTGCCTTGCGCTTGAACAAGCTGGAACCTTTCCTGTCTCAGCTCAAGGCATTGGATGAGCTGGTCAAGAGTTTTCCGACGATAGAAACCGCGTAACGCGGTTTTCTCCGGTAGAGTACCGCTCGATTATCGCTCTGGCCCGCTGGCCGCACTGCTCTTGTGGGAGCATGGCTTGCCAGCGATGGCGTCCTTGAGGCCCCCATCGCCGGCAAGCCGTGCTCCCACAGCGTTTTCGTCAACTTTGGAGTGTTTACAACAATGGCAAAAATCGTCGACATCAAAGGTCGTGAAGTTCTCGACTCCCGTGGCAACCCCACTGTCGAAGCGGACGTGCTTCTCGACAACGGCATCATCGGCAGCGCCTGCGCGCCGTCCGGTGCTTCCACTGGCTCGCGCGAAGCGCTGGAGCTGCGTGATGGCGACAAGAGCCGTTACCTGGGCAAGGGCGTGCTCAAAGCCGTCGCCAACATCAACGGTCCGATCCGTGAGCTGTTGCTGGGCAAGGATCCTGCCGACCAGAAAGCCCTCGATCACGCAATGATCAAGCTCGACGGTACTGAAAACAAAGCCACCCTGGGCGCCAACGCGATCCTCGCCGTATCCCTGGCCGCTGCCAAGGCCGCTGCCCAGGACCAGGACCTGCCGCTGTACGCCCACATCGCCAACCTCAACGGTACCCCGGGCGTCTACTCGATGCCGGTGCCGATGATGAACATCATCAACGGTGGCGAGCACGCCGATAACAACGTCGACATCCAGGAATTCATGGTGCAGCCGGTTGGCGCCAAGACCTTCTCCGAAGGCCTGCGCATGGGCACCGAGATTTTCCATCACCTCAAGGCTGTGCTCAAAGCCCGTGGCCTGAGCACCGCTGTTGGCGACGAAGGTGGTTTCGCTCCGAACCTGGCCTCCAACGAAGACGCGCTGAAAGTGATCTCCGAAGCCGTGGCCAACGCTGGCTACAAGCTGGGCACCGACGTGACCCTGGCCCTGGACTGCGCCGCCAGTGAGTTCTTCGAAGACGGTAAATACAACCTGTCTGGCGAAGGCCAGGTGTTCACCGCCGAAGGTTTCGCCGACTACCTCAAGGGCCTGACCGAGCGTTACCCGATCATCTCCATCGAGGATGGTCTGGACGAATCCGACTGGGCTGGCTGGAAAATCCTCACCGACAAGATCGGCGAGAAAACCCAGCTGGTGGGTGACGACCTGTTCGTGACCAACACCAAGATCCTGAAAGAGGGCATCGACAAGAAGATTGCCAACTCGATCCTGATCAAGTTCAACCAGATCGGCACCCTGACCGAAACCCTGGAAGCCATCCAGATGGCCAAGGCCGCCGGCTACACTGCCGTGATCTCCCACCGCTCCGGCGAAACCGAAGATTCGACCATCGCCGACCTGGCCGTGGGCACTGCGGCGGGCCAGATCAAGACCGGTTCGCTGTGCCGTTCCGACCGCGTTTCCAAGTACAACCAACTGCTGCGTATCGAAGAGCAGTTGAACGGCAAGGCCAAGTACAACGGTCGCGCCGAGTTTCGCGGCTAAGCAGTAAATGGTAAAAAGACAGCGGATTGTGTCGAAAAGGTCGCCTTGGCGGCGGTTTTGCTTCTAATCTGATGCCTTATCAAGCACAAGCCTGGTTTTTCCAGGCTTCGTGCTATCAGACGTTTCAAAGTTTGGCATGGCTGTCTTTTTTCACTGGATACCTGATATTCGATGCGCAGTCCCAATTGGTTGTTTCTTGTCTTGCTCCTGTTGCTGGCCGGCCTGCAGTACCGCCTGTGGGTGGGCAATGGCAGTCTGGCGCAAGTGGCCGACCTGACTCAGCAAATAGCCGATCAGCATGCGGAAAACGAAGCATTGCTGGAGCGCAATCGGGTGATGGACGCTGAGGTCAGTGAGTTGAAAAAAGGCATGGAGACCGTAGAAGAGCGGGCTCGTCATGAACTGGGCATGGTCAAGGAGGGTGAAACCCTCTACCAGTTGGCCCAATGAGTATCCGTTTGCCGGCCTTCTGGGCCGTGATTCCTGCCGCGGGCGTCGGTGCCCGTATGGCCGCGGACCGTCCCAAGCAATACCTGCAGTTGGGCGGGCGCACAATTCTCGAACACAGCCTTGGCTGTTTCCTCGATCACCCGACCGTTAAAGGCGTGGTGGTCAGCGTTGCTCACGATGATCCTTACTGGCCGACCCTGGCCTGCGCCAACGACCCGCGCATCCAGCGCGTGGACGGTGGCGAGCAGCGTTCGGACTCCGTGCTCAATGCTTTGCTGCATCTGCACGAACAGGGTGCCGACGATTACGATTGGGTGCTGGTGCATGACGCCGCCCGGCCCAACCTGGCCCGGGATGACCTGGATACATTGCTCAGTGAACTGGCGAACGACCCGGTCGGCGGCCTGCTGGCCGTCCCGGCGCGCGATACCCTCAAGCGTGTCGACAAGCAGGGCCGCGTGCTGGAAACCGTTGATCGCAGTGTGATCTGGCAAGCCTACACGCCACAGATGTTCCGCCTCGGCGCCTTGCATCGGGCCCTCGCCGATAGCCTGGTGGCGGATGCGCTGATTACCGACGAAGCGTCCGCCATGGAATGGGCGGGGCAGGCGCCACGGTTGATCGAAGGGCGGGCCGATAACATCAAGGTCACTCGGCCGGAAGATCTGGAGTGGTTGCGCCAGCGCTGGGCGAATCGGCATTAACCAGAGATGCGGCACGTCCTGAATCGCCATCGCGAGCAGGCTCGCTCCCACAAGGGATCTTGGCTGTACACAAAATTTGCAGGCACTGAAGATCCAATGTGGGAGCGAGCCTGCTCGCGATAGCAATCGCTCAGACAACCCGAAAAACCAGTGCTACCCTCGATACTCCGGTCGCTGCGCCAATCCCTCCTTCAAGTAATCCACCAACTTGCGCACCTTCGGCGACAGATGCCGCTGCTGCGGATATAGCGCCCACACCGCCGTATTCGGCGGCTGATGAGCCTCCAGCAGCGAGATCAACGCGCCGCTGTGCAGATGTTCCAGCACGTAATAATCCGGCAGTTGGCACAACCCGACCCCTTGCAGCGCCGCATCGAGCACCGCTTGCCCACTGTTGCAGCGCCAGTTTCCTTGTACCCGCTGGGAAAATTCCCGCCCGTTCTGCTCTAACTGCCAAATGTCGGAACTGCCGATCAAGCAATTGTGGCGGCTCAGTTCCGACAAACTATGGGGTCGGCCATAGCGTTCCAGATAAGAAGGTGAAGCGCACAAGTACATGCGCCGGGGTGCCAGACGCGTAGCGACCAGGCGCGAGTCCTGCAAGCGACCCAGGCGAATCGCCAGGTCCAGGCCCTCATGCACCAAGTCCAAAGGCCGGTTGCTCAGCTCGATGTCTACCCGCAACTGTGGATAAAGGCCCATGAACCGCGTCACCAGCGGCACGATAAATCGTTCGCCATAGGCCACGGCGCAGGTCATTCGCAGCATGCCCTTGGGTTCGCTGGTGAGATCGCCCACCGCTCGCAACGCTTCCTCGCGGCCATCCTGCAGGCGCTGGCAGTGCTGCAAAAAAGTCTGCCCGGCCTCGGTGAGGGTGACCCGGCGGGTGCTGCGGTAGAGCAACCGTGTCTGAAGGCGTTCTTCGAGCCGTACGATTTGTCGACTGATATGGGAAGACGAAACCCCAAGACGTTCGGCTGCGGCGGTGAATTGACTGCATTCGGCCACGGCGACGAACTCGTCGATCCCTTCCCAGCGGTTGTCGGACATAAAGATTATCCCTGTACGGCAATAATGTTTTGCTTTTGGTTGGATTATTCATCGTCCAGTGGAGGATTACACTCCCGGTCTTGTTTTTATTTGCTGGAGAACCCGGATGATCAAGTCGCGCGCTGCCGTTGCCTTCGAGGCCAAGAAACCCCTGGAAATCGTTGAAGTCGACGTCGCCATGCCCAAGGCGGGCGAAGTGCTGTTGCGTGTGGTGGCTTCCGGTGTCTGCCACACCGATGCCTATACCTTGTCGGGCGCTGACCCGGAAGGAATCTTCCCGTCGATCCTCGGCCATGAAGGCGGCGCCATTGTCGAAGCCATCGGCGAAGGCGTGACGTCGGTGGCGGTGGGTGACCATGTGATCCCGCTGTACACGCCGGAGTGCGGCCAGTGCAAATTCTGTAAGTCGGGCAAGACCAACCTGTGCCAGGCGATTCGCGCCACCCAGGGCAAAGGCCTGATGCCGGACGGTACTTCGCGTTTTTCCTACAAAGGCGAGACGATTTTCCACTACATGGGCACCTCGACGTTCTCGGAGTACACCGTGTTGCCGGAGATCTCCGTCGCGAAGATCCCAAAAGAAGCGCCGCTGGAAAAAGTCTGCCTGTTGGGTTGTGGCGTCACCACTGGCATTGGCGCGGTGATCAACACCGCCAAGGTCAAGCCGGGTGACACCGTGGCGATCTTCGGCCTGGGCGGCATCGGCCTGTCGGCGGTGATTGGCGCGGTGAAGGCCAAGGCCTCGCGCATCATCGCCATCGACATCAACCCGGCCAAGTTCGAAATCGCCAAGCAACTGGGCGCCACCGATTGCGTCAACCCGAAAGACTTCGACCGTCCGATCCAGGAAGTCATCGTCGACATGACTGACGGCGGCGTGGACTTTTCCTTCGAGTGCATCGGCAATGTCCAATTGATGCGTGCCGCGCTGGAGTGCTGCCACAAAGGTTGGGGCGAGTCGGTGATCATCGGTGTCGCCGGGGCCGGCCAGGAAATCGCCACCCGTCCATTCCAATTGGTGACCGGACGCGTCTGGCGCGGCTCGGCGTTTGGCGGCGTGCGTGGTCGCAGCGAGTTGCCAAGCTATGTGGAAATGGCCGAGAAGGGCGAGATCCCGCTGGATACTTTCATCACCCACACCATGGGCCTGGAAGATATCAACAAGGCATTCGACCTGATGCATGAAGGCAAGAGCATCCGCACCGTCATCCATTTCTGAGGTCGGTCATGAGTCTGGAAAACATTTCCTGCCAGAAAAGCTTCGGCGGCTGGCACAAGCGTTACCGGCACCGTTCCGAAGTGCTCGGGTGCGACATGGTGTTTGCCGTATACCTGCCGCCGCAAGCCGAGCAGGGCGGCAAGTTGCCGGTGCTGTATTGGTTGTCCGGGTTGACCTGCACCGACGAAAACTTCATGCAAAAGGCCGGTGCCCAGCGCATGGCCGCTGAGCTGGGCCTGATCATCGTTGCGCCGGACACCAGCCCGCGAGGCGCCGATGTGCCGGGCGATCCGGACGGTGCCTGGGATTTCGGCCTGGGGGCGGGCTTTTATCTGAACGCCACGCAGGAGCCGTGGGCCCGGCACTATCGGATGCATGACTACGTGGTGCAGGAATTGCCGACACTCGTCGAGGCGCATTTCCCGGCCTCGGATAAACGTGGCATCAGTGGTCATTCCATGGGTGGCCATGGCGCGTTGATCTGCGCCTTGCGCAACCCGGGGCGTTACCGTTCGGTGTCGGCCTTTTCGCCGATCAACAATCCGATGGATTGCCCATGGGGCCAGAAAGCGTTCTCTCGTTACCTGGGGGAAGACCGCTCGAAATGGCGCGAATGGGATGCCTGCGCGCTGATCTCCGAAGCCGACGAGAAACTGCCATTGCTGGTGGATCAGGGCGATCGCGATGACTTCCTGGCAAATCAGCTCAAGCCCGAAGCCCTGCAGCAAGCCGCCAAGGCCGCTGGTCATCCGCTGGAGTTGCGCCTGCAACCGGGCTACGACCACAGCTACTTCTTCATCGCCAGCTTCATTGACGACCACTTGCAGCATCATGCGCGCGCTCTAAACGCCTAATGCAGGTAGAATCACGCCCTGACAAAAATCGGGGCGTTTTTTTATGCGTATTGGCCACGGCTACGATGTTCACCGTTTCGCTGAAGGCGACTTCATTACTCTGGGCGGCGTGCGGATCGCACACGGCTTCGGGCTGCTCGCGCATTCTGACGGTGATGTCCTGCTGCACGCCTTGAGCGATGCCTTGCTCGGCGCGGCTGCCCTGGGTGACATCGGCAAGCACTTCCCCGACACCGACCCGCAATTCAAGGGCGCCGACAGCCGCGTGCTGCTGCGGCATGTGGTCTCGCTGATCCACGCCAAGGGCTGGAAAGTCGGCAATGTCGATAACACCATCGTTGCCCAGGCCCCCAAGATGGCGCCGCACATCGAAGCGATGCGCCGCTTGATCGCCGAGGATCTTCAAGTTGAGTTGGACCAAGTGAACGTGAAAGCCACCACCACCGAGAAGCTGGGTTTCGTCGGTCGCGAAGAAGGCATTGCCGTCCACTCCGTTGCCTTGTTGCTGCGCCCATGACTGAACTGGAACTGTTGGGGCCGCGGGCCTATGGCGAGTCGTTGGGCAGCGCGGTACTCAAGGCCAGCGCTGAAGATTTCCAGGTCGATGAAGTGCTCGACATTCCGTTGACCGGCGATGGCGAGCACCTGTGGATCTGGGTTGAAAAACGTGGCTTGAACACCGAAGAAGCGGCCCGGCGAATCGCCAAGGCCGCTGGCGTGCCGTTGCGCACTGTCAGCTACGCCGGGCTCAAGGACCGCCAGGCCTTGACCCGCCAGTGGTTCAGCGTCCAATTGCCGGGCAAGGCCGATCCGGACTTGTCGGCGGCAGAGAATGACACACTGAAGATACTCAAGACCGCACGCCACAGGCGCAAGCTGCAACGCGGCGCGCACTCGGCCAACGGCTTTACCTTGCGCCTGACCCAATTCAAGGGCGACACAGCGGCGATAGACGCGCGCCTGCAACAGATTGTCCGTCAGGGCATCCCCAACTATTTTGGCGCCCAGCGCTTCGGGCATGACGGTGGCAATGTCGTCGATGCCCGTGCCTGGGCGGCGCGCAAGGCCTTGCCGGAGCAGCGCAATGTGCGCTCGCGGCTGCTGTCTACCGCCCGCAGTTTTCTGTTCAACCAGGTGTTGGCGGCGCGGGTCGCCGACGGTACCTGGCAGAAAGCCCAGGTGGGCGACTTGCTCGCCTTCACCGATAGTCGCAGCTTCTTCCCGGCCGGCGAGGCTGAGTGCAGCGATCCACGCCTGGCGATCCTCGATCTGCACCCGACCGGGCCGCAGTGGGGCGAGGGGCCTTCGCCTGCCGCCGGTGCGACGTTCGAGCTGGAACAAGCCGTCGCAGCGGGCGAGGCCGATTTGCGCGACTGGTTGATAAACACGGGAATGAGTCACGAACGTCGCATCCTGCGACTGCCCATTGGCGGGCTGTCGTGGCATTATCCCTCGCCTGACATTCTGCAACTGGAATTCGTCCTGCCGGCCGGATGTTTCGCCACTGTCTTGGTGCGCGAACTCGTCGATCTGGTGCCGGTGGGGCAGACGGACAGCCCATGCGTATTCTGATTTCTAACGACGACGGGGTGACTGCACCCGGTCTTGCCGCGCTTTATGCTGCGCTGGCGGATTTTGCCGAGTGCGTGGTCATCGCCCCGGACCAGGACAAAAGCGGCGCCAGCAGCTCGCTGACGCTCGACCGTCCGTTGCACCCCTGCTATCTGGACAACGGTTTCATCAGCCTCAACGGCACACCGACCGATTGCGTGCACCTGGGGATCAACGGGTTGCTGGAACGCGCGCCGGACATGGTGGTGTCGGGCATCAACCTGGGGGCCAACCTGGGGGATGACGTGCTGTATTCCGGCACGGTCGCCGCGGCCCTGGAGGGACGCTTCCTGGAAAAACCATCGTTTGCCTTTTCGTTTGTTTCACGCCAGGTCGACAACTTGCCTACCGCCGCCTATTTCGCCCGTAAATTGGTCGAAGCCCACGGTGCGCTGGACCTGCCGCCACGCACGGTGCTGAACGTGAATATCCCCAACCTGCCGCTCGATCACATCCGCGGCATCCAGCTCACTCGCCTGGGCCACCGTGCCCGCGCCGCCAAACCGATGCACGTCGTCGACCCGCGTGGCAAGGCCGGTTACTGGATCGCCGCCGCCGGTGATGCCGAAGACGGTGGGCCGGGCACCGATTTCCATGCGGTCATGCAAGGTTATGTCTCGATCACGCCGTTGCAACTGGACCGTACCTTCAACGACGCCTTTCGAAATCTCGATGGCTGGCTGGAGGGGCTGCGCTGATGGCTCGTGAGCAAGACGATATGCTGCGCCGCGGAATCGGCATGACCTCCCAGCGCACCCGTGAACGACTGATCCAGCGTCTCTACGAAGAAGGCCTGTCCAACGCCCAGGTGTTGGAGGTGATTCGCCGAACGCCGCGTCATCTGTTCGTCGATGAAGCCCTGGCTCATCGCGCCTATGAAGATACGGCATTGCCGATCGGCCACAACCAGACCATTTCCCAGCCGTACATGGTGGCCCGCATGAGCGAGTTGCTGCTGGAGGCGGGGCCGCTGGACAAGGTGTTGGAGATCGGTACCGGTTCGGGTTACCAGACGGCGGTGTTGTCGCAGTTGGTGGAACGGGTGTTTTCCGTTGAGCGGATCAAGGTATTGCAGGATCGCGCCAAGGAGCGCCTGGTTGAGTTGAACCTGCGCAACGTGGTGTTTCGTTGGGGCGATGGCTGGGAAGGCTGGCCGGCCCTGGCGCCGTATAACGGCATCATTGTGACCGCGGTGGCCACCGATGTACCCCAGGCCCTGTTGGATCAACTTGCTCCTGGTGGGCGGCTGGTCATTCCAGTAGGGGCCGGCGAGGTTCAGCAATTGATGCTGATCGTGCGTGAAGAACACGGTTTCTCGCGGCATGTCCTGGGTGCGGTGCGATTCGTGCCGTTGCTCAACGGGCCGTTGGCCTGAGCATTTATAAACAGACGCTGAATTCTGCGGCATCGGTTGTGTCTTACAGCGGCGCTGCTTTATGAAACAGCGGGCAACGGTATCGAGCAAACGTGTGCGGCGGCACTTGGCGCCTCATTAATAGAGACGCGTTCGCTGCCAGCTATATTTGTATGTATTTCTGCCTGGACAGGCAGTTTCCCATTTTTCAGCCACCACAAAGGGAGCGGCGGGTGAGTCTCACAGTCATTGCGCAGCGTATGGGTATCACGAGCTTTCAGCGCCTGGTGACTGGCCTTGTCTTGAGCACTTTGCTGGTCGGATGTTCCAGTACACCATCGGGTAATGTCCGGGTTGTCGATCGCAACAGTGCAGCACCACAACGTCCTACAGTAACGACCGGCCAGTATGTAGTCCGTCGCGGCGATACGCTGTTTTCCATCGCTTTTCGCTATGGCTGGGACTACAAGGCCCTCGCGGCGCGTAACAACATTCCTGCGCCTTATACGATCCACCCCGGTCAGACGATTCGCTTCGATGGCCGTAGCGGTTCAACGCCTACCGCAGTGGTGACGCAGTCGGGATCGACGGCATCGTCGTCGAGTAAAACCACGGTCATTCGCCGCCCGGCGGGGGCTGCAACGGCGACAGTACCGTCCGTCGCGAGCAAACCGACCCCCGCTCCGATGCCTCCGGCAGGCCCCGCCCCGACAGGCTGGGGATGGCCTTCTAATGGCGTTCTTATTGGAAAATTCTCTTCAAACGGTAGTTTGAATAAAGGAATTGATATCGCCGGGGATTTGGGACAGCCTGTTTTAGCCGCGTCTGATGGCACGGTTGTGTACGCCGGGAGTGGTTTGAGGGGCTACGGCGAACTCGTGATCATCAAACACAGCGATACCTACGTCAGTGCCTACGGTCACAACCGCAGGCTGTTGGTTCGGGAGGGGCAGCAGGTCAAGGTCGGACAGACAATTGCCGAAATGGGATCGACGGGAACGGACCGGGTGAAACTGCACTTTGAGATTCGCCGACAAGGTAAACCAGTAGATCCGCTGCAATTCCTGCCACGTCGTTGATTTGATTGTCAGCCTGTTCCGTCACGTAGAGGGAACAGGCTCCAGCGTTGCCAAGGATAAAGGCGTCGCTTGAGCTTGAGGTCGAACTCACCAAAGGACTATAACAATGGCTCTCAGTAAAGAAGTGCCGGAGTTTGACATCGACGATGAGGTTCTCCTTATGGAGACCGGCATCGCTATGGATTCGATGTCGAATGATGAAGGGGCGACTCCACCTTCCGTTCGTGCCAAATCCAGACACTCCGCTTCACTTAAACAACATAAGTACATCGATTACACCCGGGCGCTGGACGCCACTCAGCTGTACCTCAACGAAATCGGGTTCTCGCCGCTGCTCTCCCCCGAGGAAGAAGTTCATTTTGCGCGGCTGTCGCAAAGTGGCGACCCGGCCGGTCGAAAACGCATGATTGAAAGCAACTTGCGCCTGGTGGTGAAAATCGCCCGACGCTACGTCAATCGCGGGCTTTCGCTGCTGGACCTGATCGAAGAGGGCAACTTGGGCCTGATTCGCGCCGTGGAAAAATTCGACCCCGAACGCGGCTTCCGTTTCTCGACCTACGCCACTTGGTGGATCCGCCAGACCATCGAACGGGCGATCATGAATCAGACCCGGACCATCCGGTTGCCGATCCATGTGGTCAAGGAACTGAACGTCTACCTGCGGGCCGCCCGTGAGTTGACCCAGAAACTCGACCATGAACCCTCACCCGAAGAAATCGCCAACCTGCTGGAGAAACCGGTAGGTGAGGTCAAGCGCATGCTTGGGCTCAACGAGCGGGTGTCCTCGGTGGACGTTTCACTGGGGCCGGACTCGGATAAAACCCTGCTCGACACCCTCACCGACGATCGCCCCACGGACCCGTGCGAGCTACTTCAGGATGATGACCTTTCCCAGAGCATTGACCAGTGGCTTTCGGAACTGACCGACAAGCAACGGGAAGTGGTGATTCGCCGCTTCGGTTTGCGGGGTCATGAAAGCAGCACCCTGGAAGATGTTGGCCTGGAGATTGGCCTGACCCGTGAGCGGGTCCGGCAGATCCAGGTAGAAGGCCTCAAGCGTCTGCGAGAGATCCTGGAGAAAAACGGCTTGTCGAGCGAGTCGCTGTTCCAGTGACATGAAGCTCAGTGCAACAGCGAAAGCCCCGACTGGTTCGGGGCTTTTTCGTTTCTGCGGTGACTGCTTTCCAATCTCATTCTATTTGTAGTTTCAGCTTGTAAGCTTTTGCCTAGTATTGCGTAAGTGTTTGGTTTCCCATTGAAGGGATAGACGGCTATGGAAACCGTAAAATTTTCTGTAGTTTAATGATTTTAAAGGATAATTTAATTGATGAACGTGGTGTGACAACGTGCGTTGACCGTATCAGGTGAATTGCACTCGTCCGGGAAAACACTAATATCAGTCCTGTGTCGACGGACAGACACACCCGTCAAGGACGATGGGAAGGAAGGACATCGCAGGACGCGATTCATCAGGATGATGAATAGGATTAAAGGGATTAGGGAAAAAATGTGGGCGGGTCAAACCGCCCCTTTTTTTTGCCTGCGATTTTGTTCGAGGCAGCAAAAAGGCCCACGAGGGGCCTTTTCGAGGAGCGCAGGGGTAATCAGCGTTCGAGGTCTGCGATCTTGCCAGGCTTGCCATCCCACTCTGCAGCGTCCGGCAGGGCGTCTTTCCTCTCGGTGATATTCGGCCAGATATCCGCCAGCTCGGCGTTCAGCTCGATGAAGTTCTCCATGCCGGTCGGCACTTCGTCCTCCGAGAAAATGGCATTCGCCGGGCATTCCGGTTCACACAGGGCGCAGTCGATGCACTCGTCCGGGTGAATGACCAGGAAGTTCGGGCCTTCGTAAAAGCAGTCCACCGGACAGACTTCTACGCAGTCGGTGTACTTGCACTTGATGCAGTTGTCGGTGACGACGAAGGTCATTTCTAATTCTCTCCTCAGGCGGCGGCAGCGAATCCCCTTCACGGGTGGGGTCGCCAGGTTCGGGAGCGGTAGTCTGCGAACCAGGCTAATAGTCCGCAGCATCCCAAACCGCGCGAGATTCTAACAGCTTGAAAGCCTGTGCGTTAGATCCGTGTCTTCAATGTATAGAGTAAATCCAGCGCCCGACGTGGAGTCAGGTCGTCCAGATCGAGCTTGGCCAGTTCATCAAGCACCGGATGGGGCAGGCTGGCGAACAGGTCGCTTTGCTGTGGAGCGGCCGGTTTGCCTTTGGTCGGGCGCGGTGCTTCGTGGGGCAGGCTGGTAGTTTCCAGGCGGCTCAGGTGTTCGCGGGCACGGCTGATCACTTCGCTCGGCACGCCGGCCAACTGCGCCACTGCCAGGCCGTAGCTCTGGCTGGCCGGGCCGGGCAGCACGTGGTGCAGGAAAACGATGCGTTCGTTGTGCTCGGTGGCGTTGAGGTGCACGTTGGCCACCAGCGGCTGGCTTTCCGGCAGTACCGTCAGCTCGAAGTAGTGGGTGGCGAACAGGGTGTAGGCTCGCAAATGCGCCAGCCGTTCGGCCGCCGCCCAGGCCAGGGACAGGCCATCGAAGGTGCTGGTACCGCGTCCGACTTCGTCCATCAGCACCAGGCTGCGTTCGGTGGCGTTGTGCAGGATGTTCGCGGTTTCGCTCATTTCCACCATGAAGGTCGAGCGCCCACCGGCCAGGTCATCGCTGGAGCCGATCCGGGTGAAAATCCTGTCTACCAGGGACAATTCGCAGCTCGCTGCTGGTACGAAGCTGCCGATGTGGGCCAGCAGCACGATCAAGGCAGTCTGGCGCATGTAGGTGGATTTACCACCCATGTTCGGACCGGTGATCACCAGCATGCGGGTGTTGTCGTCCAGGCTCAGGTCGTTGGCCACGAACGGCGTGGTCAACACTTGCTCGACCACTGGGTGACGACCCTGGCTGATGCGCATGCACGGTTCGCTGACGAAGCGTGGGCAGTTGAGGTCCAGGTTCAGTGCGCGTTCGGCCAGGTTGCTCAGCACGTCCAGTTCCGCCAGGGCACTGGCGGTGTCCTGCAAGGGCGGTAGTTGGCTGATCAGGTCCTCGAGCAGTGCTTCATAGAGCATCTTTTCCCGAGCCAGGGCGCGGCTCTTGGCCGACAACGCCTTGTCTTCGAACGCCTTGAGTTCTGGAGTGATGAAGCGCTCGGCACCCTTGAGGGTCTGGCGGCGAACGTAGTCCGCCGGGGCCTGTTCGGCCTGCTTGCTCGGCAACTCGATGAAATAACCGTGGATGCGGTTGTAGCCGACCTTGAGGTTGGCCAGGCCGGTGCGGGCTTTTTCCCGGGCTTCGAGGTCGATCAGGAACTGGCCGGCGTTCTCGCTCAGCGCTTGCAGTTCGTCGAGTTCGGCGTCGTAGCCGGTTTTCAGCACGCCACCGTCACGGATCACCGCTGGCGGATTATCGATAATGGCTTTTTCCAGCAGAGCGGCCAGCTCCGGGTAGGTGCTGGTGGTGCGCGCCAGTTGCTGCAGGTGCGGTGCTTCGAGGTCGGTCATCGCCACTTGCAGCTCGGGCAGGGCGCCGAGGGCATCACGCAGGCGTGCCAGGTCACGGGGACGGGCATTGCGCAGGCCGATACGGGCGAGGATGCGCTCGATGTCGCCGATTTCCTTGAGCTGCGGCTGCAACTGCTCGAAGCGATAACGATCCAGCAGGCAGGTAATGGAGGACTGGCGCGCCAGCAGCACCGTCAGGTCCCGCAGCGGGCGGTTCAGCCAGCGGGTCAGCAGGCGGCTGCCCATGGCGGTCTGGCAGCGGTCGACCACCGACTGCAAGGTATTGTCGCGCCCGCCGGCCAGGTTGGTGTCCAGTTCCAGGTTGCGCCGGCTCGCGCCGTCCAGCACCACCGTGTCATCCAGGCGTTCGTGGCGCAGGCTGCGCAAGTGGGGCAGGGCGGTGCGCTGGGTTTCCTTGGCGTAGGCCAGCAGGCAACCGGCAGCACCAATGGCCAGGGTCAGGTTTTCGCAGCCGAAGCCCTTGAGGTCCTGGGTGGAAAACTGCTGGCAGAGACTTTTCAGCGCCGAATCACGTTCAAAATCCCACGGCGCCCGACGCCGCACGCCACGGCGTTTTTCTGCCGGCAGGTCTTTGGGCCAGTCATCCGGGATCAACAGCTCTACCGGGTTGACTCGTTCGAGCTCCGCCAGCAGGTTTTCCCAGCCCTTGATTTCCAGCACCGAGAAATTGCCGCTGGTGATGTCCAGCACCGCCAGGCCGAACAGGCGCTCATCGCCCAGGACTGCGGCGATCAGGTTGTCCCGGCGTTCATCCAGCAGGGCTTCATCACTGACTGTGCCCGGTGTGATGATACGTACGACTTGGCGTTCCACCGGCCCTTTGCTGGTGGCCGGGTCGCCGACTTGCTCGCAGATCACCACGGACTCGCCGAGCTTGACCAGCTTCGCCAGGTAACCTTCCGCCGCGTGGTAAGGAATCCCGCACATCGGAATCGCCATGCCCGCCGATTGCCCACGCGCCGTCAGGGTGATGTCCAACAACTTGGCGGCTTTCTTCGCATCTTCGTAGAAGATCTCGTAGAAGTCGCCCATGCGGTAGAACATCAGCTGGTCGGGGTGCTGGTTCTTCAGGCGCCAGTATTGCTGCATCATCGGCGTGTGGCTGGAGAGGTCGTTCACGGCTGTATTCATGGGTGTCAGGCAGGCTCGTTGAAAGGTTTGGGGCAAAAGGAGGGGCATTGGCCCGGCTTTTCCGCGATGGGCGCAAGGTTAACATGGGCGGTCTGGTGCTACCCATATGTGAGTGGTTTTTGGGACTTTGGTGTGTATGGGATTGAGTGCATATCCGTTGCTGCGGTAACGGCCACTTAGGGTTCCGCCCTGACGGCGGGTCACTTTCGAAAAGCGCGAAAGTAACCAAAGCGCTTCTGCCCCACCACTCGGTGCCTCGCTTAGGCTCGGCATGCCTGAACAAAGGCATTGCTCCGTGGGCCGCCGCGAAGGGCCATCCATGGCCCAGCGCGGCTAACCCGGCATCCATGCCGGGTTGCCCACTGCGCAATACCTTCGTTCAGCCATCGTGGTTAACGGGGCGCCGAGATCAACGTCCACCGCGAGGCGGCCTGACAGCCGGCCTGGCTCTCTCGGTCGTACACCCATCATATCTGTGGGAGCAAAGCTTGCTCGCGAGGCGGCCTGACAGCCGG